>JANRJF010000422.1:0-13097 GCA_033764095.1 Deltaproteobacteria bacterium | reverse complement strand
CGCGGTCCGCCACCTGCGGCGCGGTCTCGCTGCGCAAGCGGGCGCGGATCGCCGGGCTCACCGCATCGCGCATGCGATCTGCAAGCCGACTGATCCCCATCATTGCCCTATCGCCTAGCAAATCGCGTGTCGCGCCCGGCGACAGGCGACTCCGCAGGTTGGGCGGGCCGGGTAGCGGACGAGACCGCCGTCGCAGTGACGCTGTCAGACGTGGTGGCGGGGGCCGCAAGGGGCGCCGCTTGCCTCGCCGGCGTCCGCGACTGTGGGCGCGGCGCGCCGCAGCGTGCCCTTACATCACAAGCCGGAGGGGCATGGCTCGCTCTGAGCCGCGCCGTCGTCAAAGTCTCCCTGCTCATGCCCCTCGGGCAGCGACCGCTGACCACGCTGCAGGAAGTCATCGCAACGGTGCAGGACGCGATGATCGCACTCGGGGCAGACGCCGCAGATCTACACGGTTGAGTTGCAGTTCCCGCTTGGAACCTCGCACCGCTCCCCTAGAATCGGCGCCCAATGATTGACGGCGCCGCAGCGCTGAAGGCGCTCGACCTTCTCCCTGACGCATCGCTCGACGACGTGCGCCGAGCGTATCGGCGGCTCGCGAAGCGGGCGCACCCCGACAACGGCGGTTCGAAGGTCGCGTTTCAGAACCTTGTGGCGGCCTACGACATCGCCCTTGAGCAAGTTGGGCGAGCACCGGTCCATCCACCGCCGAGAACGGAGAGGCGACCGCCACGGGGTCGCCCCGAAGCCGCAGCAAGAACGGACCTTTGCAAATGCTTCGGCTGCAGCGCGTGCAGCAACCGCCTGTTCTGCGATCAGATCGGAACGACCTCCGTCAGCGGTGTCCGATTCTGTGGGACGTGCCTCGCCGCCCTTGAGCGCGCCGCCGCAGCTCGCGCACGGGCGGAACGACCGAGCCCAGTTCAAGGGTCGAGTCGGCGCTCGGCGCGCCACCCAACCGAATTGCCGCCGGTGCAGAGGGCGCTGACATACGCGTGGCTGTTGTTTCTGGCGTGGCTCTTACTAACGGCCGTCGTCCGATAGCCGCCCGACTTTTGGTACGACCCGTCCCTCTAGGCGCGTGTCTGCTAACGCGATTCGCGCTTGGAAGGGCGCGCCGGTCGCCTAGAATCGGCGCGATGGAGGGCCACCGATGACCAACCTCGAATCGCTCACGCGCCGCCTTGAAGCTTTGGAGCGACAGAATCGCCGGCTGCGCTCGGGGGGCTTCGTCGTCGTCTTGGTACTGCTGTCGGCCACGCTCCTGGGTGCGGCAACCCGACCAACCGAAATTGAAGTGACCAAGCTGACGCTCGTGGATGCCGCCGGCAAGCCTCGCGCCGCACTCGCAATAGCAGGCGGCCCCGGACTTCGATTCTACGATCCGAACGGCATACCACGTGGCGGCCTGAGTATCGACGCGTCCGGCCCGTCTCTCGCGTTTTCTGACGCAGACGGCACCCCGCGCTTGGAACTGGCCATCAACACTGCCGGTGTAGGGTTCAGGTTGTTCGACGCAGACCGCAGGGCGCGCGCTGCTCTCGCGCTTGCGCAGGGAAAGCCGCTTATGGCGTTCACCGATGCCGACGGACAAATTGTTTGGATGGCGCCGCAATGATGCTGGCTTGCGACATCTGTCGGCAGCGATGTCGGATTCTGGAGACCCGTGCAGTTCGAACCGCCGCGCCCACGATCGTAAGTTGCCAGCGCCTCGCCTGCGGGCACGCCTGGCACATCGAGTACGCTCGGCAGACCAGCGGCCCGATCGGGGAAGCGGAAGGAGCTAGCCAGCCGATCCAGTGCGATTGTGCTGACTACCGACCGCCGGAACCGAGCGCCTGAAGCGGATCGGGCTTTATGTGCAGCCCGCCGGTTTCATGTGCAGGCGGACTTTTGTGTGCAAAGCTAGGCTCGCCTCGCCCCTGTCTGCGCCAAGGCGAGCCCCTATACAAGCCGTAGGCGCACGGCTGGCCTCGCCCATGCGTGCGACTGTGCGCCACCACCCTCACGTCAATCGCGTCGTGAAGAAGCCGAGGATCTCGTCCACCGCCTGCCGCGTCGGCTGATTCTGCTCGTCGATCAGGTGGGTGGTGACGACGCTGTGCGGGTTACTCATCGGCGAGTTCGGATTGGCCGCCTCGTCGGGCAGCACGCGCGCCTGGAAGCGGTCGCCGAGCGCCGCCTGGTAGGCGGCGAAGCGCTCGGCGCGGCAGAAGCGGTCGCCGGCGAAGCGGTAGGCGAGCACGGTGAGGTCCTCGCGCTCCAGGCGCGCCTTCACCGCCGCCAGCTCCTCGGGCGCGATGTGCATACCGCCCGGCTTGCCGAGCGGGAGCGATGGCTGCGACAGCACCGGCGCCAGCACCGCCGGCTCGAGCATCATCGACAGGGCGAAGTTGCCGGTGAAGCACATGCCGATGGCGCCGACGCCCTTGCCGCCGCAGAGCGGATGGGCGTGCGCCGCGAGCGCCCGCAGCCACTGCGTCACCGGGCTGGAGGCGTTGGCGGCGAAGGCGCGAAACTCCGCGCTGATGCAGGCGCGGCCGATCGAGCCGAGGAAGTACGGAATGGTCGGCACCTTGCCGGGCGTGCCGAACAGCTGCGGCATCCAGACGGTGAAGCCGGCGTCGCGCACCCAGCGCGCGAAGCGGCCGACGTGCGGGTGGATGCCCGGCATCTCGGTCATCACGATCACCGCCGGGCCCGCGCCGGCGACGAACACCAGCTTGGTCCTGCCCTGCAGCGTCACCTGCCGGCGCTCGAAGTCGGCCAGCGCATCCGGCCGGTTGAGATCGACCTCCGCCATACGTCCTCCCTGAACGGCGCGCGACCGTAACCAACCAGCCGGCGAGAAGAAAGCGACCGCGCGCCGCCGGGCCTACTCCTTCTTCTTCAGCTGCGCCTGGTTGGCGCTGATGAAGGCGCGGATCTCGTCGGCGTGCTCGAGCAACTTGCCCCACTGCTCCTGGTACAGCGTCACCGGGAAGCGTCCCAGCCCGTAGATGCTGAGGCCGCCCTTCTCGCTGACCTTCATGCTGAACTGGCCGGGCTTCGGCTTCGCCGCCTTCAACGCGGCGTTCTCCTGCCGCAGCCGCTCCAACTCCGCCTGCACGTCCTGCTCGTCCGACATCGTCGTCCCTCCTCCGGCGGCGGATCCTCAGCGAGGCGCGCGCCGAACGCAACCCACCCGCGGGTTGGCGCCGCCGCCCGCCCGGCGCTATGGCGGCGCCCGATGGCGGACTACGACGCGATCGGCGCCCGCTATGGCGAGGCAAAGCGGGCGCCGTGGCGCCTGTCGCTGGAGGCGTACACGCTCGAGCGGCTGGCCGGCGACCTGCGCGGCCAGCGCGTGCTCGATCTCGCCTGCGGCGACGGATTCTACACGCGGCGCATGAAGGCGCGCGGCGCCGCGCGCGCGCTCGGCGTCGATCTGTCCGCCGAGATGATCCGACTGGCGCGGCAGGCGGAAGCGGCGCAGCCGCTCGGCTGCGAGTACCTGGTCGGCGACGCCGGCGCGCTCATCGAGCCTGGCACGTTCGACCTGGTGGTGGCGGCATACCTGCTCAACTACGCTCCCAACCGCGACACCTTGCGCCGCATGTGCGCGGTCGCGTTCACCCACCTGCGTCCGGGCGGGCGGCTGATCGGCGTCAACGACTACACCGCCGACGGCGCCGGCGCGGTGCGCGACCTGGCGGCGCACGGCTTGCGCAAGCTCGGTCCCGGCGTCGACGTCGAAGGGGCGCCGATCACCTACGAGTTCGTGCTGCCGGAGGGCCGCACCTTCTCGATCGTCAACTACTACTGGCGGCCGGACACCTACCTCGCGGCGCTGCGCGAGGTCGGCTTCCGCGATCCGGCCTGGCATCGGCTCGCGCTGGCGCCCGACGCCAGCCCCAGCGTCTTCGACGACTTCCGCGCCGCCGCCCCCTGCGCCGCGTTCAGCGCGCGCGCCTGAAGCGCGCCGCAGCACGGCCGTGTCCAGCCTGGCTCAGCCCTTCCGGTGCCGGTGACTCAACCCTCGAGCTCGGCCCAGCGCGCGTACAGGTGCTCGACGCGCGCCTCGGCGGCCTGCAACTCGGCGTAGCGCTGCTGCAGCGCCGCGGCGTCGGCAGCCACGGCGGGATCGTCGATCGCGGCACGGCAGGCGGCGACCGCCGCCTCGGCGCCGGCGATGTCGGCCTCGATGCGCGACAGCTCGCGCTGCTCCTTGTACGTGCGCTTCTTCGCCGCGCTCGCCGGTTGGGCGGGCCTCGCCGCCGCGACCGGCGGCGTCGCGGCAGCGTCGCGCGCGCGCTGCGCGGCTTCCCATTGCGCGTAGTCGGCGAACGGCTGCGCGGTGCCGTTGCCGTCGAGCGCCAGCACCGTCGTGCTGACGCGCTCGAAGAGGTAGCGATCGTGCGTCACCAGCACCAGCGCCCCCGGCAGGGCGAGGAGGTTCTCTTCCAGGATCTCGAGCGTCGGGATGTCGAGGTCGTTGGTCGGCTCGTCGAGCATCAGCACGTCGGCCGGTTGCAGCATCAAGCGCGCGATGGCGACGCGCGCCCGCTCGCCACCGGAGAGGCGACCGATCGGCATCTCCAGCTGCGGGCCGGAGAAGAGGAAGCGGCGCGCCCAGCCGGCGACGTGCACCGGCCGATCCTGGAAGACCACCTGGTCGCCCTCCGGCGCCAGGGCGCGGCGCAGCGTGGTAGCGGGATCGATCTGTTCGCGCTGCTGGCTCAGGTAGACGACGCGCAGGTCGGGCGCCGGCGTGACGCGGCCGGCCGATGCGGCGAGCTCGCCGGCGAGCACGCGCAGCAGCGTCGACTTGCCGCTGCCGTTCGGCCCCAGCACGCCCAACCGCATGCCCGGCGTCAGCGTCAGGTCGAGATCGGCGAACAGCGTGCGCTCGCCGACGCGCGCCGCCAGACCCTCGGCGACCAGCAGGCGCTTGGTGCGCCGCTCCGATGCGGTGAACTCCAGCTGCGCGCTGCGCGCCGCGGTGCGCGCCGCCACCGACGCGTGCTCGACCTGCAGCGCGGCGGCGGCCTCGATGCGCGCCGAGGACTTGCGGGTGCGCGCCTTGGCGCCGCGCTGCAGCCACTCGATCTCGCGCCGGACGCGGTTCGCCAGGCTGTCGCGGTAGCTCTCCTGGCCGCGCAACACCTCGTCCTTCTTCTCCAGGAACTCGCTGTAGCGGCCGCGGTGGTCGAGCACGCCGCTGGCGTAGCAGGGGTTGAGCTCGATGATGCGGGTGGCGACGTTCTCCAGGAAGTAGCGGTCGTGGCTGACCACCAGGTACGCCTGCGCGTCGCTGCGCAGCAGCCGCTCCAGCCACAGGATGCCCTCCACGTCGAGGTGGTTGGTCGGCTCGTCCATCAGCAGAAGCTCGGGGGCCTGCACCAGCGCGCAGGCGATGGCGAGGCGCTTGGCCCAGCCGCCCGAGAGGGTTGCGGCACGCTGGCGCGGGTCGGGAAAACCGACGCGCGCCAGCGTCGCACCGATGCGCGCGTAGCGCGCCGCGGGATCGTCGCCGGGCTCCTCGCCCACCGCCGCGGTCACCACGTCCTCGACGCTGAGCTCGGGGTCGAAGCGCGCGTCCTGCGGGACGTAGGCCAGACGCAGCAGCTTGCGCGCCGCCCGCGTGCCGCTGTCGGGCGGCTCCAGGCCGGCGAGCAGGCGCAGCAGGGTCGACTTGCCGCAGCCGTTCGGCCCCACCAGGCCGACGCGGTCGCCGGCGGCGATGCCGAACGACAGGTCGGCGAACAGCGGCGCGGCGCCGAACGCCTTGCTCACCGACTGGCAACTGAGCAGCAGCGACATGGAATCGACCTTTGTCGCGGACCGCCTCGTCTGAATCAAGTTGGTCAGGCTCCGAACGGGCGTGGCTCACCGCGCTCGCGACGTGCACGCCGCCAGCGCCGCTTCCACGTCGGCGATCAGGTCTTCCACGGTGACCTGACCATCGCCGTTGGCGTCGGCGGCGCGGCAGTCGTCGATGGCAGTGCTGCCCAGCGCGATGCCGACGGCGCGGATGAGCTCGGCGACCGTCACCCGGCCGTCGCCGTCGCAATCGCCGGCGCAGCCGGCGGCGGCGCGGCGCAGCACCAGGTCGGCGCATTGGTAGTAGATGTCGTTGGTGCCGGGCGCGTACGGTGGTTTGTCGTACATCACCTGAATCACCTGCAGCGTGCAGGTGTCGCAGTCGATGTCGGGCAGCGTGATGGTCGCGCGCCCCTCGCCGCCGGCGGTGTCGGCGATGCCGTCGAGCAGTACGGCGGCGTTCGAGTAGCGCTCGATCTGCGGCGCGCGCGTCTGGCAGCCGGAGAGACACGCCGGGTCGACGAAGTCGTCATCGCCGTCGGCATCGAAGGCGATGCGAAAGTGGCCGGGATGGTCGACGTATTCGTCCCAGACGACCTCCAGGTCGCGGCCGGCGACCAACGCGGTGACGTGGCCGCTGCGCGTCGAGCCCGCCTGGCCGCACGGTCCTTCCTTCAGTACGTCGCCGCCGGCGCGCGAGGGCGGAAAGACCAGTGCCAGGTGCGCCGCTGCCGGGGAGGCGAGGAATCCGGCGAGCACCGCCGCGGCGAGTACGGTCGACCTGCGCACGGGGCGAGAGTACGAGCGCCGCCGGACGGCGGCAAGGGAGCGCTCAGCGCTCAGCCGTCAGCGCTCAGGGAATCAAGGCTCGAAACGAGCTCAGCGCGGACAGCTGACCGCCACCTCTTCCGACCGACGCCGGGCAGCTGATAGCTGACAATCATGCGAGTCGTCCGGCAGGCGCGCGCGGCGATCTACGACGCGGCCATCGTGCGCCTCACGGCGAGCTGGTACCGCGCCGTACTCCAGCGTCTGCCGTCCGGCTGCCGGCTGCTCGACATCGGCATGGGGACCGGCAGCGCGTTGCTGGCCAACGCCGGGCTGCTGCACCAGCGCGACCTGTACGTCACCGGGGTCGACATCGACGCCGACTACGTGCGCCGCTGCCAGGCGGCGGTGCGCCGCGCCGACCTCGGCGCGCGCGTCACGCCGCGGCTGGAGTCGATCTACGACCACCAGGGCGGCCCCTACGGCGCGGCCTATTTCAGCGCCAGCTTCATGTTGCTGCCCGACCCGCCGGCGGCGCTGCGCCACGTCTGCGGCCTGCTCGCGCCGGAGGCGCGGCTCTACTTCACCCAGACGTTCGAGCACGCGCGCTCGCCGTCGATGGAGCGGCTCAAGCCGCTGCTGCGCACCCTCACCACCATCGACTTCGGCAAGGTCACCTACGAAGACGACTTTCGCCGCGCCCTCGCCGACGGCGGGCTGACGGTGGCGTCGATCGAGACGCTGCATCCCGGTCGCCGCCGCTCCGGCATCCTCGCCGTCGCCCAGCCGCGCCGCTGAGCGCGGCTTGCCACGCCGCGCGCCAGCGCCTAGGGCGGGAGCGCATGGCGCGCCCGCGCGAGTTCGAGGCCGACCCAGTCGCCGAGGCGTTGCTCGACGCCTTCTGGCAGCGCGGCTTCACCCGCACCTCGATCGCCGATCTGAGTGCCGCCAGCGGCCTGCTGCCCGGCAGCCTCTACGCCGCCTTCGGCGGCAAGGACGCGATGTTCGCGCTGGTCGCCGGCCGCTACGTCGCCAAGCTGCGCGCCGCGCTCGCCGGCGGCGGCGCGGGGATCGCCGGTCTGCGCCACGTGCTCGACGCGGTGGTGCGAATCACCGTCGGCGACCCCGACCGGCGCGGCTGCCTGTTGATCAACACCATTCCCGAGTCCGCCGCGCTGTCGCCGCCCGCCCGCGCCGTGGTCGAGCGCGGGCTCGGCGAGATGCGTGCCCTGTTGCGCCGCCGACTGCGCGAAGCCGGCGTGCCGCGCGGTGGCGATCTCGATCGCCTGGTCGCCCTGCTGTTCGCCGCGTCGGTGGCGATCCGCGTCCTCGGCCGCGCCGGACACGAGCGGCGGCTGTTGCAGGACATCGCCGACGGCGCCCTGGCCGCGGCGACAGCCGCGGCCGGCATCCCAGCCCGGCGCCGCGCGCGTTGAGTCGTGCGCGGCAGGGGCGCGGACACCGCCGCCCCGCGGCCGCGCCGCGTGCCACGCCGTGGGTTCTTGACCGCCCATTCAAGAACTGCCATGCGGTCGCCATCGAAGGAGGTCCGAGCATGGTCGACCACGCCGAACGCGCCCGGCGGCGCGCACTGGTGACGGCCCACTACGCGGCCGAGAACGCGCACGATGCGGAGCGCATCATGCAGACGTTCTCGCCCGACGGCGTGATGCGCTACAACGCGCACACCTTCAGCGATCCGGACAGCATCCGGCAGGCGCACGGCTACATCGGCATGACCGCCGACCCCGGCGCGTTCGACGGGCTGGTCACGCACATCGACCAGGAGCACTTCAGCGACAACGAGATCGTCATCGAGGGGCGCCTCACCGGCAGGCACCGGGCGTTCTTCGAGGGCTACGCCGCGACCGGGCGCGAGGTGGTGCTGCCGTTCGTCGCCTTCTACCGCTTCGATGCCGGCGGCAAGCTGGTCAACGAGCGCGTGGTGATGAATCTGGGCCCGCTGGGCGAGTCCTGAGCGACGTCGTCAGCGCCGCGTCGACGGCTTGACCGCGTGCTCCAGCCAGTTGCGCACCTCACACGTGCGCACCTGCGGGTCGAGCACGCTGCGGCCGACGCCGAGGCGGTAGGCGAGGTCGCGTTGCGCCGGGGCGCGGTCGAGCGCCTGCAGCTCGCGCAGGTAGGCGTCGGCGGCGTCGGCGTCGGCGAAGAAGCCCTGGCTGATGAGCTGCGGGGCGCGCAGCACGCCGAGGTCGGCGACGTCGCGCAGCCCGTACTCCGGGTGGTACTGCGTCGCCCAGAAGGCGCCGCGCTGGTGCGTCACGTGCACCGCCTGCACCGGGGATAAGTCGTTGCTCGCCAGCACCGTGGTGGTGGGGCCGACGCGCACGACGTGATCCTCGTGGCTGGCGAGCGCGTCGAACGCCGCCGGCTTGCCGGCGAACATCGGGTGGGCTCTGCCGGCCTGGTTGAGCACGATGGTGCGCGCGACGCCGAATTCCCGCCCGAGCGGGTTGGCGGCGCATTCGCCGCCGGCGGCGGTGACCGCGACGTGCACCGCCCAGCAACTGCCGAAGCTCGGTACGCCGGCGGCGAAGGCGGCGCGCGCCAGGTCCAGATGGCGGCGGACCGCGGGGGTGTCGCGGTGGATGGTGAGATTCGAGCCGGTCCAGACGATGCCGTCGTAGCTCGCCAGCGGCGCCGGCGGGCTGAAGCCGTCGGGCGCGAACGCCGCGACGTCGATCGCCGCGTCGGGTTCCAGCTGCTGCAGCAGGCGTCGGTAGAGCTCGCCGGCCAACGTCGCCCCGGCGCTGCTCAGCGCCGCGCGGCCGGCGACGTCGTAGGCGTCGAGCACCAGCAGGCGCAGGCTCACCGCGGCCGGTCTCCACCGATGGTGATGCGTTCCATCAGCCGGTGCGCCGGGAAGTAGTCGTTCACCGGCCGGTGCAGCGTGGCGCGATTGTCCCAGAACGCGATCGCGTCGCGCGTCCAGCGGAAGCGGCAGTTGTACTCCGGCGTTTCCAGGTGCTCGAAGAGGAAGGCGAGCACCGCGCTGCTCTCCGCCTCGCTCAGGCCGTCGATGTGGGTGGTGAACAGGCGGTTGACGAACAGCGCCTTGCGACCGCTGCGCGGATGCGTGCGCACCACCGGATGCTTCACCGGGGGATTGGCGCGCACCGCCTCGCCGAGGCGATCCCAGCCGCCGGGCTCGGCGAGGCTGTGGCGGAAGCCGTGTGCGAAGGCGTGCAGCGCCGAGAGGCCGTCGAGGTAGCGCTGCATGCGGTCGGAGAGCGCGTCGTAGGCGGCGAACAGGCTGGCGAACATGGTGTCGCCGCCGTGCGCCGGAATGATGCGGCCGCGCAGGATCGATCCCAGCGGCGGCCGCTCGAGGAAGGTCATGTCGGTGTGCCAGGTGTCGATCTTGGTGGGATTCTCCGCCGTGCTCTCCAGCACGTTGATCTCGGGAAAGCCGTCGACGTGCGGATAGGCCGGGTGCGGCACCGGCTCGCCGAAACGCCGCGCCAGGGCGCGGTGGTGCTCGGGGCCGATCGGCTGATCGCGGAAGAACAGCACCTGGTACTGCAGCAGGCCGGCTTCGAGGGTGGCGAAGGTGGGGTCGTCGATCGGCTGGCGCAGGTCGATGCCGGTGACCTCGGCGCCGAGCGCCCCGGCGAGGGGATGAAAGGCGATCATGGGCGGCGACGCTAGATGAAGGACGCGCGGCGTGGCAACCGCGGTGGCGACTTGCGCCGTCGCGCCCCCTCCGCCATCACCGCGGCGTGACCTCCGACACCGCCAACGACGGCCAGCCCTCGGCGACGCGCCATGACCTGCAGCTCGGCCGCCGCCTCTTTCATCTCGGCAACGGCGTCGCGGTCGCCACCGCCTACGCGCTGCTCTTCACCCACTCGCAGATCATCCACGTCTTCGGCGCCGTCGCCTGCCTGGTCTACATCGCCGACCGCATCCGCCTCGCCTATCCCGAGCTGGTGGCGCGGCATGCGCCGGCGGTGAACCGCCTGTTCGTGCGCGCCGAGGAGCAGGTGCGCGAGGCGGCGATGACGCCGTTCGCCATCGCCGTGCTGTTGACCATCATCGCGGTGCCGAAGCTCGCGGCGCTGGTCGCGATCTACACGCTCGGCATCGCCGATCCGCTCGCCGCCGTGGTCGGTATCCGCTGCGGCCGCCATCGCATCGCCCACAACCGCAGTGTCGAGGGATCGCTCGCCTTCTTCGTCGCGACGCTGGCGATCACCGCCGGCGTCCTGCACTGGGGCACCGACGCGGATCCCTGGCCGATCGCCGGCACCGCCCTGCTCACCGGCCTCGCCGCCGTCGCCAACGAGATGGTCCCGCTGCGCATCGACGACAACCTGACCATCCCGATCGTCGTCGGCTTCACGGCGTGGGGCGCGGCGGCACTGTTCGGGGTCGTCGTGAATTGAGTGGTGCGTGCCCGAGGTGGCGGAGAACGCCACGGATTACACGGATTTCACGGAAGGGGACCGTTCAAAGGACGATTCGCTTCCATTGCAGCGAGGCGCGACCGAAGTTCAGCAGCAGTCCAACCCGCAGTCCGGTGATGTTGAGGTAACCGAGCATCTGACTGACGTGGGCCTGGTTGAAGTCGGTTACGGCCTTGGTGTCGACAACAACGGCATCGTCGACAATCAGATCCGTCGCGAGGCGTCCGATGAAGTGTCCGCGATAGTGGACGCTGAAGCTGCGCTGCTGGTCGACTCTGTGGTTGCGCGCGGTCAGCTCGAGGATCAACGCGTTCTCATACAGCTTCTCGAGCAGCCCTGGCCGTAACTCGCTGAGCACGGTCATCCCCGCGCCGATGATCTGGCGGGTCAGATCTTCATGCAGCACGGTGGCAGTTGTTCACCACCATTGCCCTCCGCCAATGCCCGCAGCGATTCTCTGCCTGGCATCGAGTCGGGTTTCTCTCCGTGAAATCCGTGTAATCCGTGGCCTCGGCGGTCACGCGGCACGCACGCGCATCCACATTGGCTGGCGCGGCCGCAGGGTGACGCGGATCTCCGGTTCGACGACCGCGCCCGGGGCCACCGCGACGCGGTAGCGCTGCACGATCATCGCCAGCAGGATCTGCGCTTCCATCAACGCGAACTCGTTGCCGATGCACAGGCGCGGGCCGCCGCTGAAGGGGAAGTACGCGTAGCGCGGCCGGGCCGCGGCGGCGGCGGGCAGGAAGCGGTCGGGATCGAAGCGCTCCGGCTGCGGCCAGAAGGCGGGATGGCGATGCGTGACGTAGGGGCTGAGCATCGCGGCGCTCTTCGGCGGGATGGGGTGGCCGTCGATCGCGTCGGCGCCGTAGCTCTCGCGGCTGATCACCGGCACCGGCGGATAGAGGCGCAGCGTCTCGTCGATGATGCGGCGCGCCAGCCCGAGGCGCGGCAGATCGGCGAGCGTCGGCACGCGGTCGCCGAGCACGCTCGCCACCTCGGTGCGCAGCTCGCTCTCGATCTCCGGATGTTGCGCGAGCAGCAGGCAGGCCCAGGCGAGCGTCACCGCGGTGGTTTCGTGGCCGGCGAGGATGAAGGTCATCGTCTCGTCGCGCAGCTGCCGGTCGCTCATGCGCGCACCGCTGTCGGCGTCGCGCACCTCCATCAGCATGCCGAGCAGGTCGTCGTGCTGCGCGCCGCTGCGACGGCGCTGCGCGATGATGTCGAGCACGACGCGGTCGAGCGCGGCGCGGGCGCGCCGAAAGCGGCGATTGCGGCGCGTCGGCACGAACAGCAGGCTGGGGAAGAGCTGGAAGGTCTCCTCGGTGACGAACTGCAGGGCGTCGAGCAGCGCGCTGCCGACCGCCGCCGCCTGGCCGGTCAGGTCGATGCCGAACAGCGCCTGCCCGACGATGCGCAGCGCGACGCGCGAGGTGTGCTCGACCAGGTCGATCGGCGTGCCGCGCGCCGCCGCCGCCTGCCAGTCGTCGAGCATGCGCGTGCCGGCGTCGCTCATCAGGGTCGCGAAGGCCTCGATGCGCTGGCGATGGAAGGCCGGTTGCGCGAGGCGCCGCTGGCGGCGCCAGAAGTCGCCCTCGCTGGTGAACAGGCCCTCGCCGATCAGCGGCTTGACGCGCCCGACCAGGCCGCCCTTCCAGTAGTTGCGGTTGTTGTCGAGCAGCACGTGCTTGACCGCGTCGGGATGGAACAGCAGGTGCGCCTGCAGCGGCCAGGCGTCGACCCGCACCACGTCGCCGAACTCGGCCGCCGCCCACTGCAACAGGCCGAGCGGATCGCGCCGCGCTGCCATGAAGAAGTGCACGGCGGTGGCATAGCGCAGCCGCGGCGCCGCGCGGGCGGGCGACGACGCGACGCTGGCGGCGAGCGGCTGCATCGGGCGCATTATGCCGATCGCCCGGCGGCGCGCAGCAGGAAATCCGGTCGGAGTGGCGGCGGGATGGGTGACCGGGCTCTGCCCAGCAAATCACGTTGGCCCCCCAACCTGAGCTTCCCCCGCGCGTAGCTGCCGGGTCGGCCGCGGCGCGCTGCGCAGCACCGGCGGGACGAGCCCGCGCCGGCGGATCCGCCGGTGCGCCGCGC
>JANRJF010000421.1:0-33379 GCA_033764095.1 Deltaproteobacteria bacterium | reverse complement strand
ACCTCGGCGAGGCCGAACTGCGCGTCGTCGGCGGCGACGCGGATGTCGCAGCAGTTGAGGATCTCCAGCCCGCCGGCGACGCAGAAGCCCTTCACCGCCGCAACGATCGGCTTGTAGACGTCGAGGCTGCGCAGCAGGCCCTTGTAGATCAGGCTGACGTCGTTCTTGATCCGCTCATCGTACTCGTCGGCCGGCGGAATCGCGCCCTGCATCATGCGGATCAGCTTGTCGAGATCGCCGCCGGCGCAGAACGCCTCGTCGCCCGCTCCGGTCAGGATGGCGACGCGGATGGCCGGGTCGTCGTTGACGTCCTGCCACGCGTCCGCCAGCCGGCACAGCATCTCCGGATTGATCGCGTTGCGCACCGCCGGACGGTTCAACGTCAGCGTCGCGACGGCACCGTCCTTTTCGTACAGCAGTGCCGGTTCGGACATTCGCTCTGCAACCGAGAGGCGTGACCGGTGACCGGTGACCAGTGACCGGTAAGAGAAGGACGCAGGGCGCTCCGCTCTCCTACCGGTCACCGGTCACCGGTTACGCAGTTTCAGAGTTCCGAGCTGACCACCCACATCGAAAAATACTGCGCGCCGCCGCCGTAGGCGTGGCCGAGCGCGGTCTTGGCGCCCTCGACCTGGTGGGCGCCGGCGCGGCCCATGACCTGCAGCGCGGCCTCGCCGAGGCGCAGCATGCCGGAGGCGCCGATCGGGTTGGTGCACAGCACGCCGCCGGACGGGTTGATCGGCAGGTGCGCGCCCATTTTCTGCTCGCCCTTCTCGACCGCCTTCCAGCCCTCGCCGATCGGGCGGAAGCCGAGGTTCTCGAGCCACATCGCCTCGAACCAGGCGAACGGCACGTAGATCTCGGCGGTGTCGATCTGGTTCCACGGATCGGTGATGCCGGCCTGGTCGTAGACCGCCTTGGCGCAGGTCTGCCCGGCGCGCGGGTTGACCTGGTCGCGGCCCGGCACCCACATCGCCTCGGCATAGGACGCGCCGCCCTTCACCCAGGCGGGCTTGCGCGGCCCCTGCTTCGCCTGCTCCTCGCTCGCCAGCACCATGGCGATGGCGCCGTCCGACGACGGGCAGGTCTCCAGGTAGCGGATCGGATCCCAGAGGACGGGCGACTCCATCACGTCCTCGACCGTCATCGGCTCCTGCAGATGCGCGTACTCGTTGCGGGCGGCGTTGGCGCGCGCGTTGGCGGCGATCATCGGCCCGATGTGCGGCGGCGCGCCGGTGCGGGCGATGTAGCCGCGCACGTACGGCGCGAAGTAGCCGCCGGCGCCGGCGACCAGCGGCGGCATGAACGGCATGTTCGGCGACAGCGCCCACATGGCGTTGCCTTCCGACTGCTTCTCGAAGGCGATCACCAGAACGCGATCGAACAGGCCGGAGGCGACGTGCGTCACGCCCGCCAGCGCGGTGGTGGCGCCGACCGAACCGGCGGTGTGGATGCGCACCACCGGCTTCAGGTGGCCGCCGACCGCACCGACCAGGAACTGCTCGGGCTGCATGACGCCCTCGAGCATGTCCGGCGCCTTGCCGATCACGACGGCGTCGATGTCCTTGTGCTCCAACCCGGCGTCGAGCAGCGCGCGGTCGACCGCCTCGCGCACCAGCCCGGCGATGTTGACCTCGGAACGGCGCGCGCCGTGCTTGGTCTGCCCTACTCCGACGACTGCGACCGGACGCTTCACGACCACCTCCGCTCGTTGCCGAGCACGAAGACCAGATTCTGCTGCAGACAATGCCCCTGCGCCGCGTGGGCGATGGCGCGCCTGGCGTTCGGCACCGCGTGCGCGCCGGCCGTGCCGCTCAGCTGGCGGAAGGCTTCGCCGAGGCGGATCAGGCCGGTCATCATGATCGGATGGCCGGCCAGCGGGCCGCCGGAGGGGTTGATCACCGGCGCCGTGTCGTCGCTGGTCGACAGGCCGAGCGCCTCGCGCAGGATCAGCTCCTCGGCCGGATTGGTGGCGAGCAGCTCGATCAGGTCGACGTCGCGCGCGCTGCCGACGCCGGCCATCGCCAGCGCCCGCTGCGCCGCCAGCGCGGCACTGGCGCTGCGCGAGAGATCGCGCGCCCCGAGCGACTGCAGCTCGGCGCGCTGATCGACGCCCTGGATCCACGCCGGCTGCTTGCACATCTTCTCCGCCTTGCCCTCGGCGGCGAGCAGCAGGCAGACGGCGCTCTCCCCGACCGGCGGCACGTAGCCCTGGCGCAGCGGCTCGACCGCCCACGGCGTCGCCTGCAGCTCGGCCGGGCTCGCCGCCGCGCGCACCTGCGCGTCGGGATTGCGCGCCGCGGCGGCGCGGCGGCGCGACGCGATCGCGGCGAGGTCGGCGTCACCGGCGCCGCTGCGCGCCAGGTAGGCGCTCGCCTGCAGCGCCGCGGTCGCCTGCGGGCCGAGGCCGAGCGGCGCCAGGTAGTACGGATCGAGCTCGAGGTTGAAGACGCGCTCCGGCTGCCCCTCCGACACCTTGCCGTACCCCACCACCATGGCGGTGTCGCACTCGCCGGCCTGCATGCGGATCCACGCGTAGTGCGCGGCGAAGGCGGCATCCATCTCCAGGTGCGAGTCCTGCCGCGGCGGCCAGGTGCCCATCACGTCGAGCGCCGCGACGAAGCCGAACGGCCGCCCGTCGACGTAGTCGGCCGACCCGGCGGTCTGGTAGTCGATGTCGTCGCGGCTGACGCCGCACTGCGCCAGCGCCTGGCGCACCACCGGGTACAGCATCTCCGGCGCCATGCGATGCGCGTCGTGCGCGACGATCGGCAGTTGGGCGAAGCCGACAACGGCGACGTTTCTGAGTTGAGTCATCTCAATTTCCTTTCACCACAGAGACACAGAGGCACAGAGAAGCCTCACCGAGGTTTCTCCGTGATTCTTCTCCGTGTCTCTGTGCCTCTGTGGTGAATCGCTTAGAGTCGGTTGATGTAGGTCTCGGGCTTGGCGTCGGGCTCGCCGGTGGGCTTGAAGTAGAGCACGTCGTCGAACGAGCCGGTGCGCTCGCCGTCGGGCTTCCAGACCGCCTCGACGCGCATGCCCATGCGCACGTTGTCGACCGCGCACTCCTGGATGGCGGCGAAGATCGAGATGTCGGCGCCGTCGAGCGCCACCGAGGCCGCGACGTATGGCAGTTGCAGGTCGCGCCCGATGACCGGGATGTTGACGATGCAGAAGGTGGTGACGACGCCGCGGCCCTCGAGCGCGACGAACTCGGTCGCCGGGGCGAAGTTCTCCGGCGAGCAGACCAGCGGGGTGACGAACACCTTGCCGGACTTCGAGTCCTTCGAGCCGACGAACTGCTTGTTCTTCAGCCCGTGCATGGCGCGGGCGCGGTAGTCGCCGGCGATGTAGCGGTACGGCAGGTAGACGTTGGTCTCGATGTACTTGATCGGTTCCTTGGGCGGCTCGGCTGCCATGCGATCCTCTCGTGTCACCCGACGACGCGGAAGCAGACGATGTCGCGCAGCGTGCCGCTGCGCGCCTCGTCGGCGGCCCACTCGGCCTGCACGCGCGCGCCGACGCGCAGCTGCGCCAGGTCGCCTTTCGCGACGTGCGCCATGGCGGTGTCGGCGCCGTCGAGCTTGACCAGCACGAAGGCGAACGGTTCCTCGAACGGGTGCAGGCGCGCGATCGGCTCGCGCACGATCGCCGCTGCGGTGAGCGTCCCGGTGTCCCGCACTGCCACCCACTCGCCGGCCGGCGACGCGTCGACCTCCGAGTAGTCCATCGGCGGCACCGCCACCCCGAGCCCGGCGACGCGCCGGCCCCAGATGGTCTTCTGCTCCTTCAGTCCGGCGAGAAATCGCCCGACCGTTTCGCCGGTCGAGTGCTTGTACGGGAACTCCATGACGAGCTCCTGGTACATCGGCTCGACCGTGCCTGGCGCGCTCATGCGTACTCCGTGTGTCGGGTGGATTCGCGCCCGGCGGCGCCGCGCGCGAGCCGGGAGTTACTGTTCCAAACGAGTGTTTGTCAAACCACGGACTGTGCGCCGGTGGGCCAGTGCGCCGGTGGGCCAGTGCGCCGTCCGATCGTCGAACCGCGCACCGGCCGGCTTACCGGCGCACCGGCACACCGCTCAGCCCGCCTGCAGCGCCTCCAGCACCTTGGCCGGATGCTCGGCGGCGCTGGCGACCTTCTTCCAGTGCTTCTTCACCTTGCCGTCCTTGCCGATCCAGACGGTCGAGCGGATGACGCCGGTGACCTTCTTGCCGTACATCATCTTCTCGCCGTAGGCGCCGTACTTCTCCATCATCTTGCGGTCGGCGTCGGACAGCAGCGTGAACGGCAGCTTGTACTTGGCGATGAACTTCTGGTGCGACTGGGCGTTGTCGGCCGAAACGCCGAGCACCACGACGCCGAGCTTCTGCAGCGTCTTCCAGTCGTCGCGGAAGCCGCAGGCCTCCTTGGTACACCCCGGCGTGTCGTCCTTCGGGTAGAAGTACACGACCACGTCCCGGCCGGCGAAGTCCTTCAACGACACCGCCTTGCCGTTCTGATCGGGCAACGTGAACGCCGGCGCCGCCTTGCCTTCCTCGATCGCCATCTCGGCCCTCCGTGTGAGTGAAGGCGCCACGCATACCACGCGCGCCAGGGTTGCCAACTCGCGCGGCGCAGGCCGGCGATCGAGCCGCCACGGCCGCGTCGACGCGGTTCAGCCGGTCGCCGCGTCGCGCGCCGCGTCGGCGCGGCGGAAGTGCAGGATCTTGCCCGCCGCCGTCGCCGCCGGCGGGGAGCGATCGACGCGCATGACGCCGGCCGCGCGCCACGCCAGCGCCATGACCCGGCGCGTCGGCGAGAGGTCGGCGAGGGCGAGGAGAAACGCGTCGACCAGCGCGGCCTCGTCGAGCCGTCCCAGGCGCGGATGAACGGTCAGGCACAGGCGGAATCCGCCGTCGGCCGCTTCCTCCTCGCTCAACTGGTAGTCGGTCGGTGCGCCGCCGAAGCGCGCGGGCAGCACCTGTTCGAGCAGCGGCGCCACCTCGGCGTCGGCGAAGGTCATGCCCATGCCGGTGAGCTTTTCGAAGCTGCGGATGTCGCGCAGGTGCGTCGACCAGCCATAGGCCTGCAAGGGGCAGTCGCAACGGCGCTCGTCCACGACCGCCTGATCGCCCAGCGAGGCGTTGACCAGCACCAGCCGCGCGCTGCGGCGCAGGGTGGTGAGCAGCAGGGCGTCGGCCGGCAGCGGACCGCCGCCTGGCTGTTGTCCGGGCTGGATCACGGCGTGCAGATCGCCGTGCAGATGCACCTCGTCGGCGGCCGCGCGCCGCAGGCAGCCATGCCCGATCACGCCACACTCGATGGCGCCATAGAGCGACAGCACCTCGGCGCCGACCCGCTCCGCCGCCGCCAGGCGCGCCGCCGTCAGCGGCTCGCCGCGCAGCGACAGCCGCACGCCGCGCAGGTCGACGCCGGCGCGCGCGCCGGCATCGCAGAGTTGCGCCGCGGCGGACGGATAGATGCCGAGCAGCGGGGTGCACCCGCGCCGCCGCACCGCCTCGATCCATGCCAACACCGGTGCCGGATCGGCGGCGCCGAGCGGCTCGGGCAGCGGCAAGCGCGCGCCGGCGGCGCGGCTCGCCAGCCGCGCGACGCGCAGCGCCCAGTCGTACGACGGCGGCGCCGCCGCCGCGAGCGGTGAGAACCAGCGCTCGATCGGCCGCCCGAACGCCACCATCGCGCGTAGATGGTAGGCCAGGCCGATCGATCCGGGCGGCGCCCAGATCGCCTCCGCCCATGCGCTGCCGCCGCCGGCGGCGACCAGCGCCAACCGATAGTCGGGCAACTGGTCGAGCAGCGCGTCGAGGTCGAGGGCGATCGCGGTGGGGGTGCCGGAGCGGCTGCCGCCGCTGCGGCCGACCAGATGCGAGACGGCCCACGGATTGCGCAGGTCCGCCGCGGACATCGCGAAGCGCTCGCTGCCGCGCACCACTGGCCGGCGGCCCGCCAGCTCGTCGGCGGTGAGGTACACGCCGGCGCGCCACAGCGCCGCCAGCGCCCCCTCCAGGCCCTCGCGGCGGACCAGCGCCGCGACGTCGCCGTGCGTGCAGCCGGCGTGCGTCAGCAGGCGCCGCAGCGGGTGCGCAGCCTGCGCGTAGACGGCGTCGCGCAGCAGCGCGAGGAAGTCGTCGGCGCGCCGCGCCAGGCGCTCGCGCACGCACGCCAGCGCCTCCGCATGTCCGACGCGCCGACGCAGGACCGACGGCAGGCGGAGCGCGAAGCGCAGGCCGCTGAGCAGATCGCCAGGGTGCCGCGCCACCCCCTCCCGTTACCAGCTACCCCACCGCCGCCGAAGGCAGGCGCCAAGCCGGCGGCGCGCCCGCCTCTGTCGCGACTGCGGCGTGGCGCCGCCGGCGGTTGAAATATTGCCCGGTGGCGCGCAGCGTCGGGCTGGTGCTCCTCCCTCGCGCGATCGCGGCCCTGCTCCTGCTCGCCGCGCCGGCGCTCGCCTGCCCGGGCGACTGCGACGGCGACGGCACGGTGGCGATCGCGGAGTTGGTCCGCGCCGTCGACCTGGCGCTCGACGGCGGCACCCTCGCCGCCTGCGCCGCCGCCGACGGCAACGGCGACGACCAGTTGACCGTCGACGAGCTGATCGACGCGGTCGGCGCGGCGCTCGACGGTTGCCCGCCGCCGCTCAGCTGCCAGGGGGCGGCGGCCCCCGGCACGCCGCCGACCACCGTGCTGGTGACCGACGCGCTCAGCCTGCCGGTGCACATCGGCGCGCCGCCGCTCGACATGCACCGCGTCTTCATCGTCGAACAGAGCGGCCGCATCCGCATCGTCAAGGACGGCGCACTGCTGGCGACGCCGTTCCTGGCGATCGAACCGCGCGTCTCGTGCTGCGGCGAGCGCGGCCTGCTGAGCGTCGCGTTCCATCCCGACTACGCCAGCAACGGCCGCTTCTTCGTCAACTACACCAACACCGCCGGCAATACGGTGATCGCGCGCTACCAGGTCGGCGACGACCCCGATCGCGCCGATCCCGACAGCGAGCAGATCCTCATCACCATCGCGCAGCCCTTCGCCAACCATAACGGCGGCCAGCTCGCCTTCGGCCCCGACGGCTACCTGTACGCCGGCATGGGCGACGGCGGCCTCGGCGGCGATCCGCAGGACAACGCACAGGACGATGCGTCGCTGCTCGGCAAGCTGCTGCGCTTCGACGTCGACGTCGAGCCGCCGCCGTACTACGCCGTGCCGCCCACCAACCCGCGCGCCGGCGACGGCGCGCGTCTCGGTCTCATCTGGGCGAAGGGACTGCGCAACCCGTGGCGCTTCAGCTTCGATCGCGCCACCGGCGACCTCTACATCGCCGACGTCGGCCAGGACCGCTTCGAGGAGATCGACGTGCAGCCGGCGGCGAGCCATGGCGGCGAGAACTACGGCTGGGACATTTTCGAGGGCAACGCCTGCTTCGAGCCCGCCCCCTTCCCCACCTGCCCCGATCAGGTGCCGCCGGACTTCACGCCGCCGCTGCTCACGTACGGACGCAGCACCGGCTGCTCGATCACCGGCGGCTTCGTCTACCGCGGGTGCGCGCTGCCCGATCTGCAGGGCGAGTACTTCTTCAGCGACTACTGCACCGCCTTCCTGCGCACCTTCCGCTTGGTGGACGGCGTCGTCACCGACCTGCGCGACCGCACCGCCGAACTCGCCCCGCACGGCGACACCGGCGCCATCGCCACCGTCTCCAGCTTCGGCGAGGACGCGCAGGGCGAGCTCTATATCGCCGACCTCGGCGGCCAGGTGTTCAAGATCGCGCCGGCCCCCGTCGTCCGCTGACCGCCGCGCCGCGTCCGGCCTGGACGGCAGCGCGCCGGCGCTCAGAATCCGAAGCGCACCAGATGCGGCTGCTCGGCCGCATAGGCGCGCGCGAAGTCGAGCTGCGCCTCGCTCTGGGCGTGGATCTCGAACAGCGGCTCGCCGCGCGCCACCACGTCGCCGATGCCGTGCACCAGGCGCACGCCGGCGGCGGCGTTGGCCGGCGCGCCGGCGTGCTTGGCGACGCGCGCGACGTGCCAGCAGTCGATCTCGTTGATGCGGCCGTCGGCCGGCGCCTCGACCACGTGCCGATACGGCGCCGGCGGCGGCAGTTCGCGCCCGCCCTGCGCGGCGACGATGCGCCCGAAGGCGGCGGCGGCCGCGCCCGAATCGAGCGCCTGCTGCGCCGCGCGGTAGCCGCCCGCCGGCGCCGTCGCGCCCACCATCTCCAACAGGTGGCCGGCGAGGTAGAGCGACTTCTCGCGCAGATCCACCGGCGCCTGCGGCTCGCGCTGCAGCACCGCGAGCACGTCGATCGCTTCCAGGCGCGGCCCGACGCCGCGGCCGATCGGGCCGCGCGCGTCGGTGATGAGGATGTCGAGCTGCATCTCGATCGCCTCGGCGACGACGCGGAACATGCGCCCCAGGCGCTCCGCCGCGGCGCGCGTGCGCACCTTGGCGGTGCGGCCGACGGGAATGTCGATCAGCACGTGGGTCGCGCCGACGCTCTTCTTCTTCGCCAGGATCGACGCCACCATCTGCGCCTCGGTGTCGAGCTCCATCGGCCGTTCGACGGTGATCAGGATGTCGTCGGCCGGCGCCAGGTCGAGCGCGCCGCCCCACGCGATGCAGGCGCCGGCGCCGTCGATCACCGCGCGCAGCCGGTCCGGCGGCAGCGCGACGTCGGCCAGCACCGCCATCGTATCGGCGGTACCGGCCGGGCTGGTGATGGCGCGTGACGAGGTCTTCGGCACGGTGAGGCCGAGCGCCGCCAGGATGGGCACGACGATCATCGTGGTGCGGTTGCCGGGCACGCCGCCGACGCAGTGCTTGTCGACGATCGGCGCGGCGCCGAGTTGCAGACTCGACCCGGTGGCGATCATCGCCTGCGTGTAGGCGATGAGCTCCGCGTCATCGAGCGCGCGCAGGGCGCACGCCAGGACCAGCATCGACAGCTCGACCTTCGAGTAGCGGTGCTGCGTCACGTCGCCGAGGATGGCCTCGAAGGCGGCACGGTCGAGACGCCCGCCCTGCAGCCGACGGCGCACGAGATCGACGCTGCGCGGCGCCGGCGACAACGTCGCATGCACCGGCGCGCCCGCCGGCAGGCCGAGATCGTGCGCCGCCACTGTCGACAGGCCGATCTCGTCGGCCGCCACCAGCGTGTCGCGACAGAAGTTCAGCACGCCGGTCACCTCGCGCGGCGCCGCGCCACCGCTGGTGGCTTCGATGACGCGCACGCGATCGAGCGGTCGAAAGCCCAGGTTGCCGGCGCGGACCGCGTTCTCGTGGATGAACACCACGTGCTCCTGCTGGGTGTCGATCTCGAGCGGCTTGAGGCGAAACATGGTGGCCACCACTGCCCGGCGCGTACCGCACCGCGGGGCGCGGCGCCAGAACCGGCGCCGTCAGTCCGCCGCGAGAAACTCCGCCAGCGCCGCTTTCGCCGCCAGGGCGTCGGCCCGCCCGGCGGCGAGCAGGCGGCTGGTGAAGGCGGGGGCGAAGAGCAGGTAGCTCAGCAGCTCGCTGATCGCCGCGTCGCTGCCGAGCCCGCGCAGCAGATAGCGGACGATCGGCGGGACCTCGCCGGCCAGCCGCCCGGCCAGCGCACCGAAGTCGACCGACGGCTTCAGCCACATGACCTCGACGCGGCGAAACGTCTCGCCGCGGGTCCGTGACGCGCAGTGCAGGACGCTGCGGTTGACGCGGCCGCTGTGCTCGACGTCGCTCTCGACCGCGTCGAGCATGACGGCGTCGAGCAGCACGCCAGCGATCTGCGCGATGGTCGGTGGCGGCCGGCGACGCGGCCGCGCCGCATCGGGCACGTCGGCGCCCTGCACGCTGATGGCGAGGATGCGGTCGGCGCCGAGGTTGATCGCCGGACTGAGCGGCGCGGTGTTGCGGATGCAGCCGTCGCCGAAGTGCCGCCCGTCGATCTCGATCGACGGAAAGAAGATCGGGATCGCGCTCGACGCCATCAGGTGCTCGATGGTCAGCGACTCGAGCACGATGCGCCAGCGGCTGCGCCTCCACCGCCGGATGCCGGCGGCGCCCTGCACGAAGAGGTAGCCGTTCGAGGTGTAGAGGTCGGTGGCCGCCACCGCCACGGCGTGCAACGCGCCGTGCCGCACCGCACCGGCGATCTGCGCCAACGGGATGCGTTGCAACAGCGTGCGCAGCGGGGCGGTGTCGAGCAGCGACTTCGGCTGCACGCGGCGCAGCGCGCCGCCGAACGACAGATCCCACGCCCAGCGTGCGCCGATGCCGCCGAGCGAGCGCAGATCGGTGCGGAAGACGTCGCGCGCGCGCAGACCGCCCCAGACGTCGACGAGCTGCTCGACGCCGCCGGCGAGATTCTCGGCGTATGCCGCCAGCATGCCGACGTTGATCGACCCGGCGCTGGAGCCGACCAGGATGCCGAACGGCGATCGCCCGTGCGGAATCAGTCCGAGCTCGGCGAGGCCGCTCAGCACGCCGGCCTGATAGGCGCCGCGCGCGCCGCCGCCGGAGAGCACCAGCGCGGTATGCCGCGGCGTGTCGCGCCGCGCCGGTGGCTCGGACATGCGCGATGCAATCACGGCGGCGCCGCGCGGCGCAATGACGGCCGGCGGTCTGCCCCGACGGCGCCATCGAGGACGCGGCGACGTCGTCAGCTGCCGCGTCGCGCCGGGCGCGTCTGGCCGGCGCCGGCGGGATCGCCGCGGCGCGCCAGCGCATCGACGAACAACGGTGCGACTGAGATGGCGTTGGTCGGGTGCGGCACGGTGTCGCACGACCAGAGGTGGCGGATGCCGGCGCGCCGCAGGCGGGCGAGCGCCGCCGGCGTGATCAGCGCGTGCACGGCGATGGCGTCGACGGTGGCGATGCCGCGCCGCCGCAGCCCGCGCGCCGCGGCGGCGAGCGTCGCACCGCTGCTGACGATGTCGTCGATCAGCACGGCGTGCGACGCCGGCGGCAGCACCGGCACGCGCAGGCGGACGCGGCGATCGCCGCCGCGCTGCTTGTCGCCGACCACCCACGGCATGCCGGCGCGCTGCGCCACGGCACGCACCCAGGCCGCCGACTCGGCATCGGGGCCGACCAACACCGTGTCGCGCCGCCGCGCGCCCAACCAGGCGGCGAGCACCGGCGCCGCCGACAACGACCGCGCCCGCGCGCGCGGCACCACCTCGGCCAGCCGCGCGACGCGATGCAGGTGCGCCTCGACGGTGAGCACGCGATCGAACGCCGCGCCCAGCACCCCGCCCAGCACGCGCTGCGAGATCGGCTCGCCGGGTTTGAAGACCCGATCCTGGCGCATATACGGGAGGTAGGGCGCGATCAGCGTCAGGCGCCGTGCGCCGGCGCGGCGCAGCGCATCGGCAGTCAGCAGGACCTCGAACAGCTTGGCATTCGGATCATGCAGCGAGCGGACGACGATCGCCTCGGCGTGCGACGGATGGCGCACCGTCACCACCGTCTCGCCGTCCGGGAAGGCGTGCACCCGCACCGCGGCGCTCGTCCAGCCGGTGACGCGCGCCAGCGCGCGGCCGAAGCGCCGGGTGTCCGGGAACACGTGCAGGAACGGGGCGACCACGCGCCGCCCCTAGCAGAGCGGCCCGTCGCGACACCACGCGCGCCGCGTACGGCGAACGCCGGCGTTGCCCGTGGCGATGGCGGGTGAGGCCGTGGCGGGCGCCGCCGATGCGCCGGCGCCGCGCGGGCTGAGCGAGGCCGAGGCCGAGGCGCGGCTGCGCCGCGACGGGGCGAACGAGCTGCCGCACGGCCGCGGCGGTGGCGCATGGGCGCTGCTGCTGGAGAGCGCCGGCGAGCCGATGATCCTGCTGCTCGTCGCCTGCGGCTCGGTCTATCTGCTGCTCGGCGATCGCGGGGAAGGGCTCGCCATGCTGGCGTCGGTGCTGGTGATCATCGGCATCTCGCTGTACCAGACGCGCCGCACCGAGCGCGCCCTGGCGGCGCTGCGCGAGTTGGCCAGCCCGCGCGCTCGCGTGCTGCGCGACGGGGTCGAACGCAGCATCGCGGCGAGTGGGTTGGTACGCGGCGACCTGGTGCGGCTGGTCGAGGGCGACCGCGTCCCGGCCGACGGCGTCGTCGTCGCCACCGCGCACCTGGCGCTCGACGAATCGATCCTCACCGGCGAGTCGGTGCCGGTGCGCAAGACGGCCGGCCGCGACGACGCACCGACCGAGGGCGCGCGACCCGGCGGTGACGACACGCCGTGGCTCTTTGCGGCGACGCTGGTGGTCGCCGGCCAGGCCCTGATGCGGGTCGCCGCCACCGGCGCGCGCACCGAGGTCGGGCGCATCGGGCGCTCACTCGCCTCGGCGGTGCAACTCGACACGCCGCTCGAGCGCCAGGTGGCGAGCGTGGTGCGCATCGTCGGCGGTCTCGGGCTGCTGCTCTGCCTGCTGGTCGCCGCCGCCTACGGTCTGGCGCGCGGCAGCTGGCTGGAGGGCGCGCTCGCCGGCCTGGCGCTGGCGATGGCGCTCATGCCCGAGGAATTCCCGGTCATCCTGACCTTGTTTCTCGCCTTCGGCGCCTGGCGCATCGCGCGGCGCCGGGTGTTGATCCGGCGCATGCCGGCGCTCGAGGCGCTCGGCGCGACGACGGTGCTGTGCGTCGACAAGACCGGCACGCTGACCGAGAACCGCATGCGCCTGGCGGCGGTGCTCGGTGACGGCACGCGCTGGGATCCACCGGTCGGCGCGCCGGAGGCCGCGCCCGAATCGGTGCATCGCGTGCTCGAGTTCGCCGTGCTCGCCAGTCGTGAGACGTCCTTCGATCCGACCGAGCACGCCATTCAGGCGCTCTGCACCCGCGCGCTGTCCGACACCGAGCATCTGCACCGCACCTGGACGCTGGCGCGCGAGTACCCGCTGTCGCCCGAGCTGCTGGCGATGTCGCAGGTGTGGCGGTCGGTCGACGCCGCGCCGCGCGACGGCGACGCCGCGGCGGAGCGACGCTGGGCGGTGGCCGCCAAGGGGGCGCCGGAAGCGATCATCGACCTCTGCCACCTGCCGGCGGACCGCCAGCAGGCCATCCAGGCCGCGGTCGGCGCGCTGGCCGCCGAGGGCTTGCGCGTCCTGGCGGTCGCCGCCGCGCAGGTGCGCGCCGCGGCGCTGCCGCCGCAGCAGCATGATTTCGCCTTCGAGTTCCTCGGCCTGCTCGGCTTGGCCGACCCGGTGCGCGAGACGGTGCCGGCGGCGGTCGCCGCCTGCCGCCGCGCCGGCCTGCGTGTCGTCATGATCACCGGCGACTACCCGGCCACGGCGCGCGCCATCGCGGCCGGCCTCGGGCTCGGAACGCGGGTCATGACCGGCGCCGAGCTGGACGCGCTCGACGACGCCGCGTTGGCGGCACGGATCGGCAGCGTCGATGCCTTCGCGCGCGTCACGCCCGAGCAGAAGCTGCGCATCGTGCAGGCGTTCGGCGCCGCCGGCGAGGTGGTGGCGATGAGCGGCGACGGCGTCAACGACGCGCCGGCGCTGCACGCCGCGACCATCGGCATCGCCATGGGGCGGCGCGGCACGGAGGTGGCGCGCGAAGCGGCGGACCTGGTGCTGATGGACGACGACTTCGCCTCGATCGCCAGCGCCATCCGCCTCGGCCGGCGCATCTACGACAACATCCGCAAGGCGATGCGCTACGTCGTCGCCGTCCATGTGCCGATCGCCGGCGTCGCCCTGGCCCCGGTGCTGCTCGACTGGCCGCTGGTGCTGCTGCCGCTGCACATCGTGCTGCTCGAGCTGATCGTCGACCCGGCCTGTTCCATCGCCTTCGAGAGCGAGCCGGAAGAGGCCGACGTGATGTCCCGGCCGCCCCGCCCGAGCGGCGAGCGGCTGCTCGATGCGCGCGCCGTCGCCACCGCGCTGCTGCAGGGCGGCCTGGCGCTCCTCGTCCTGTGCGGTCTGCTCGCCGCCGTCACCGCCGCCGGCTACTCGGCCGAGCGTGCGCGCACCGTCACGTTTGCCGCGCTCGTCGTCGCCAATCTGGCGCTCATCCTCACCAGCCGCAGCCGCGCCGCCGGTGCGGCGCTGCTCGACCGCCGCAATCGCGCCCTGTGGACGGTGCTCGGCGCGGCCTCCGTCGGTCTCGCCGCCATCCTGTGGCTGGCGCCGCTGCGCACCCTGTTGCGGCTGGCGCCGCCGAGCAGCAGCGATCTCGCCCTGATCGCCGCCGCCGGCGCCGTCATGCTGATCGGCTTCGAGCTGCTCAAGCTGATGATTGCGCGCGTGGCGCGCTGACTTGCAGCGGCGGGCCGCCGGCACTTGCAGCCGCCCTGCGACTGCGGAATAAGCACCCCCGGAACTCGGGTGTTGGTGGCGATGGGCGCCACCGCAGGACTTCACGGAGTGGTCGGGCCGCCACTCCACACGACGCGCGGCGGCAGTCGCGTTCGCGCGTTGGAGGTCCGTATGCCCCCCGCCACCCGCCGCGAGAGCGATGCGCCGCCGCGGCTCGTCGTCACCGTCGTCTTCGTCGCCGTCGCCCTGTTCATCGCGGCCGAGCCCTATCTGATCCCCTGGGCCAACCAGGGGATGCAGCTCTTCCAGGGCGCCATCATTCTCTTCCTGTGGCTCCTGCTCATGTTCGGCAGCCCGCGACGCCGCTGAGCCGGCGCCCGGGCGCCGTCGGGATGGGGTCGAACCGCATTCGTGGGCAGAGCCCGGCGACCGTTCAGCCCCCCGAAATCGACCGTTCAGGTGCGACGGCTTGTCTCACCCAAAACGTACCGATAAGTCTGGCTTGCCGTACCTTTGGGGGTTGCTGATGTCGAAACGGGCTCGCAGTGTCGTCGCAGTCGTTGGATTTGCCGCGCTTTTCGCAGGGCTGACCGCCAGCTCGGCGGGCGCGCACGGGCAGCCGGCGGAGCTGGAATTCTGGGGTGGGTTCGCAGCCGACACGGCACGCTGCCAGCGCATGATCAGCCGCGCGACCAGCCTGTGCATCAGCCAGGTTGCGGCGGCCCGCAGCGCCTGCCTGAGCCGCGCCGTCGCCGGCGGCACCTGCGACGAGGACTCCCTCGCCGACACCGTCAGCAACGCGCAGCAGCGCGCACTCGATCGGCTCGAGCGCGCCTGCACCGGCACCCAGCTGCAGAACCTCGGGTACATCGACCTGTTCGACGCGCAGCGCGACGTCACCAACGCCTGCCGCCAGCTCGACACCGCGACGCGCAGCGCCGCCTTCGGCCCGGTGATGGTCGGCGGCTCGATCGCCGCCGTCGACCCGATCACCTCCGCGTGCGTGCGCGCCACCGCCGTCGAGTCCACCCGCCTGCTGCGCTTCGCCATGCGCGCCCAGCAGCAGGCGCTCGACCGCATCGCCGCCTCGACGTCGCTGAGCGCGCCGCAGAAGCAGCGCCTGGTCGACTGGGCGCATGCCCGCGTCGCCCGCGCCCAGGCCGGCAGCGCCGCGCAGATCGGCGCGGTGTGCTCGGACGCCGACTTCGTCGACACCTACGGGCGCAGCGCCGCCGAATATCTGAGCGAGATCGCCCAGCAGTCGGGCTGCATGGCCGGCTTCGTCTACGTCCAGGACGCCATCGTCTGCCCGCCCGCCGAGTGCGGCAACGGCGTGCAGGAGCAGGGCGAGGAGTGCGACGACGGCAATGACTTCGAGGGCGACGGCTGCCGCGGCGACTGCCTGGCCTCGGAGTGCGACGCCTTCCCCACCACCTACGCGCTGATCCAGAAGGCGATCTTCGAGAACCACGGCTGCACCAACGACGCCTGTCACGGCGCCGCCAAGCAGGGCGGCCTCGACCTGCGCGCCGGCGCCGCCTTGGCCAGCACCATCGACCAGCCGTCGTCGGTCGATCCGTCGCGCTCCCGCATCGAGCCGGGCGCGCCGCAGCGCAGTGTGCTGTGGCTCAAGCTCGCTGCCAAGACGCTGCCCGACCAGTACCCGTCGAGCGAGACCGGCGTCGGCGCGCCGATGCCGAGCATCGGCGACGCGCTCAGCGCCGACGAGCTCGAGGCGCTGCGCCTGTGGATCTACAACGCCGCCTCGGAGACCGCCTCGGTGCCGGGCGTCGGCGATCTGCTCGACGCCTGCACGCCGGAGCCGAAGCCGATCGAGATCAAGCCGCTGCCGCCGCCGCCGGCCGGCGAAGGCGTGCAGCTGCACATGCCGCACTGGCAGGTGGACGCGAAGGCCGAGCACGAGGTGTGCTTCGCCAGCTACTACGACGTCACCGACCAGGTGCCGGAGGAGTTGCGCGGCCCCGGCGACACCTTCTGCTACAACACCGAGCAGCTGCGCCAGGATCCGCTCAGCCACCACCTGATCGTCAGCCTGTACATCGGCAGCTATGGGCCGGACGACCCGAGCTGGGGCGCGTTCAAGTGCTCCGCCGGTCCGAAGAAGGGCGAAGCCTGCACGCCCACCGACGTCGGCTTCTGCGGCGAGGGCTACGAGTGCTCCACCGACCCGCGCGTCCAGGTGACGTGCTCGGGCTTCGGTCCGCCCGATCCGACCCAGAACAGCATCCAGTTCACCGGCGCCCAGCAGCCCAACTTCTACGGCGAGTTCCCCACCGGCGCCTACCGCTGCATCCCGCTGAAGGGCATGCTGCTGTGGAACTCACACGCCTTCAACCTCACCGATCAGGCCGGCGACCTGCAGGCGTGGCTCAACTTCACCTTCGCCAAGCCGGAGGAGCGCCAGTACTTCGCCAACGGCCTGTTCGAGCTCGGTCCGATCTTCAAGATGTCGGTGCCGGCCTTCCAGCAGCAGGAGGTCTGCGCCATCAAGACCTTCCGCAACAACCTCTCGTCGAACCTGTTCGAGCTCAACTCGCACATGCACTCGCGCGGCAAGCGCTGGCGCACCTTCCGCGGCGCCTTCACCTGCAACGGCGACGGCGTCACCGCCTGCGATCCGCTCGACCCGCGCCAGTGCGCCGCCGGCGCCACCTGCACCGATCCACAGGGCCGCGACCCGAACGAGAACCTGATCTACACCAACTTCCTCTACAACGACCCGGTCCACCTGCGCTTCAACCCGCCGATGGTCTTCCAGGGCGGCAAGTCGAATCGCTCACTGACCTACTGCGCCCTCTACGACAACGGCTTCACCGATCCCGACACGGTGAAGAAGGCCTCGCAGTCGCCGCTGACCCCGTTCGGCACTTCGACCTGCCCGAAGCCGACGCACTGCACCGCGGGCAAGCCGAAGGAGCCGTGCAGCGGCAACAGCGCCGAGGAGCGCAACCGCTCCTGCGATTCGGCGCCCGGCGCCAACGACGGCTTCTGCGACGCCTGCACGCTGAACGGCGGCGTCACCACCGCCGACGAGATGTTCCTGCTGCTCGGCAGCTACTACGAAGCGCCGGAGCAACAGTGAGGAAGCGATGAGCGATGAGCGATGAGTGCGCGGACGCGAGTTCAACCACTCATCGCTCGTCACTCATCGCTCATCGCTTGGTCTCAAATCGCTCATCGCTGCTCAATCCAAGTAGTGCCGCGGCGTCCGCACACGTCGCGATCGGCCGGCCGACGCTCCGACTGAGCGCCACCGCTTCCTCGACCAGCGCGACGTTGGTCGGCTGGCGCGCGCCGGCGTAGTCCTCCAGCCCGACGCGCAGGTGGCCGCCGCGCTCCAGCGCCAGGCGGGCGACCTCGCTGGCGAGCAGGTCGCCGCCGACCACCGCCACCGCCCACGGCACGGCGCAGCCGTCGAGCATCTCCAGGTAGGCGTCGAGCGCCTTCGCCGTCGGCGGCAGGCCGAAGCTGACGCCGCGCCGGCCGCCGCCCAGGTAGTCGCACTCGCCGCCGAAGTAGAGCTTCACGAAGGCGCCGCGCGGCAGGCGTCCGACGCGATGGTAGGCGAGCACGACGCGCAGGAAGCCGGGCTCGAAGATGGCGATGCTCGGCCCCAGCTGGTGCTGCTCGCACAGCGCCGCCATGTGGCGCACGTCGTTGAACGGGTTGGCGTAGACGAAATCGACCGCGCCGCCGGGCAGGCCGTCGTCGCCGAGGCCGCCGAGGTTGACCGAGCCGGGATCGAACAGGCTCTGCCGCATCGGACACGCCGCGGCGAGCAGCGGTATGTGCGCGTAACGCTCGACGACGTCGGCACCGAAGCCGACGGTCGGATAGAGGATCGCATCCGGCCGCGCCGCGAACACCGGTCGCCAGCCGGCCAGATAGCGCTGCGCCGCGAAGGCGCCGTCGCCGACCTGGTCGATGTGGTTGTGGACGATCGCCGCCCCCGCCGCCAGGCACGCCAGCGCGTCCGCCGCGATCTCCTCCGGCGCGCACGGCACGTGCGGATTGCGGGCCTTGTTGGCGATGCCGTTGATCGCCGCTTCGATGATGACTGGAGTCATGGGTTCAGAGAACGGAACCACGGATGAACACAGATGAACACGGATAGAGAACTGCTTCAGAAGTCTTTGTTTCCAGATCCGTGTTCATCTGTGTTCATCCGTGGTTCCGTTTTGACTTCTTTCAGAATCGGTACAACGCCGCGCAGTTCTCAGCGGTCACCTTGCGGATGATGGATTCGTCGAGGCCGGCGAAGGCTGCGGCGATGGCGTCGGCGGAGTGCGGAAAAGTGCTGTCGGGGTGCGGGTAGTCCGACGCCCACATGAAGTTGTCGGGGCCGAGCAGCGGGATGAGCTGCGGGCCGAGCGGTTCCTCTTCGAAGGTGGCGTACACCTGGTTGCGGAAGATCTCGCTCGGCTTCGCCTTGATCTGGTAGTCGGTCGCCTTCGGCACGTGCTTGGCGCCGGTCTGGTCCATGCGGTGGATGAAGTACGGGATCCAGCCGATGCCGGACTCGGCGAGCACCAGGCGCATGTGCGGATGGCGCTCCAGCGCACCGGAGAAGATCATCGCCGCCAGCGGCTCGTCGAGTTGCATCGGCGCCACCGAGGCGAAGGCGGCCAGCTCCCAACTTCCCGGCGCGACCTTCAGATACGAGGTGCCGTGGCCGATGTGGAAGCTGAGCGGCAGGCGCGTCTCCGCCGCCGCCGCCCACAGGCCGTCCCAGGCCGGGTCGGCGACGCGAAACTCGAACGGGCTGATGATGGCGCCGCGATGGCCGAGCCGGGCAACGCGCTCGAGCTCGCCGATCGCCGCCTGCGGGCTGTGCGTCGGCAGCACCGGCAGCACGCAGAGACGGTTGCGGTCGTACGCGTTGAACTCGTCCGCCCAGTCGTTGTAGGCGCGTAGACAGGTCGCCTTGAGCTCCTGATCGGCGATCGGCAGGCCGAACAGCGACGGCCCGTAGATCACCGAAGCGCGCAGTCCGTCGAGGTCCATGTCGCGCAGCCGCAGCGCCGGCGTGCTGGCGCGAAAGCCGTCGTCCTCGAGGCCGGCGCGCGTCGTCGCATTGTAGTCGCCGAGCATCTTCAGCCCGCTCGGCCCCAGCATCGCCCCGTCGCACACCCACCAATGGAGGTCGCCCTGCTGCTCGACGCGCGGCCCGCGCTCCCGAATCGCAGCCGGCAAGCGCGCCGACCACAGATCGACGGGCAACGTCCACAGATCGAGATGGTCGTCGCACGAGTAGAGTGGATGCATGGCGCGCCCCCTTCTGGCTGCGGCACTGTAATCAACAGCGGCGGGACCTGACTAGAGCCGGTACGCCGGTTGAGCCGGTGAGCCAGTCAGCCAGTCGAAGGCGATGAATACGGATCCGCGACGCGACTGCTCTTCACCGGCTCACTGGCACACCGGCTCACCGGTTCACTGCCTCACCGGTTTCCGCTACTGACCCCCAATGTCCGAAATCGCCGGCATCAACCTCCCCAACGTGTCGCGCTTCTTTGCCGAGCGGGTGCCGGGCGGCGATGTGCCGCTCGAGTTCTCGTTGATCAGTGGTGGCCGCTCGAACCTGACCTACCTGGTGCGCGGCGGCGGACAGGAATGGGTGCTGCGGCGGCCGCCGCTCGGGCACGTGCTGCCGACGGCGCACGACATGGCGCGCGAGTACCGCGTGCTGGCGGCGCTCGCCGACACCGACGTGCCGGTCGCGCGGCCGCTGGCGCTGTGCGAGGACGCGGCGGTCAACGACATGCCCTTCTACGTGATGGAGTACCGCCCCGGCGTGGTGCTGGCGACGGCGCCGCCGCAGGGCTACGCCGACACCCCCGCCCAGCGCCGCGCCGTCAGCCTGGCGCTGGTCGACACCATGGTGCGGCTGCACGCGGTGGACTACCGCGCCGTCGGCCTGGAGGGGTTCGGCCATCCCGAGGGCTACGTCGAACGGCAGGTGCGGCGCTGGGCGCAGCAGTGGGAGCGCTCCAAGACCGGCCCGCTGCCGGAGATCGACGTGCTCGCCGAGCGCCTGCGCCGCGCGCTGCCGAGCTCGCCGCCGCCGACCATCGTGCACGGCGACTTCCGGCTCGGGAACCTGGCGCTCGATCCGCACGACCCCGGCCGGGTCATCGCCGTCTTCGACTGGGAGATGGCGACGCTCGGCGATCCGCTCGCCGACCTCGGCTATACGCTCATCTACTGGGCCGACCCGGGCGACGAGCTCGACGCGGCGAGCATCGGCAGCGTCTCGTCGTTCACCATGCAGGACGGCTACCTGCGCCGCGCCGAGCTGGTCGCGGAGTACGCGCGGCGCAGCGGGCGCGATCCGGCGTCGATCGACTTCTACCAGGTGCTGGCGCTCTACAAGCTGGCGATCATCAGCGAGGGTATCTTTGCCCGCTACCTGCAGGGCAAGACGCTCGGCGAGGGCTTCGCCGGCATGCAGCGCCCCTCCGGCGCGCTGGCAATGCGTGCGCTGGCGATCGCCGACGCGTCGGCTGATCCGAAACTGCGGTAACCACAACGACACCACGACACGGCGACACAGCGTGGTGCCGTTGTGCCGCCGTGTCGTGGTGGTCAAGGCGTCGAATCGAGCACCGACCGCAGCACACCCGGCTCGTCGGTGATGATCGCCGTCGGTCGCTTCGCCAACGACTGGCGCAGGAACGGCTCGGTGTTCACCGTCCACAGATTGACCTGCAGCCCGAGGCTGCGCGCGCGCGCCGTCTCGGCGGCGTCGACGCCGCTCCAGAACGGATGAATGGCGTCGAACCCGAGCGCCGCGACGTGATCGACGACGCCCGGCTGCAGTGCGCCGTAGAGCAGCGCCGCGTAGAGGCCGGCGTCGACGCGCCGCAGCTCGACCAGCGCCGCTTCGTCGAACGACGAGACCAGCGTGCGCCGCGCGACGCCGAGGCGGCGGATCTCGGCCGCCGTCGTGCGCGCCAGCACCTCGGGGCCGCTGTCGGCGGTGCGGCAGGCGGGACCGAACACCTTCATCTCGACGTTGACCAGCGCGTCGGGGCCGATCGCGTCATAGACCTCGGCCAGCATCGGCGGCACCTGGTCGGTCGGCTGCTTGGCGCCGTCGAGCAGCGCACAGCGGCGCGCCTCGGCCAGCGTGAAGTCGTTCGCGCAGCCGCGACAGGTGGTGGTGCGGTCGAAGCCGTCGTCGTGCATCACCACCAGCTGCCCGTCGCGCGTCAGCTCGACGTCGAGCTCGACGCCGTCGGCGCCCTGCGCCATGGCGGCGCGAAAGGCGGCCAGCGAGTTCTCCGGCAGCGCGCCACGCGGCCGCGTCGGCCCCTGGCCGCGATGCGCCAGATTCGCCGCCGGCGCCAGCGCCGCAATGCGCGCGCGCACGGTCTCGTTCGCCGGCGGGCTGCCATCGTCGCTGCCATCACCGCAGGCGGCGAGCGACAGGAGAAGGAAAGCGAGGACGAGCCGCATTCCGCCCTTTCCGTTTCCCCCCTTTGAAAAAGGGGGGTGAGGGGGGATTTTCGCAACCGGCGTCGGTCGGGAAATCCCCCCTAGCCCCGCTTTCTCAAAGGGGGGGAAGAGCAACCGGGGAACTAGAACGTGTCGTCGGTGCACTGGTTGTCGATGCCGAGGTGGATGTCGACCGCCTGGCCGAGGTCGAAGTCGGCGCCGCCCGGCACCGCTCGGCCGAGCACGATGATGCGCCAGGTGCCGGACTGCGCCGAGCGGTCGGTGAGCTTGACGCGGGTGAAGCCATTGAGGCTGCCGCGCCACTGGTAGCGGCCGACCTCCGGCCGCGAGGCGTACCAGCCCGGATCGCCGGCGGGGATCTCCAGCGTCGCCGACGCGCTGCCCTGCGCGATGGTGAAGCGCAGGCCGTTGCGCGGGTCGGCGCCGTCGAACTGGCCGTCGAAGTCGAGCAGGCGGGCACGGTACTTGAGCCGCGCCGCATCGAGCCGCAGACGCGCGTCGTACAGGTCGCCGATCGAGCAGGCGGCGGCGCAGGCACAGGTGTCGTCGCAGGCGCCGGTGCAGTCGGCCGCGGCGCTGCCGTCGCAGGCCTCGCCCTGTTCGCGCACGCCGTTGCCGCAGACCGGCGCCGGGCACGTGCAGTCGGGCCGGCACAGCCCGTCGCACCAGGCGTCGTCGCCGGCGCCGTCGCAGGCTTCGTCGAACTCGCGCACGCCGTTGCCGCACTGCGGCGCGGCGCCGCCGAAGACGGTGGCGGTGAGCTGATAGTCGCCGGCGCCCTGGACGCGCGCCACCGTCATCGACCAATTGCCCGGCGCCGGGAGGTCGATGACGCAGGCGCCGTACGCCATGCGGCCGTCGGCGGTGCAGTCGGCATTGCCCGGTCCGGCGACGCCACCCAGGCGCACGTAGAGATCGGGATTGAAGAAGCCGTCGTCCTCGCCGTTGAGCGTGACGCGCAGCGAGTTGGCGCCGGGCGGCACGCTGATCGAGTAGCTGTCGGCGCCGTGCAGCGCATCGAGATGCCCGTCGTGCGCCGCCTCGCTGTTGGCCGGCGCACCGGCCGCTGGCAGACCGCCGCAGGTCGCGGTCGCGTCGCCGCCCAGCCGCGCCAACAGGAAGGGCATGTAGGCGGCGACGTTGGCGTCGTAGCTGTAGTCACTCGGCCGGCAATCGACGCTGGTGCCACCCGAGGTGACGCCGGCGAGCACCGGGCCGAGCCCGAGGTCGAGGAACAGCGGACCACCGGAGTCGCCGTTGCAGGTGTTCGCGTCGCTGCCCGGCGGCCCGAGCGGCGCGAGGAAATTCCAGCACACCTCCTCGGCGTCGCCGGCGCCGTTCGGCACCGTCGGCCCGCAGTGCGCCGTCTGCACCTGCCCGACGCGCTTGATGCCGTAGTCGTTGGCGTTGCCGCTCGACTGGCCGAAGCCGACGATGGTGCCGGCGGCCGGGATGAACGGCGTCGGGTCGGTCTGATTGAGCAGCGCCGGCGCCACGCCGGTGACCCAATGGCCGAGCTTCAGCACCGCGACGTCGGAGAGCGGAAAGCTGGCGTCGGTGAAATCGGGATGGCGCGTCACCGCGGTCACGTCGATCAGCCCGGCGTGCTGCAGATAGACCCAGTAGTGTCCCGGGTAGGGATCGCCGACGCAGTGCGCGGCGACCAGGAAGGTCTCGCACCCGATCAGCGTGCCCGAGCACTGCGTCGCCGCGTTGCTCGCGTTGATCGGTCCGCCGCCGCTGTACAGCAGCGCGCCGGTGTTCGGCCAGGCGCGCGTCGCCAGCCCGTTGACGATGCGCGGCCGCAGCGCGCCCGGCAGGGTCGCGCGCTGCGCCAGCACCAGCGACGGCACCAGCAGCAGCCCGGCGAGCCACGCGACTGCGGCCGCGAGGCGGCGGGCCCGACGCGCTCCCTCGCTGCGATCCGCTCGCATGGCCGACCCATTCCCCCCTGGCTGAGCGCCGATCGACTCGATCAGGCGCGCGACGCTCGAATCTCGCCGATCGCCGGAACTTAGACAAGGAGAAGCTGGCGGCCGCAGCCCTCGGCTTCCAGTGCTCGGCTGCCGGCGCTCAGCCGGGCTGAACCGCTCGGGTCGGGCGCCGCCGAGGTAGACGGCCGGCCGCCGGGAGCTGCCACGGCCGCCCATTTCCGGTCAGTTGACGCGGCGGCGCCAACCGGAAGTGCAACGGAAGACGGCGTGAAGCACGGGCGCCACATGATCGGCCCTGTGGCACGGCAGATGCTGCACAGGGCCAGCTGGCGCGCAGACAGGGTGCCCTCGGTTCGGCGGCGATGCGGGTTTTGATCTCTTTCGGTCTGGTTGTGTGGCTGGCGCTCGTCGTCCCGGCGGCGGCACAGGACTGCGCGGGCGACCTCAACCGCAATGGCGAGGTGACGATCGACGAGCTGATCACCATCGAGCGCGCCCTGCTCGACGGCTGCCAGCCGGGTGCGCCGTGCCCGGGCGACTTCAACCAGGATGGCCGCGTGACCGTCGACGAGATCATCGACGCGGTCACCCACGCGCTGCGCGGCTGTACCGGCACGCCGCCGGCGCTGAGCGCCGCGAAGACCGCGGTCGCCACCGACGTCTGCCAGGAAGCGAAGATCACGCTGAAGCTGACCGGCACCGGCGACCCGGTGACCGAGAAGCTGCCGCTCGACGTGATGCTGGTCTTCGACCGCTCCGGCTCGATGGACGATGAGGGCGGCAACCCGCCGCAGCCGATCACCGACGCAAAGGACGCCGCCAAGCAGCTGATCGACGACCTCGACGCGACGCAGGATCGCGCCGGCCTCACCTCCTATGCCGACAGCGCGACGCTCAACCAGACGTTGACCAGCAACCTGGCGTCGGTGAAGACCGCGATCAACGGCCTGAGCGCCAACGGCTTCACCAACATCGGCGCCGGCGTGCTGCGCGGCCAGCAGGACATCGCCAGCAACGGCCGGCCGTCGCCGACCGTGCGGGTGCTGGTGGTGCTGACCGACGGCGTCGCCAACCGCACCGCCGGCGGCAGCTCGTGCCCGACCGAGCCGACCTCCGCCAACGCCTGCACGCAGAGCGCCATCGACCAGGCCACCGCGGCGAAGAACGCCGGCACCATCGTCTTCACCATCGGCCTCAATCTGGAGAACCTGCCGCCGGCCACCGCCACCGTGGCGCGCAACACGCTGAAGTCGATGGCGTCGAACGCCGACACCTACTTCGAGTCGCCGACCAGCCAGGACCTGATGGGCATCTTCGACGAGATCGCCACCATCATCACCAACATCGCCGGCACCAACATCGTCGTCACCGACATCCTGCCGAGCGGCGTGCACTACGTCGACGGCTCGGCGTCGCCGTCGCCCACTTCGGTCAGCGGTCAGACCCTGACCTGGAACCTCGGCCTGCTCAACATCGGCGCCTCGACGTCGATCACCCTGCGCGTCGCGCTCGACAGCGCGGCGCCGAATCAACTGGTCGACGTCTATCCCGACTCGCGCGCCAACTACGACGACTACCAGGGAGCGGCGAAGAGCGTCGCCTTCCCGGAGACGCGGGTGGCCTCGGTCAGCACCTGCCCGTCGCCCACCGCCACCGCCACCAGGACCGGCGTCGCCACCGCCACCCGCACCGCGACCGCCACCGCCACACCAAGCGCGACAGTGACTCGCACGCCGAGCAGCACCGCGACCATCACCCGCACCAGCACCGGCACGGCGACCACGACCGGGACGGCGACGCGCACGCCGTCCGCGACCGGCACCGTCACCAGCACCAGCACCGCCACCGCGACCCGCACGCCGACCAGCAGCGCGACGCCGACGCGCACCAACACCGCCAGCGCGACGCCGACGGTGACCATCACGCCGACCGGCACCGCCACCGCGAGCCAGACGCGCACCGCCAGCCTCACCGCGACCGCCACCGCCAGCCCCACCCGCACGTTCACCAGCACGCCGACCGCGAGTGCGACGCCGACGCCGACCGCTCCATACTGCGACAGCGCGCTGAACGATCTGGCCGTCGCCTTCCAACAGTACGACCTGATCACGCTCGGCGACCTGTCGACCAACTCCGACGTCGAGGGCCGGCTGTTCGTCGGCGGCAACTTCACCAGCCCGCTGTCGTCCAACCTGGTGACCCACCTCAGCCTGCCGACCACCGACCAGGCCGTCTCGGTGGTCGGTAACATCGTCGCCGGCAACCCGATCCAGGTGCAGGCCGGCAGCCTCTACATCAAGGGCTCGACCAACGGCCGCACGATCAACTTCAACGGCGGCGGCGCGCTGGTCCCCGACCCGAACCTGAGCAACGCGGCGCTCACCGCCACCCTCACCGGCGCCTCGTCGGTGCTCGCCGCCACCGTCGCGAACAACGCCGTCACGCTGCCGAGCGGCCAACCGGGGCCGGCCAAGTTCACCGTCACCACCACCAACAGCTGCGGCGTTGCGGTGTTCAGCGTCGACGGCGCCAGCCTGTTCAACAACTCGCTGGTGCAGCAGATCGAGCTCGCGCCGGGCAGCGCCTCGACCATCGTCATCAACGTGCTCGGCACGACGATCAACTGGACCGACGGCAACATGGTCAGCCAGTTCACCAGCCCCGCCTGGCGCGCCCGCGTGCTGTGGAACTTTCCGCAGGCGACGACCGTCGCCCTCGGCAGCCGCAACTTCAACGGCGCCCTGCTCGCCCCGCTGGCCGCCGTCAGCGCCGGCGGCCCGCTCGACGGCGCGGTCGGCGTGCGCAGCCTGACCACCACCGGAGAGGTGCACCTGCCCAACTTCGCCGGCGACCTGAGCTGCCTCTGCGCGCCGACGCCGACGCCCACCGCGACCTCCACCGCCACCCCGACCGCCAGCGCCACGCGCACCGCCACCGCCACTCCGACCAGCACCGCGACGGCGACGCCGAGCAACACCCCGACCCGCACCAGCACCGCGACCGGAACCGCGACCAGCACGGCGACGCCGACGGCCAGCGGAACCGCGACCGCGACGCCAACCAGCACCGCGACCCGCACCGGCACGGCCACCGGAACCGCGACCCACAGCGCCACACCCACGGCCACCGCGACGCGCACCCACACGGCGACCGCGACCGTGACGCCGACGTTCACGCCGACCAGCACCGCCACGGCGACCGCAACGCCCACCTCCAGCGCCACCAGCAGCGCGACGCCGACCCACACCGCCACGGCGACCTTCACGCCGACGGCGACCGCGACCGCGACCCATACGTTCACACCCACCAACACCGCGACCGCGACGCCGACCCACACCGCGACCGCAACGCCGACCCACACGCCGACTCACACGGCGACCGCCACGGCGACGCCGACCGACACGGCGACGGCGACCGCCACCCCGAGCGACACGCCGACGGCCAGCGCGACGCCCACCAACACGCCGACCGATACCGCGACGCCGACCGCGACGGTCACACAGACGTTCACCCCCACCAGTACCGCGACGCCTACGGCGACCGGCTCCGCGACATCGACCGCCACCTTCACCGCCACGGCGACCGCGACCGATACGCCGACGCCCACCGCCACCGCGACGGCGAGCGCGACGCCGACCGCCACCCACACCTCGACGCCAACCGCGACGGCGACGCCGACCGACACCGACACGCCGACGGCGACCGCGACCGCCACCGCGACCGCGTCGATCACCGCGACGCCGACCGCCACCGCGAGCGCGAGCGCGACGCCGACGGTCACCGCCACCAGCACCGGCACGCCGGCCAACACCCCGACCAGCAGCGCGACACCGACCAGCACGGCAACACCGACCGCGACGCGCACGTCCACCGCGACAGCGACCGGGACGGCGACCGCGACCGCGACACCCAGCGCCACCGCGAGCGCCACGCGCACCGCCAGCGCGACGCCGTCGAGCACGCCGACCGCCACCGCCTCGTTCACCGCGACGCCGACCGCGACCGCCTCGTCCACCCCGACCAACACCGCGACGTTCACCGCGACCGCGACGGTCACCCTCACCTGGACAGCGACTGCGACGGTCACCGGCACCCCGCCCGCCACCGCGACCGCCACCAGCACGGCGACGGCCAGTGCGACGCCGACCGCGACCGGCACCGCGACCAGCAGCGCGACCGCTACGACGACCGGCACCGCGACCGCGACGCCGACCGCCACCGCGACGCCGACCGCCACCGACACCGCCAGCGCGACGCCCAGCGCCACCGAAACCAGCACACCGGGTCAGCCGCTGCTGCAGATCAGCAAGACCTCGGAGTCACTGGTGTCGCCCGGCGCGACGCTGGTCTACACGATCGAGTTCGGCAACGTCGGCAGCGGCACCGCGACCGGCGTCGTCATCACCGAGACGGTTCCGCTGGCGACGCGCTTCACCGCCGGCAGCAGCTCGCCCGGCTGGTCGTGCCCGAGCGGCAGCCCGGCCGGCACCGTCTGTACGCGTGCCTGGTCCGACCTGGCGCCCGGCGAGACCGGCACGCTGTACTTCGCCGTCATCGTCGATCAGCAGCCGTCGACCAACAAGATCGTCAACAACGTCCGCATCACCGACTCCGAGGGCGGCAGCGGCGACGGCGGCGACAGCACGCCGATCGGCGAGCGCGCCCCCGCCCTCGCCCCCTGGGCCCTCGCCGCCGCGCTGCTCACCCTCGCCGCCCTCGCGCGCCGCCGGTTGTGACCCGAGCGGCGTATTGTCGCCAACCGCACTGGCCAAAGCCGCTCGCGACGGGCCGAGCGCCTCGCGATCACCGCGCCACGATCCAGCGGCCGCGCCGCCCGGCGATCGCGGCATCGACGTCGACCGCGCCCTCGCGCGCCAACACGCGCAGCGCCCGCTCGGCGCGCGCGCGGCCGCCGACCACCAGCGCGCAGTCGTTCAGCGTCGCGGCGACCACCACCGGCAGATAGCGGCGCAGCACCGCGAGCGCCGCCGCGTCCTCGCGGCAGCGGCGGGCGGCGCGCACCGGCTCGGCATGGCGCGCCTCGATCAGGTCGTAGACGTAGGTGAACGCCGGATCGTAGCGAACCTCGGTCATGCAGATGTACAGCTTGCGCTGCAGCTCCTCGACGCCGAGGTCGAAGGCGCGGCGCTGCGACGGGCGCGCCAGGTTGGTCTGCAGCTTGAGCGCGAAGGTCTCCTGCGGCCGCTTGCGCTGCAGCGCGTCGAGGATCGCCTTCGCCGCCGGTGAGAGCAGCCCGGCACGGTAGGCGGCGAGCGGGTCGCCCGGCGGGTGGAAGAGGCGGTAGAGCGGCGGGAACAGGTCCCAGGCGACGAAGGTCGGCTTGCCGCGCAGCAGCTTGGCGTAGAAGACGCGCCCCGCCGCGGGCAGCTCGTCCTTCAGGTTCCAGGCCAGCGCGATCTCCGGATCGTGGTGGCTGTGGCGCGGGAAGACCGGATCGCGCCGCCCGCACACCGCCACCCACAGGCACGGCAAGTTGAGCTGGCGGTAGGCGAACAGCGACGCCAGCCCGGCGGTGTCGAGGAACTGCGCGGCGCGCGCCCGGCCGCCGACGCGCAGCGTCGCCAGGCGGCGGAAGGTGCGGTCGCGGCGTTGCTCGATCGATTCGGCGTCGAAGCGCGGCATCGCGCACGTCTAGCACTCGCCGCCGGCGCCTTGCAGGGTCGGCCGGCGCCGATATGCTCGGCCCCATGCGCGCCGTGCACTGGTTCCGCAACGACCTGCGCCTCTCCGACAACACGGCGCTGAGCGCCGCGGCGCGCGCCGACGCCCTGATCCCGCTCTTCGTGCTCGACGACGCGCTGCTCGCCGCGCACGCCAGCCCGCCGCGCCGCCGCTTCCTGCTCGACTGCCTCGCCAGCCTGGCGAGCAACCTGGCACACCGCGGCAGCCGGCTGATCGTGCGGCGCGGCGCGCCGGCGGCGGTGATCGAGCGGCTGCTGCACGAGACGCGCGCCGATCGCCTGACCTTCAACCGCGACTACTCGCCGTACGCGCGCCGCCGCGATGCGCAGGTCGAGGCGCGCGCCGCGCGTGCCGGTGCGCGCGTCGAGACGTACAAGGACCGCGTCGTCTTCGAGCACGACGAGCTGCGCACCCAGGCCGGCACGCCGTTCAGCGTCTACACACCCTACCGCAACGCCTGGCTGGCGCGCGCCGGCGACGCGTTGCGCGCCCGCCGCGCCCCGACTCTGCCGCCGCTCCCCGCCGGCGTGGCCAGCGAGCCGCTGCCGACCCTCACCGAGCTCGGCTGCGCCGACGACGCGAGGTCGAGCCTCGCCGGCGGCGAAGCCGCGGCGCTGCGCCGGCTGGCGACGTTCCTCGACGGCCCGCTGCGCGCCTATGCCCGCGATCGCGATCGCCCCGGCGTCGACGGCACCTCGCGCCTCTCGCCCTATCTGCGCTTCGGCGCCATCTCGCCGCGCCGCTGCATCGCCGACGCGCTGGCACGCGCCGCCGCCGAGCCCGGCGCGGCGGTGGGCGCGCGCAAGTGGGTGGACGAGCTCATCTGGCGCGAGTTCTACCTGGCATTGCTCGCCGCCCATCCGCGCCTGCTCGGCGAGGCGTTCAAGCGCGACTTCCAGCGCGTCGCCTGGAACGACGACGCCGACGGCTTCGCCGCCTGGTGCGCCGGCCGCACCGGCTTCCCGATCGTCGACGCCGCCATGCGCCAGCTGGTCGCGACCGGCTGGATGCACAACCGCGCCCGCATGATCGTCGCCAGCTTCCTGACCAAGGACCTGCTGCTCGACTGGCGCGCCGGCGAGCGCTTCTTCATGCGACACCTGATCGACGGCGAGCCGGCCTCCAACAACGGCGGCTGGCAGTGGGCGGCCTCCACCGGCACCGACGCACAGCCGTACTTCCGCATCTTCAATCCCGTCCTGCAGGGCGAGAAGTTCGATCCCGACGGTACCTACGTGCGCGGCTGGGTCGCGGAGCTCGCCGCCGTGCCGGATCGCTTCCTCCACAAGCCGTGGCAGGCGCCGACGCCACCGCGCGACTACCCGGCGCCGATCGTCGACCACGCCGAGCGGCGCATCACCGCCGTGGCGCGCTACGAGGCGGCGCGGCGGCAGGCGGCTGTCGCATGAGCGCGGCGGTGGTGCTGGTCGGGCACGGCGGCGTGCCGAAGGACCTGCCGCGCGAGCTGGTGCGCCGCCTCAAGGGGCTCGAGGGCATGCGCCAGGCGAGCGGCGCGCCGCCGAGCGACGAGGAGGTTGCGCTCGACGCGCGCATCCGCGCCTGGCCGCGCACGCCGGCGACCGACCCCTACCGCGCTGGTATCGAGGCGCTGGCCGCGGCGCTGCGCCCGCGCCTCGGCGGCACGCCGCTGGTGGTCGCGTACAACGAGTTCTGCGCCCCCAGCCTGCCCGACGTGGTGGACGAGCTGGTCGCCGGCGGCGTCACCACCGTCACCGTCGTCCCCACCATGCTCACCCCCGGCGGCTCGCACGCCGAGATCGACATCCCCGAGGCGCTCGCCGCGCTGCGCGCCCGCCACCCGCAGGTGACGATCCGCTACGCCTGGCCGGTGGACATGGAACTGCTGGCGGCGATGCTCGCGTCGCACCTGAAATTCACCACAGCGACACAGAGTACACAGAGCAAGACCAAGAAATGATCGAGCCCTGCTCATTCAGATCTGCGTGACTCTGTGCCTCCGTGGTGAACTCGGTCATGCCCGATTCCCCGTACGACGCGGTGGTCTTCGCCGGTGGCGGCTGCCGCTGCGCCTGGCAGGTCGGCTTCTGGCAGAGCGCGGCGCCGGCGATCGGCCTGGCGCCGCGCACGGTGGCGGCGGTGAGCGCCGGCGCGGCGATGGCGTGTGCGATCTTCGCCGGCGCGACCGAGGAGATGTTGGCCGAGTTCAAGGCGCGCACCGCCGCCAACCCGCGCAACGCCTATCCGCTCAACCTGCTGCGCCGCGCGCCGGTGTTCCCGCACGCCGCGATCTACCGCGACACCATGTTGGCCTGCCTCGACGCCGAGCGGGTGCGGCGCCTGCATGCCGGGCCGGAGATCCGCGTCCTGATCGCACGCGTGCCGCCGTGGCTGGGTCCGCGGTCGGGCGTCGCGCTGGCGCTCTGCGCCTATCAGCTCGGCCAGTGGCGGCGCGCCGGACTGCACCAGGAGCTCGGGCGTCAGGCGGGCTTCACGCCCGAGGTGTACACGCTGCGCGACTGCCGCACGCCGGCGGAGGTCGCCGAGCTCATCCTGCAGAGCTCGTGTACGCCGCCGTTCACGCCGGTGTTGCGGCGCGGCGGCCGGCCGGTGCTCGACGGCGGGCTGATCGACAGCGTGCCGGTCGCGTCGCTGCCACCCGGCACCGCGCGCACCCTGGTGCTGCTCACCAAGCACTGTCCGCCCGGGTCGGTGCCGTCGCATAACGGCCGTCGCTACGTGCACCCCTCGCAGCCGGTGCCGGTCTCCAAGTGGGACTACACCAGCCCGCAGCGCGTGCAGGCGACCTACGACCTCGGCCGGCGCGACGGCGAGCGCTTTGCCCGCGACTTCCACGCGCATGGCTGATCGACAGCTCGACCTGTTCGGCGCGCCGGCGGCGACGCCGCGCGGGGTCGGAGCGGCCACGGTGGCAGCCGCGCTGCGCGCGCTCGCCGCGCGACTGCCGGCCGAGCTGCGCCTCGGCACCTCGTCGTGGTCGTTCCCGGGCTGGAGCGGTATCGTCTACGACCGCGCGGCGACCCCAACCCGACTGGCGCGCGACGGGCTCGCCGCCTACGCGCGCCATCCGTTGCTGCGGACGGTCGGCGTCGACCGCACCTACTACGCGCCGATCGACAGCGCCGTGTTCGCCGCCTACGCCGCGGCGGTGCCGGACGACTTCCGCTTCGTCGTCAAAGCGCCGGAGACCCTGACGGCGGCGCTCTTCCCGCGCCATCCGCGCTACGGCGTCGATGCCGGCGCCCGCAACGCGGGCTTCCTCGATGCCGCCTGGGCGAGCGAGGCGATCTGCGCGCCGATGGCGCTCGGGCTCGGCGACAAGGCCGGCGTGCTGGTCTTCCAGTTCCCGCCGCAGTCGCCCGCCCCGCTCGGCGGCGCGGCGCGCTTCGCCGAGCGCCTGCACGCGTTTCTCGTCCGTCTGCCGCGCGCGCCGATGGCCTACGCGGTCGAGCTGCGCAACGCCGACCTGCTCGGCACGAGCTATGCCGACGCGCTGGCCGCGGCCGGCGCCTGCCACGTGGTCAACGTGCACCCCAGCATGCCGCCGCCGGCGGCGCAGGCGGCGCTCACCGACCGCGCCGACGCGCCGGCCCGGGTGGTGCGTTGGATGCTCGGCCACGGTCAGGACTACGAAGCGGCGCGCGAACGCTATCGCCCCTTCGACCGGTTGGTCGACCCCGACCCGCTCAGCCGCGCCGCCATCGCCGACCTCTGCCGGGTCAGCGCCGCGCGCCGCCGGCCCGCCTATGTCGTGATCAACAACAAGGCCGAGGGCTCGGCACCGCTGTCGGCTATCGAGTTGGCGCGTCAGCTGGCCGCTGCCGAAGGGGGAGTCCCGTAGTCGTTAACGCGTCGTCGTTCGACCCCCAAACGAGCAACGGCACGGGTCCGTCCGGTGCCTTGAGTCGCCTTGACACAGACGGTAGGGCTCACGGTACACACCACGTTCCTCGCGTTCGCGGCGCTGAGGACCATTCCAGCCACGTGAGGTCCGGAACCCTATGACCTGGAAAGAGAAATTGGGCGATGCCA
>JANRJF010000420.1:0-7247 GCA_033764095.1 Deltaproteobacteria bacterium | reverse complement strand
GGCTCCGGCGGTCGCGCGACGGCCCGCCCCGGCGCCGAGCGCGGCACCTCGCGGCGCGCCTCCAGCCCGTAGATCTCCAGGCCGCGCGAGCGCTTGACCACCTCGGCGGCGCGCACCAGGTGCGCCAGCCAGCCGTCGGCGAACCAGAAGTTGAGCGACGCGCTGACGTCCAGCGCCCGCACCTGGTGCCACCACAGCGAGGGCAGGTACAGCGCGTCGCCGGGCGCCAGCACCAGCTCCACCGGCTGCACCGCGCGGCTGAGCGGGAAGCGCTCGTAGTCCGGGTGCTCCGGATCGAAGCGGCTGAAGTTGGGCAGCGCCGAGCGCAACGGGTTCGAGTACAGCCAGGCCGACGCCGCCGGTGGATAGAGCAGGAAGCGCTTGTGGCCCATGAGCTGGAAGAAGACGTTCTCCGCGACGTCGCGGTGCAGTGGCACGGCGGTCTGGGCACCGAGCCAGAAGCGCGCGTTGCGCCACGCGGCGTCGCGACAGTACAGCGGCGCGCCGACGCGGTCGCTGAGCTCGGGCAGCCAGGTCTCGGCCGGGACGGCGATGTACGCCGGCGGCCGCTCGCCGCGCTGCAACGCGTCGACGTAGTCGCCGAAGCGGACGGTGTCGAACTCGACGCCGGTGCGCACGTCGACGCTGATGCGGCCCTCGTGGGTGGGGATCACCGACACCACCCGGTCGGCGAAGCGCTCGCGCAGGCTGGGCAGCGTCCAATAGGCGGCCCGTTCGCTCTCGTTCAGCAGGCCCTGCAACACCACCGGGCGGCGGGCGCGGCGAAAGACGGCGAAGCGCTCCAGCGAGGGGCGCGTCAGCCGCTCCACCGGCTGCGCATCGGGCCGCGGCCGCTGCCGGCGGGTGGTTCGAATCAGAGCGTCGAAGAGATCGCGACCAGACACACGTGCCTCCAGCCCGACCGCGTCCCTGTCCCACCCCCCGGAGCGCATCGAGCAGCACCGCCACCACTACCAATCCCGGCGCCGTCAAGCGATGGAAATCGCGCCCGCCACTGGGCGTTCCAGCACGCGGAAGGTAGCGCGGCCCTCTGTGGCCGCCGCCGCGCCGATTCGCCAAGCAGGAGCGGCCATGGAGTGCCGCGCTACTGCTCGGCGACCCAGTGGGGGAGCGGCGCCGAACGGCCGCTGCCTGCTCCGCTCCGCGGTGCAGGCGCACGGGGCTGGAGCCCCGCGCCACCAGGAGCTGATTTGAACTGTGCGAACAGAGCCGGCAGGAAGACCGACCAGACCTCCGCTCAGTCGACCAGGCGATACAGTCCGAGCCGCCGCGGCAGCCGCACCGGGTCGCAGTGCTGCCGGCGGGCGGCGCCGCGGTAGATGCTGCAGTCGACGAACGAGCCGGCGCGCACCTCCTGCTCGGCGAGCGGCGCGCCGCGGTGCCGGTCGAGCGCCTGCGCGCAGGTGTCGGCGGCGAACCAGTACTGCGGCAGCCCGGCGCACAGCGCGCCGGCCAGCAGCGCGCAGTTGCCGCGCGTGCAGTCCACCGTCTCCGGGTGCTCGAGGTACTGGGTCATGCCGACGATCTCCACCCGGGCGCCGACCGCGGCGGCGATCATGCGCAGCTTGTTGAGCGCCTCGATCGTCGAGTGCGTCTCGCGCTCCAGGCGGACGTCGTCGGGCGCGATGATCCGGTCGATGCCCGGTGGCAACGTCGCCAGCGCGCCGCGCAGGAAGTCGTGCTCGGCGGTCTCCAGGTGGCGCTCGCGCAGGGTCGGCCAGAACAACACCGGCAGCAGCGCCGACCAGCCCAGGCAGGCGAGCACCACGGCGCGCGGCGCCCAGCGGCGCGCCTCCCAGAGCAGCGACAGGCCGTAGCCCGCCATCAGCGTCAGCGGCAGCACCAGGTTGACGTAGGCGCGCGCGAAGTGGTGGCCACGGCCGCTCACCGCGGCGATCGGCAGCACGGCGAGCAGCGGCAGCAGCGCCCAGCGCCGCACCGCGCTGCGGCGCGACAGCAGTGCCGCCGCCGTGCCGACCAGCATGGTCCAGGTGGCGAAGATCGGGTTGTCGCGCAGTTCGCCGCCCAGCGTCTGCGCGACGTCCGACCAGACCACCGGATTCTGGAACGACGAGCCGGCGCCGAGCGCGGCGAGGGTGTAGGCGCCTAGCAGCAGCGCCAGGGCGACCGCGCCCGGCCACAGCGGGCGCAGCGCCGCGCCGCGCTGCGCCCACAGGTAGAGCGCCGGCGGCAGCAGGAAGGCGTAGTTCTCGTAGCGGACCTGGGTGAGCAGCGCGAGGCCGCTGGCGGCGCCGAGCGCCGCCGTCGGACGCAGCCAGGCGGGCGTGCTGGCGCCGTCGACGGCGATGGCGAGCAGCAGGTAGGACGCCGCGGCCAGGAACGACGTGCAGATCGGCAGCGCGTCGGTCGGCGTGAACAGCAGGTGCAGCGGATGCAGCGCCAGCAGCGCCGCGGCGATGACCGCGAAGCTGCGCGTCGCCGGCGTCAGGCGCCGCGCCAGCCCGTAGACCAGCGGGACGGTGAGGGTCGAGGCGAGGCGGTTGAGCAGCACCGCGTGCTCGAGGTCGCGGCCGGCGTGCGCGTACAGCAGCGAGTACAGCTGCGCGGCGCCGAAGTGGCCCTTGTAGCCGAGCAGGATGCGGCTGTAGCCGATGCCGCCGAGGTCGGAGAGATTGGGCTCGACGGCGAGGCGCAGGGCGGCGGCGAGCGCCGTCAGCCCGGCGGCGAGCCCGACATCGACCGGCGTCCACTGCGCCCAGGGACGGCCGCGCCGCGACACCCCCCAGGCGAGCAGCAGGCCGGCGCACAGCAGGAAGGCGAGGATGTCGAGCCGCACCAGCGCCAGCCACAGCGCGTGATCGGCATCGCCCTTGCCGAACAGGACCTCGAGCCCGCCGATCAGCACCCCCACCGGCGCGAGGCTAGCCAGCCGTGCGACGGTTGCGCAACGCGCTGCCGCCGCCGGGCGCTGCTGACCGAGCCTCGCCGTGCCAGAGAATTCACCACAGAGGCACAGAGCCCCAGAGAGGACTGCCGCAGCTCCGCGCGCGGGCCATCCCCTCAGAGCCATTCGCAATGGGCTCGGGAACCACGTGCCTGATCTCGCCCGGCCCCGTTCTCCCTCTGTGCACTCTGTGCCTCCGTGGTGAATTCTTTGCTCAGGCCAGTACCGGGCCGCCGCCGTCGCGGCTTGAAGGGACCCTCCGGGCACGCGATGGTTGCGGCATGGCGATCGCCCACCGCACCACCCACGTCCTGCTCGCCGACCTGGTCTCCGGCCCCGCCCGCGCCGCCGAGTACCGGCTGGTGGACGTCTCGAACGGGCCGGCGGTGGAATTCACCTTCGAGAAGGACGGGCAGCAATTCGTGCTGTGGCTGCGGCCGAGCAACGCCGACAGCGCCAGCTACCGCGAGACCGTCCGCTTCAAGATCGGCTACTGCGCGCCGCCGCCCGACCGCCTCGGCTATCGCCTGATCGACGCGGTGTCCGAGCGCATCGCGGCGTGGGAGACGTCGCTGGCGCCGTCGGACTACGATGGTCTGTTCGACACCCAGGCCGCCGGCGCCGCGGCGGGCGGCGACGAGCCCGGCGCGGCGTTCAGCCGGTTGAACCTCGATCTCGAATGGCTGGCGGTGCGCAGCGCGCTCAAGCCGGTCTGTCGCAGCGTCGTCGCCGCGAGCGCCGTCGACGCGCTGCTCGCCGAGGTGCGCGACGCCGGCCTGCACGCGCGCGTCCTCGATGCCCCGGGCTTCGTGGCCGGCTTCTGCGGCAGCGAGCGCACCGCCGCCACGCCGGTCGAGGCGGTCACCGTGCTGCTCTACCGCGCCCGTGCCGCGCCGGCCGCCGCGGCCGCCGCGGCCGCCGAGGGAGCGATGATCCGCCACTGCAGTCGCGGCCGGCCGGCGACCGATGCGCAGGTCCGCGCGCTCGGTGCGGCGCTCGGCTATCCGCCCTGCTGCATCGAGGCGTTCCTGCCGCTGCGCGACCGCTCCAACGCGGCGATCCGCTTCACCACCCTGCGCCGCACCACCGGTGCGCCCGCGGCGTTGCTCAACGACGCGGTCGGCCGCAGCCTGATCTCGCACGCGCCCTGCGCGTACGACTGCGCGCCGTCGCTGGCCTATGCCGACGCGCTGCTGCAGCGCGTCGCCGCGATCGAGCCCGGCGCGGCGCGCTCGCTGCGCGACAGCCTGGCCGGGCTGCTGGTGCTGTTCCGCGACGGCGGCGCGCTGCGGCTGGCGGTGACGGCGGCGCCCGGCGGGGCGCAGGCGATGGCGCTCGGCGGCCTCGAGCTGTGCACCGACGGGCCGCACACGGCGGCGTGGCGCGCGGCGCTGTCGGGCGCCGACCGCGTCCAGGTGGCGGACGACCGGCTGATCGCCTGGCGCGCCGGCGTCGAAGTGGCCCGCCTGCCGGCGTCGCCGGGCGCGGTCCAGATCCGCCTGTTCAGCTAGGCCCGCGCAGGCAGCGCAAAGCGCCACAGAGGCAGCGCGCGGCAGACCAGTTCGGGCCCCCATCCTGACCTTCCCCCGCTGACGCGGGGGAAGGAACTTGATCGATTCCTTGCCCCGGGTCAGCGCGGGAAGGAACTTGATCCGATTCCTTCCCCGACGGCAGCGCGGGAAGGTCAGGATGGGGGTCCAAACTGATCTGCCGCGCCGGGCCGGCGCGCGCCTCAGCGCGGCGGCGGGTGCAGGCGATAGAAACCGACCGGCAGCGGATCGCGCACGTAGCGCTCGTCGCGGTACGGGTCGGCGGGGAGTTGCGCCTCGACGATCGGCTCGAGCTGGAAGCGGCGCTCCATCTCGCGGCAGGCGGGATGGATCTCGCGCTCCGGCGGTGCCAGGTCGAGGGCGCCGCTGTAGCAGTTGGCGCCACGGTAGTAGACGACGCAGCCGTCGTGGCCGTCGGCCAGGAACGGGGTGAGATCGAGCAGCCGACCGGGCACCAGGTAGTCGAACGGGACGAAGCCGGCATCGCGCGTGTCGGTCAGCGCCACCACCGTGCAGTCCGCGTCGAGCTGCCGCAGCCCGGCGCGGAAGAAGGCGAACTCGCGCTGCGGCGTCCACAGGTGCCACAGCAGGTCGAGTCGCGGCGCCGCGGCGAGCGCGATGATCGCCACCGCCAGCAGCGGCGCGGCGCGCAGCGGGCGCCCGCTCCAGCGCTCGCCGCGCCGCACCAGCGCCGCGCTGCCGAGGCCGATCAGCCCGCAGGCCAGGTACATGGCGGGAATGTGGTAGCGGGCATTGGCGTAGTGGCCGAGCGGCGCGTCGGCGGGAAAGTCGATCGGATCGGCGACCAGCGTCGCGACCAACCACAGCACCCCGGCGCGCCCGTGTCCGAGCGCCGCCAGTGCGCCGAGCCCGAGCAGCGCCGCGAGCCAGCCCGGCGTCATCGCCGGCACCAGCCAGGGGCTGCCGAACAGCGAGCCGACCAGGACGAAGCTGGCGGTGTAGCCGCCGCCGGAGTGTCCGCTGACCGAGGTCATCACCGGCACGGCGTTGAGCGCGACGAAGGCGAGGGCGCAGAGCAGCGTCGACGGGCGGAAGAGGACGCGCCACGCCGGCAACGGCCGCGCCAGCACCAGCAGCGCCGCCGGCACCACCAGCCAGATGCCGTCGGGGCGCAGCTCGATGGCCGCGGTCAGCAGGCCGAAGGCGAGCGCCAGGGTGGCGACCGCCGGCCGTTCCGCCCAGCGGTCGTAGGCGACCAGCGCGCCGAGGAAGGCGGCGCAGAGCGGGATGTACGGCGTGTCGGAGGCGGCGAAGCGCACCAGCAGCGGCGTCATCGCCAGCGCCGCGGCGGCGCCGATGGCGATCAGGCGGTCGGCGAAGCGCGCCCGCACCAGCGCGTAGAGCAGCGGCACCGCCAGCGCGCCGCACAGGCGATCGACCGCCCAGATGCTCTCGTCGCCCGGCGGCAACAGCGCGTAGACGAGCTCGGTGAAGGCGGCGAAGCCACCGCGGCTGGCGCGGGTCTCGCCGAGCACGGCGCGGATGTCGGCCGGCCCGCCGCTGGCGATGCCGCGCAGCACCAGCGCCAGCAGGGTGAGCAGCGCGACCGGCAACGCGGCGCGGGTCAGCCACTCGCGCCGCGTGCGCAGCGCCGCCAGCGCGACGCCGGCGAGCAGCAGGGCGTAGAACGCCATGCCCCCATCGACCCAGCCCGGCTTGGGCGGCCCGTGCGCCTCGGGCGGCGGCAGCTCGAGCCACGCGAAGCCGCGCTCGCGCGCGGTGACGCGCGCCACCCCCGCCGCCAGCAGCCCGTCCGCCGGCGCGCCGCGCGCCCACACGACGCCGAAGCGGTCGGTGCGCGCCGCGCCCGGCGGCGCCGCCGACGGGTGGCGCAACTCGATCGCCACCTCGCCGCCCGGGCACGCGTAGACGCCGCGCACGACGCTGCGTTCGATCTGGCCGGCGCGGAACGCGCAGCCGTCCGGCAGCGTCGCGCCGCGCCCGAGCATGTCGGCGAACAGCTCCTCGTGGCCGGGCGGCACCACCGTGTCCTCGTGCGGCGGCGCCGCGGCGGCTGCCGGCGCCGCCGCCAGCAGCGCCAGCCCGACCAGGCTGACGAACAGGCGGCACGTCGCTTGGCTGGCTCGCAGGGGGTGTGACATGGTCGCCGGCACCGCGGGGGCGCGAACCAGGTGCTTATGTCGGGCGACGGTCGGATGCGAGGGCCCGACACGATGGGTGCGGCGTGAGCCGCGTGCTGCACGGCGCGGCGCTGGTCGCGCTCTGCGCCGCGGCGTGGGTCGTCATGCTGCGGCTCGGCGGCGGCTCGCCGATCATCTGGATCGATACCTTCAACGACGAGCGCGAGGTGCGGCAGTGCCTGGGGCAGAACTCGTGCACGCTGACCGGCGTCACCACCTCGATCCCCGGCCTCACCCACGCGGTCGCCTGGCTGCAGCTGCGCACCGTGCTGGCCGGCTTCGGCGTCGGGCTGGACGGCGCCCATCGCGCCGTGCAGCTGCTCGCCGCGCTCGGCGCCGCGCTGCTCTTCCACCTGGCGGTGCGGCTCGGCGGCGGCCTCGCCGGCGCCGCGGCGGTGTGGCTCTACCTCGACCGCATCGACGCCATGCTGCGCGCCAGCGCGCTGTACAACAGCAGCCTGCTGCTGTTCCTCGGCGCCGTGCTGCTGCTCGCCTGCGTCGCGGTGGTCGAGCGTCCCGGCGCCGGGCGGGTGACGCTCGCCGCGCTGGTGGCGGCGCTGCTCGCCAACGTGCAACTCGCCTGCGTGCTGAGCGGCGCCTCGGTGGTGT
>JANRJF010000419.1:0-9743 GCA_033764095.1 Deltaproteobacteria bacterium | reverse complement strand
GAAGCAGCCGCTCGGCTTTCCCAACGCCGGCTCGGTGTTCAAGAACCCGCCCGGCGAGTTCGCCGGCAAGCTGATCGAGGCCGCCGGGCTGAAGGGCCGCCGCGTCGGCGGCGCGATGGTCTCCGAGCAGCACGCCAACTTCATCGTCAACTGCGGCGGCGCGACGGCGGCCGACGTGAAGCAGTTGATGGACGACGTCACCGCCACGGTCTGGCAGGCGCGCGCCATCCGCCTGGTGCCGGAGATCAAGCTGGTCGGCGACTGGGGGCCGCGCCAATGATCGTGCGCCTGGCGCGCTGGCGTTGGCTCGGGCTCGCCGGCGTCGCGCTCCTGGGGCTGGCGGTCGCGGCGTGGTCGGTGCGCGAGCCGGCGGCGGCGGCGCTGCGCCATCACCCGTATTTCGTCGTCAACCGCGTCGTCATCCAGGGCGCCGACAGCGGGCTGACACCGGACGACGTGCGTGCCTGGATCGGGCTGACCGAAGCGACGACGGTGTGGGAGGCCGCTCCGGCCGCGGTGCGCGAGCGCCTGGAAGCGAATCCCTACGTCGCGCGCGCGACCGTGAAGCGGCAGTTCCCCGGCACGCTCGAGATCGTCGTGCACGAGCGCCAGCCGCAGGCGATCGCGGTGCTCGACGACCTCTACTACGTCGATCGCAGCGGCGTGACCTTCGGCCCGCTGCGCGCCGGCGATACCCGCGACCTGCCGCTGGTCACCGGCCTCGACCCGAAGGCGAGCGAAGGCGCGCGGCGGTGGATGCTGCGCCGCGCGCTGCGCCTGCTGCGGCGGTGCGACGGGCCGCAGTGCCTCGGGCCGCTCAGCGAGGTGCACGTCGATGCGGCGCGCGGCGTGACCGTCTTCCCCGCCGCGCCGCGCGTGCCGGTGCTGCTCGGCTGGGGCAGCTGGCCGGTGAAGATCGAGCGCGCCCGCCGGGCGCTGGAGGCCTGGCAGGGCACGCCGGAGCGCCTGGCGCGGCTCGACACGCGTTTCCGCAATCAGGTCGTGGCGACCGTCCGGCCGCTGCCGGCGCCGGCCGTGCCGGCGGCGAAATCGCAGCCGCGGCCGCGCGGCCGCGGCCTCAAGGTCAAGGCGTGAGCATGGCGAAGAAGGCAGAACTGCTGGTCGGCCTCGATGTCGGCACCTCGAAAGTCGCGGCGGTGGTGGCGGAGGTCGCGCCCGGCGGCCCGCTCACCATCGTCGGCACCGGCGCGGCGCCGAGCGAGGGGCTGCGGCGCGGCGTCGTGGTCAACATGGAAGCCACCGTGCAGGCGATCGCCAGCGCGGTGAAGGAGGCCGAGCTGCGCGCCGGCTGCGAGATCCACAGCGTCTTCGCCAGCGTCGGCGGCGGCCAGATCAAGGGCTTCAACAGCCACGGCGTGGTGGCGATCAAGAGCGGCGAGGTGGCGCCGTCGGACGTCGAGCGGGTGCTCGACGCGGCGCGCGCCGTGGCGCTGCCGATGGATCAGGACATCCTGCACGTGATGCCGCAGGAATTCCTGGTCGACGGGCAGGACGGCATCAAGGAGCCGGTCGGCATGTCGGGCGTGCGCCTGGAAGCGCGCGTGCACATCGTCAGCACCGCCATCGCCGCGGCGCAGAACGTCATCAAGTGCTGCCAGCGCGCCGGGCTGCACGTCGTCGATCTGGTGTTCGCGCCGTTTGCCGCCGCCGAGGCGGTGCTGTCACCCGAGGAGAAGGAACTCGGCGTCGCGGTGGTCGAGATCGGCGCCGGCACCACCGGCCTGCTCGCCTTCTCGGGCGGCGCGGTGAAGCACACCGCGGTGCTGTCGGTCGGCGGCAATCACGTCTCCAGCGACATCGCCGCCGGACTGCGCACGCCGTTCCGCGAGGCCGAGCTGCTCAAGCGGCGCTACGGCGCCGCGCTGGTGTCGGCGGTGCCGGCCACCGAGACGGTCGAGGTGCCGACCGTCGGTGGCCGCGCGCCGCGCGAGCTGCAGCGCCGCATGCTGGCGGAGATCGTCGAGCCGCGGCTGGACGAGATCTTCGCGCTGGTGCAGCGCCAGCTGATCCGCTGCGGGCTCGACAGCGCGCTGGCCAGCGGCGTCGTGCTGACCGGCGGCACGGTGGTGATCGACGGTATCGTCGGCCTCGCCGAGCGCGTCTTCGGGCTGCCGGTACGGCTCGGCACGCCGCTCGGCGTCGAAGGACTCGACGAGACGCTCGCCGGACCCGACTACGCCGCCGCCGTCGGTCTGACGCGCTACGGCGCTCAACCGCGTACCCACCTGCCCGGCTTGGTCGATGACGGCCATCTCTTCCAGCGCGTCCGAAAACGCATGGTCGGGTGGCTGAAAGAGTTGATGTAAAAACAAAATTCCCTTATGCAGGCCGTAACATCCGGCCGCGTGGTTGGGATGAGGAGGTGGTGAGGATGATCGAGCTGGTCGGTAACGAGGGGGCCGGTGCCTGCATCAAGGTCATCGGCGTCGGCGGCGGCGGCGGCAACGCGGTCAACACCATGATCGCGTCGGGTCTGCGCGGCGTCGAGTTCGTCGTCGCCAACACCGATGCGCAGGCGCTCAGCAACAACCTTGCGCCGGTGAAGCTGCAGCTCGGCGAAGGCCTCGGCGCCGGCGCCAAGCCGGAGATCGGTCGCCTCAAGGCGGAAGAGCACGGCGACCGCATTCGCGAGCAACTCGCCGGTGCCGACATGGTGTTCATCACCGCCGGCATGGGCGGCGGCACCGGCACCGGCGGCGCGCCGGTGGTCGGCCGCATCGCGCGCGAGCTCGGCGCGCTCTCGGTCGGCGTGGTGACCAAGCCGTTCGGCTTCGAGGGCAAGAAGCGGCGCGTGCAGGCCGAGGACGGCATCGCCGCGCTGAAGGACGCCGTCGACACGCTGATCGTCATCCCCAACGAGCGCCTGCTGGCGACGGTGGCGCGCCAGACGTCGATGCTCGACGCCTTCCGCAGCGCCGACGACATCCTGCTGCAGGCAGTGCGCGGCATCTCCGACCTGGTCACCGTGCACGGTGTCGTCAATCTCGACTTCGCCGACGTGCGCACGATCATGTGCGAGATGGGCATGGCGATCATGGGCTCGGGCGTCGCGCGCGGCGAGAACCGCGCCATCGAGGCGGCGCAGCGCGCCATCTCCAGCCCGTTGCTCGAGGACCTGTCGATCAAGGGCGCGCGCGGCGTGCTGATCAACATCACCGGCAACGCCGACCTCGCCCTGCACGAGATCAACGACGCCTCGTCGCTCATCCAGGAAGAGGCGCACGAGGACGCCAACATCATCTTCGGCGCGGTGATCGACGAGAGCATGGGCGACGAGCTGCGCATCACGGTGATCGCCACCGGCTTCAGCCAGGCCGACGAGGTGGCGGCGCCGATCGCGCCGCTTGCCGTGCCGCAACCGGTGCCGGTGGCGGTGAACGCCGGCAGCCGTCCGGTGGCGGCCTTCGCCGGCAAGGCCTTCGGCCCCGAGTCGATCCGCCGCATCGGCGCCAGCGACCGCCCGGTGCGCAAGCTCGGCCGCGTCGTCGAGGACGACGGCGAGCCGCGCCTGCAGGCGGCCGACGATCCGATCGTGCCCGACCAGGGCGCCACCGAGTACACGATCGATCCGATCGGCGACGACGACACCGAGCACGATTACGAGTCGCCGGCGTTCCTGCGCCGCTCGAACGCCAAGTGACGACATCGGCGCGGCGCTCCACCGCCGCGCCGTCCGACGGTCCCTCCTAGAAAGTGGAGACGCCCCGCCCCGCGGGGGGCGTCTCCTCCCGCCTGGATAGAAGCAGGCGTCAGCTGTCAGCCGTCAGCTATCAGCGCTCAGCTTCGAAGCGTTGAGCGCCGAGCCCGAGCCCGAGCCCGAGCCCGAGCCGGAAAAGAAAGCCGCCCGCTATCCGGGCTCGGGCTGAGGCTCGGGCTCGAAATCCATTGGGATAGAGATCCGCCAGTTTCGCCGCAGCGGGCTCGCCTTTGTCGCCGCCCCGCCGCTACGGTCGCCGCAGCACGGAGGACCCATGCCGACGACGACTCGCGACCTCACCGTTTACGACCCGCGCATCGCGTTGGTCGGGCGGCTGATGTTCACGCTGATCTTCTTCCTCTCCGGCATCACCCACTTCACCGGGATGGCCGACTACGTGCGGCTGATGCCGGAGGCGATTCCGTTGCGGCCCTTCTGGGTCGGCATCTCGGGTGTCGTCGAGCTGCTCGGCGCGACGTTGATCGCGATCAACCGCTATCCGCGCCTCGGCGCCTGGCTGATCGTGCTGTTCCTGGTGCCGGTGACCATCGTCGTGCACGGCACCGCAATGGTGAGCGCGCCGGACGAGACCATGCGGCGCATCCAGCTCTCGTTCTTCCTCAAGGGCGTGACCATGGCCGGCGCCGCGCTGCTGATCACGCAGCTCGGCGTGGCCAGAGAATAGGCTGTCAGGCTGCTAGGCGGTTGGGCGGTTAGGGATTGGATCTTCCCTCACTGCCTCTCCTCGTGGTCCCGCCTCTTCGTATGACGTCGCACGCCTCGGTCTGGGACGCGGCGCACTGGCGCCTCACCACCGGTCTGGTGCTGACCGTGTCGATGACCGCCTTCGAGGCGCTGGCGGTGGCGACGGCGCTGCCTGCGGTGGTGCGCGATCTCGGCGGCCTGCACCTCTACGGCTGGGCATTCAGCGGCTTCATGCTCGCCAACCTGCTCGGCATCAGCGCCGCCGGCGGCGCCGCCGATCGCCGCGGCGTGCGGCTGCCGTTCGTCGCCGGCAGCCTGCTGTTCATCGGCGGACTGCTCGGCGCCGGCGCCGCGTCGACGATGCTCGCGGTGGTGCTGAGCCGTGTCGCACAGGGGCTCGGCGCCGGTGCGCTGTCGGCGATCGCCTACGTGGTGATCGCCCGCGGCTACGCGCCGGCGGCGCGGCCGCACATGATGGCGCTGCTGTCGAGCGCCTGGGTGATGCCGGGGCTGGTCGGACCGGCGATTGCCGGCACGATCGCCGATCACTGGCACTGGCGCTGGGTGTTCCTGGCGCTGGCGCCGCTCACCGCCGTCGCCGCCGCGCTGGTGGTGCCCGGGCTGCGCCAGTTGCCGCCGGCCGAGACCGCTGCCGCCGACAACAGCACGCCGGCCGCGCTGCTGCTCGCCGCCTCCGCTGGCGTGGTGCTGAGCGCGCCGCAGATCGGGGCGCGCTCGATCGCGCTGGGCTGCGCCGCCGGCGGGTCGCTGCTCGCCCTCGCCGCGCTGCGCCGTCTGTTACCGGCGGGGACGCTGGTGGCGCGGCCCGGCCTGCCGGCGACGATCGCGACCATCGGGCTGCTGAGCGCGGCGTTCTTTGGTGCCGAGGCGTTTCTGCCGCTGACGCTCAACACATTGCGCGGGCAGAGCACGCTGTTCGCCGGCCTGGCGCTGACTGCGGCGACCCTGACCTGGACCGCCGGCGCCTGGCTGCCGACGCGGCTGGCCGGGCGTTACGACCGGCGCTCGCTGATCATCGCCGGGCTGTCGATCATGTTCGCCGGCCTCGCCGGGCTGGTCGCGGTGCTCGACCCGGCGGTGCCGGTGGCGGCCGCGATCGTCACCTGGGGCGTCGCCGGCTTCGGCATCGGCATCGCCTACTCGACCACTGCGGTGGTGGTGCTCGAAGCGGCCCCGCGGGGTGGCGAGGGGGCGGCGTCGGCCGCCCTGCAGTTGGCCAATGTGCTCGGCGCGGCGGTCGGTACCGGCGTCGGCGGTGCCCTGGTCGCGCTGGCGACCGAGGCGCAGCGCTCCACCGCCGACGCGATCCTCGCCGTCGACCTCGTCGTGCTGCTGATCGCGGCGCTGTCGATCGTGGCGGCGCGCCGCATAGTCCCCCCTTGAGGCGCTGACGCGACGCGGCTACCGTCGCTGCGCGTGTCGCAGTTGGGCATTTCGGAAGCGCGCGCTCGGACGCGGCGAGCCGCCGAGCAGTTTCGCTTCACCAAGAAGTCCGACGCACCGCTGCGCGTCTGTCTCGCCTACGCCAATCGCTACCCGATCGCGATGGGCAACCTGGGCTTCCAGGTGTCTACGCGCTGTTCGACCAGGCCGACGGCGTGGTCTGCGAGCGCGCCTTCCTGCCCGACGACGACGAGACGGTGACGCGCGGCGGGCTGCGCACGCTGGAGAGCGGCTGGACGGTCGCCGACTGCGACCTGCTCGCCCTGTCGATCTCGTTCGAGACCGACTACCTGAACGTGCCGCGCCTGCTCGAGCTCGCCGGCCTGCCGGCGCGCCGCACGGCGCGCGACGGCGGGCCGCTGGTGATCGCCGGCGGTCCGGCCATCTTCCTCAACCCGGAGCCGATCGCCGACTTCATCGACTGCTTCCTGATCGGCGAGGGCGAGGAGCTGCTGCCCGAGTTCGTCGAGGCATGGCGCGCGGTGCACGACGCGCCACGCGCCACTTCGCTCGACGCCATCGCCCGGCAGGTGCGCGGCGCCTACGTCCCGGCGCACTTCACGCCGCAGTACGACGGCGACGCGATCGCCGCGCTGCACTACGACGGCCCGGCAGCGCCGCGCGTCGAGCGGCGGTTGATCTGGGACCTGAACCGCTTCGCGACCACCACCCGGGTGCTGAGCGACGAGGCGGTGTTCGGCGACATGGTGCTGGTCGAGGCCAGCCGCGGCTGCCAGTGGGGCTGCCGCTTCTGCGCCGCGGGCTACATGTACCGGCCGATCCGCACGCGCGATCCCGAACAGCTCGCGGTCGAGGTCGCGGCCGGGCTCGACGAGCGTCGCACCATCGGGCTGGTGGGCGCCGAGATGGCGAGCGTGCCGGGCGTCGACCGCCTCGCCGAGCTCGCCGCGGGGCGCGACGGGCGCCTGTCGCCGTCGTCGCTCAAGGCCGATTGCGTCACGCCGCGCCTCGCCGCCGCGCTCGCCGCCGGCGGTGCGCGCTCGGTCACCGTCGCGCCGGAGGCCGGCTCCGAGCGCATGCGCCGGGTGATCAACAAGAACCTCAGCGAGTCGGACATCCTGCGCGCCGCCGAGCTGATGGCCGGCGAGGGCGTGCAGCAGCTCAAGTGCTATTTCATGGTCGGCCTGCCGAGCGAGACCGACGACGACGTGCTGGCGATCGCGGCGCTCACCGAGCGACTGCGCGCCCAGCTCACCGACGGCGAGAAGCGGCGCCGCGTCGGCACCGTGACCATCTCGCTCAACGCCTTCGTCCCCAAGCCGTGGACGCCCTTCCAGTGGGACGCGATGGAGTCGATCGCCAGCCTGCGCGGCAAGGCGCAGCGCCTGCGCCAGGCGACGCGCCGCATCGCCAACCTGACGCTCGACATCGAGTCGCCGCGCGAGGCGTACCTGCAGACCATCCTGTCGCGCGGCGACCGCCGCGTCGGCCGTTTCATCGAGGCCGTGCACGCGGCGGACGGCGACTGGTGGCGCGTCATCCGCGCCTGGCAGCGCGACGGTCTGGCCGACGCGCCGCATCCCGATGCCTACGTCCACCGCACCTACGGCGAGGACGAGCGCCTGCCCTGGGACTTCATCGATCACCGCATCGCCAAGTCCTATCTGTGGGTCGAGCGCCGCAAGGCGCTGGCCGCGCGCCAGACCGCGCCGTGCGACACCTCGACGTGTCGGAGTTGCGCGGCATGCTGAGAAACCGGGGTTGGGGGTTAGGGGGGTGGGGGTTGGGGAATTCCTCCTCAGCCCTAACCCCCAACCCCTAACCCCTTCTTCTCATGATCATCGCCGTCGGCACCGACGTCATCGAGGTCGATCGCGTCGCGCGCGCGGTCGATCACGCGCGCTGGGGCGCGCGCTTCCGCGAGCGCGTCTTCACCGCCGGCGAGATCGCCTACTGCACCAAGCGGCGGCGCCACGCCGAGAGTTTCGCGGCGCGCTTCGCCGCCAAGGAAGCGGTGATGAAGGCGCTCGGGACCGGCTACGCCAAGGGGGTGTGGTGGCGCGACATCGAGGTGGTGCGCAGCAGCGGCCCGCCGCGCATCGTCCTGCACGGCGGTGCTGCCGCGCGCGCCGCCAGCCTCGGCATCACCCGCTGGCACCTGTCGCTCACCCACACCGCCGGGCAGGCGCTGGCGCACGTGATCGCCGAACGTGACGTGCCCTAGCGGCGAGCACGTCTGCGGCCACAGATTACACGGAACGTTTTAGGATTTCACGGATACGGCGATCGAATCAGTCTCACGCTTCTTCTGTTCTTCTTCACCCAAGAAGAAGAATCCGTAGCCCCCTTGCCCGTTCGAAGCACTACGCCCGCGAGCCGCCGCGCAGTCCCGGGACCTGGACGAGGCGGTCCTCCTCCGCGATCCAGGCGGTGAGCGGGCCGCCGTAGACACAGCCGCTGTCGAGTCCGCGTACGCGCTTGCCGCGCACCAGGCCGCGCATCGCCCAGTGGCCGAACACCACCGTCCGCTCGCCGCGGTACCAGTGGTCCCACGGCTTGAACGGTGGGCCGGGCGGCGGGTCATCGACCTCCGGACGCGCGCCGTCGGCGGTGCAGTGGCGGACTTCGGTGGCGAAGCGCACGCGCTCGTCGCGGTCGGGCCGCGCCGCATCGAACCCGGCGTTCATCGTGCGTGCCGCGGCGCGCAGATCGCTCCAGTGCGGGTGCAGGCCGCCGTGGACGATCGCCAGGTCCTTCTCGACGCGCAGCACCGGCTGCGCTGCCAGCCACTCGAGCAGGCGCGTCGCGTCCGGCGCGCGCAGCACCGGCTCGAGCAGCGGGTACCGCTTCTTCGCCGTGCCGGCGGCCAGGCGCAGCAGACTCAGGTCGTGGTTGCCGAGCACGCAGCGCGCGTCGAGCTCGTGCAGGCGGCGCAGCACGCCGAGCGAGTCGGGGCCGCGGTTGACCAGGTCGCCGACGCTGTACAGGCGGTCGCCGCGACTGAACCCGACCGCGCCCAACAGCCGCTCGAGCGGCTCCAGGCAGCCCTGCAGGTCGCCGACACAGATGCGGCGCATGGTCAGGCGGGGGCGCGCTTCGGCAGCAGCAGCAGCACGGCGATCGCCCACAGGCCGAAGACCAGGCCGAGCATGGTCCAGAGGTTCTTCGAGTAGCCGTTGTTGTGGGCGAAGAGGCGGCAGAGGATGGCGTCGGTGATGTGCACCACCAGCACGGTGCGCACCAGGGTAGCGCCGGTGAGCGACGGGTTGAGCCAGTGGAACCCGGTCATCATGCTCAAGGCCTGGTCCCAGCTCACGGTTGCGCCCCTCCAGGGCGGGTACTATACGAGCGGCCCATGCCGTCCAAGCCCTCGGCGCGCTCGCAGGCGCAATCGATGTTGTCGGGTCTGTTCGAGCGCGGCGAGGAAGTCGTCAGCGTCTTCCTCGACGAGCTCAGCCGCAATCCTCGCGTGCGCGAGCAGCTCGGCAAGACGGTCGAACGGGCCGTCGATGCCAAGCGCGCGGTGGACAAGAACATGCAGGCCGTGCTCGGCGTACTGAACGTGCCGTCGCGCGCCGACTACCACCGCGTGCTGACCAAGATCGAGGCGCTGCAGGGCAGCATCGTCAACCTGAGCCTGAAGGTCGACCGCCTGCTCGCCGCCCAACACGTGTCCGCCCCGCACGCGCCTGCCCACCACGCCGCGCCGGCGGCGGCGAAGCGGAAGCGGCGGGCGAAGAAGAAGCCGGCGGCGTGAACGCCGGGCCGCCGAGCGCGGCGGCGATCTCTTCGAGCGCGGCGAGCGACGCCGGCGGCGCTTCCAGCGCCGGCAGCGCCGCCAGCAGCGGCGCGCGCGCGGCGGCGGCCAGCACGCTGAGCGCGCCGTCGTCGCGCG
>JANRJF010000418.1:0-27516 GCA_033764095.1 Deltaproteobacteria bacterium | reverse complement strand
GTTCCGCGGCGTGCAGTCGCGCTTCCCGCTGCTGCTGCCCATCCTCAAGGAGCACGACGTGGCGACGCGCGTCGTGCAGGCGATCGCCAACAACCGCCGCCGCGTCGTGATGCCGTGGCTGTGCCACCTGGTGCCGATGATTCGCGTCCTGCCGGTCGGCCTGTTCGACGCGATCGCCAACTTCCTCGGCGTCAACAGCTCGATGAAGGCGTTCGTCGGCCGCAGCGCGCCGCCGCACGCCGCCGAGCCGCCGGCCCAACGCGAGAGCGCGTGAGCGACACGTCCCTCGCCGCGCGGGCGCGGGACGGCCAAGGCTGGCGACCCGATCAGCCGTTGACGGCTTGATCGGTGTCTTCTTCCAGCAGCCGCATCGGCGTGGCGAGCTCGGGATACTTGGCGGTCACCGTGTCGTAGAAGGCGCGGATCGCCGGCATATCGATCGCCGCGACGCCGCTCGACTGGATGCACGGACCGAGACCGCCGACCTTGCGATGATAGTCGAGGAAGGCGCAGAGGATCGGCACGCCGGCCGTCCGCGCCATATGGAAGAAGCCCGACTTCCAGTGCGCCGCCCGACTGCGCGTGCCGGAGGGCGGCACCACCAGAAACAGTCGGTCGGCGGCGGCGAAGCGCTGCGCCACCTGCTCGACCAGATTGGCGCGCACGCTGCGGTCCACCGGCACGCCGCCCAGCCAGCGCATCAGGCCGCCGAACGGGAAGCGGAAGATCTCGCGCTTGCCAAGCCACGCCGGCCGCACGCCGAGCGCCCAGGACACCGCCAGCATGTGCGGCAGATCCCAGTTCGAGGTGTGCGGCGCCGCGATCACCACTGCCTTGCTGATGCGCGGCAGCGCCCCCTCGAGGCGCCAGCCGAACAGCCGTAGATAAATCCGGCCGAGCGTCGCGGTGAGGCCGCGCGGCCGGCCGGTGCCCGGCGGCAGGACTTCAACGATGCGCGGTACGGCGTCCCGGCGCCCCCGCGCCGGGTCGATCGAGTCGTCCGAAGGGCTGCCCATATTGCCCGACGGCTACACCATCCCCACCGCTGCTGACAGCGGAAAGCTCCCGCCGACCCAACCGTGCAACGGCTGTGTTCATACTGTGATGATTCACCGAGGGCCGAGTCGGCCTTGTCGCGCCACCCCAATCCGGGCACAGTCGCGCCGCCGCGCGACCACGCCACGCCGGGGTGGTGGAACTGGCAGACACACGAGACTTAAAATCTTGTGGCGGGTAACCGCCGTGCGGGTTCGAGCCCCGCCCCCGGCATTTCTGCGTATTCACCCAGCCCCGGGTTTGATGATGTCAGTTTTCGCTGGGCGGAGCAGCGCGCCCCGAAGCGTCGCCGCTTCGTCAGTGCGGCCGCCGCCGGGTATCGCGTAAGATCGGGCCCAAGGAGTACTTCGTGATCTTGAGGTACAACGTGCTCCTGGCGATTCGCAGGTCCATGGCCGCGCGCGTGAGGTTGCCGCCCGATGTGCCCAGCGCGGCGATGATGGCATCGCATTCGATGCGTTGCAGTGTCGAGTCCGAGGGTCCGAAGGGCACCAGGCTCGGGGACTTGACCATGTCGGCGATATCAGCGGGCAAATCGGCCCGGCCGATCTCGTCTCCTTCGGTAAACAGCGTCATCGCCTCTACCGCATTGGAGAGCTCGCGGACGTTGCCGGGCCAGGGGTACGCGACCAACGCGCGCAGGGCCTCGACCGTGAAGCGCCGTACAGGCCCGCCGCGACGGTCCGCGACTCGGCGGCAGAAGTACTCGACCAACACGGGGATGTCCTCTTTGCGCTCGCGCAGAGGCGGAATGTGCAGCGAGGTCGCCGAGATGCGGTAGAACAGGTCCATGCGGAAGCGACCGGCGGCGACCTCGCTTCGCAAATGACGGTTGCTCGCGGCGATCAAACGAAAGCGGCTGGTACGCGCCGTGGTGGAACCGAGCGGGTAGATCCCTCCCCCTTCGAGCACGCGCAGGAGATACGGCTGCAGGTCGAGCGGCAGTTCGCCAATCTCATCGAGAAACAGCGTGCCGCCGTTCGCCACCTCGATCTTGCCGACCATGCCCGCGCGCCGGGCGCCGGTGAACGCGCCATCCACGTAGCCGAACAACTCGCTCGCCAGCAGATCGCGCGGCAGGCCGCCGCTGTTCACCGCGACGAACGGCCCGAGGCGGTCACCACCGTCGTGGATGGCGCGCGCGAAGACCTCCTTGCCGACGCCGGTTTCGCCTTGCAGCAGCACCGGCAAATCGGTCGTCGCCAGCAACCGCGCTTTCTGCACGGTGTGCAGCAAACCGGTGTCGCTGCCGATGATGGACGCGAAGCAGTCGGCGACGGCGCCCACGGGCACTTCCCTTCTACCGCGCTGTCAGCCCGTCGGAGTGGCGGACGTCGCCGCACTCTCGGAGCGAGATGGTGAACGGCTCCTAGGTAGGTAGCAGGAGGCAGTTGCAGCGCGAAAGAGGGGGACTCCTTCGAACGGGAGCACGCGGCGCCGCGGCACAGTGAGGCGCCGGAGGCGTCACGCCTCGCGCCGCGGGTACTGCCGCACACCGTCAGGCGGACTGACCGTCCGGAGGCGGCCGAAAATCGGACGGTGTCTCGTCCATATCGCGGTCACGTCAGCGGACGGTCAGAAGCGCGCAGTGTCGGCGACGTGGCGCGACCGTTGCACGGCAAGCGTCCTCCATGCCGATCCGCAACACGATCGCCAGCCGTGGCCAATTCTTCCGGCTCTTCTTCATCCTCTCGTCGCTGCGGCCGGTGCTCAGACAGCGCTGGCCGGAACGCTCGCGCGCGCGGACGCTCGGTCGCATCGAGCCGCAACGGAGATCGCGCGTCATCCCGGCAAGCTTGCCGATTGCATGGCTAGCGGGACGCCCGGCGCACAATCGGAACTAGACGACCGGAGGGTGCATCATGGCAGGGCGACGTTGGCAATTCAGATTGACCGAGGAGCCCGAGTATCTGCCCGTGCCGTGGCGGCGCCCTGAGCAACGCGCTGCCTCGAGCCTCGTCTCGGGCGCGCATGCGGCCGGCGCACTGCTCGCCGCCTTCCGCCTTCTGGCGCAGCGCGGCGCCGGCGCCGGCGCGTGGGCGGCGCCGTTCCGCCACGATCCGATCGCATTCATGCTCGATACAACAGGGGATGCGATCAATTTGTGGAGCGCGGAGGGCGCACTGCTCTACCGCAACGCCGCCGCCGCCGAGCTCTGCGTCGGGCACAGCGGATTCGCGACCTGGGAGTCGTTCGTGACCGATGGGCGGCGCTTCGAGCGCCGCTGCCTGCGCTACCACCTCGGTGCGGACGACTACCTTCTCGAAGTCATTCACGAGCTCCGCCAGTGACGGCGTGCAGCGGAGGCCATCATGATGTGCCCGCATCAGACCGTTCGTCGGCCCGTCCCCCCTCGCGCCGACGGCTGTGAAGAATGTCTGCAGCTCGGCTTGCCGTGGGTCCACCTGCGGCTCTGTCTCTCCTGCGGGCACGTCGGCTGTTGCGACAGCTCGCCGGGCCGTCACGCGACCGCCCACTACCATCAGATCCACCATCCGGTCGTCGCCTCGTTCGAACCCGGCGAGCGCTGGGCGTGGTGCTACGTCGACCAGGCCGAACTGCCGGTACCGCCACAGTGGGAACCGTATCTGAACTGACCGGAGGCGCCTGTCGCACCACCGCTTTCTGAGGGGAATCTCTATCATGGCCGCCCAGGACCTACGCGCCGCCGCGTTCCCGACACTGAACGAGACCCAACTCGCATCGCTCGCCGGTTGCTCGCTGACGGTGCTCAAACGCTACCGGGACGGGGCCACACTGTTCGAAGTCGGCGACCGCGATTCCAAGTTCTTCGTCATCAAGTCCGGTCACATCGAGATCACGGATGAATCCGGCGACACACCGAGTACCGTCGTCGTGCTCGGGCCCGGCGAGTTCACCGGAGAGGTGACGCAGTTGACCGGCACACCGTCGCTGGTCAGCAGCGTCGCCCGCGGCGATTGCGAAGTCTACGAGCTGTCGGACGACGCGCTGCGGCAGCTCATCAACCATCACCCGGACGTCGGGGATATCATCCTGCAGGCGTTCATCGCGCGCCGCCAGCTCCTGCACGAGTCGGAGAATTTCACCGGCCTGCGCGTCATCGGCTCGCGCTATTCTCAGGATACCTTTCGCATCCGCGATTTCCTCGCCACCAACCGCGTGCCGTTCAAGTGGTTGGATCTGGAGACCGACCCGCAGGTAAACCAACTGCTCACACAGTTCGGCGTGACGGCAGCCGATACGCCCGTCGTCGCATGGGGACATAAAATACTGCTGCGCAATCCGTCGAATCGCCAACTGGCGGAAACGCTCGGGCTGCGCCGGCCGCTGGAGCAGACCGTCTACGACCTGGTCGTGGTCGGCGCCGGTCCCGCGGGACTCGCGGCGGCGGTCTACGGCGCCTCGGAAGGATTGCGCACGGTGGTGCTGGAGCGCAGGGCGCCCGGCGGCCAGGCCGGCCGCAGCATGCGCATCGAGAACTACCTCGGCTTTCCGACCGGCATCACCGGCGCCGCGTTGGCGGAGCGCGCGGCCGTGCAGGCCAACAAGTTCGGCGCGCGCCTTCCCGTCGCGACCCACGTCAACAGCCTGACGTTCGACAACGCCTACCTGGTCCTGAACCTCGACGGCGGCGAGTCGGTCACCGGCAAGTCGCTGCTCATCACCACCGGCGCCGACTACCGCCTGCTGAACGTCGAAGGGTGCGAGTCCTTCGAGGGCCGCGGCGTGTACTACGCCGCGACGCCGGTCGAAGCGCAGATGTGCTGGGGCTCCGACGTGGTGGTCGTCGGCGGCGGCAATTCCGCCGGCCAGGCCGCCGTCTTTCTCGCCTCGCAAGTGCGCAAAGTCTACCTCGTGGTCCGCGGCGACAACCTACACAAGGACATGTCCAGCTATCTGGCCGGGCGCATCGAGCAGACGCCCAACATCGAAGTGCTGCTCCACAGCGAAGTCCGGCGCATGATCGGCGACGGCCACGTGAGCGAGGTCGAGCTCGTCGACAACAAGACCGGCGCGACGCGCGCCATCAAAACGCCGGCGCTGTTCAGCTTCATCGGCGCCATGCCGCGCACCGATTGGCTGCCGCCAGATATCGAGCGCGACCCCAAAGAATTCATCCGGACCGGGCTCGCCGTGGCGCAGTCGCCCTACTGGCACGCGCGGCGCCAGCCCTTCCTGCTGGAGACCAGTCGCCCGGGCGTGTTCGCCGCTGGCGACGTGCGCTCCGGCTCGATCAAGCGCGTCGCCTCGGCAGTCGGCGAGGGCGCAATGGCGGTACAGTTCGTCCATGAGTACCTGAAAGACATGTAGAGGAAGCGACATCCGTATGAACCGCGCCTGGCGCCACGGCGACGGTTTCCAGTTTTCCGGCGATCGCAGCCATGCTCGCCCTGGTCGACCTACTGCGCCCCCAGCGTGAAGAAGAACGTGGCGCCCTGGTCGGGCGCGGCCTCGGCCCAAATGCGACCGCCATGGCGTCGCAGGATCCGCTGGACCGTTGCCAGACCGATCCCGGTGCCTGCGAACTCCGCATCACTGTGCAGACGTTGGAACGGTTCGAACAGCCTGCCGACCTGGGTCATGTCGAAGCCGACGCCGTCGTCGCGGACGAAGTACACGGGCTGTCCGGCGCGTTCCGTCATGCCGAACTCGATCCGCGCAGCGGGGTGCGTGCTGGTGTACTTCCAGGCGTTGTCGAGCAGGTTCTGTATGGCGACACGCAGCAGGCGCGCGTCGCCTCTGACCACCAGGTCCGGTTGGACCACCAACTCGATCCGGCGCTGCGGTGCGTGGCGCTGCAACTCCGTGACGATCTCGTGCACCAGGCGACTGAGGTTCACCGTCCCCATCGCGAGCTCGCTCAGCGACGCTCGTGAGAGGGCGAGCAGCGCCTGGATCAGCTCGTCCATCTGGCGAACGCCTTCCTGGATCCGGTCGAGGTAGTGGTGACCGCCCGCATCGAGCGTCGCCCCATGGTCCTCGCGGAGCAGCTTGGCGAATGCTTCGATGTGTCTCAGCGGCGCGACCAGATCGTGGGACGCGGACGAGCTGAAGGCCTCCAGCTCCTTGACCCGTTGCTCGAGCTCCTCATTCAGCCGCTCGATCTCCGCCTTGGCTTGCCTGAGCTGAGCGGTTTCGATGATCTCCAGCTTTCCCCGCCGGAGTGCGACCGCCATCTGATGCGCCCTCACCACGTCCAGCAGTTCCGCGGCTCTGGTCTTGGCGAGCGGAAAGCTACACGTGACGACCATGCGGCGATTGGCGATGGCGTCGTTGAGCGCCTGATCATACACGGTGAAATCAGACCAGTGCCGTCGCTGTGCCCACGAGATCTGACCGGTCGCTCGCATGCCGACGTAGCCGCGGGTAAGGGCCGAGTCGAGTTTCTCCTGCCAGCCATGCGTGGCGCGCTGGGGATCGAAGCGCTCGCCGGTGAAATACCACTGATCGTGCGACACGATCTCGATGCTGCGATCCGCCAGATGACGATCGAGGTCGGGAACAGTTGGGCGTAGCGCTGCGGTGACCGCGGCCTCGGTCAGCGGCTTTGAGTACACCCACAAGCAGAACTGCTTCCGCTGGAGCCCGCTCGCGAAGTACGGGACCAACGTGTCGAGCAGATCCTGCTTCGTATCGTAGAAGTGGCAGAGATGCGTGCCCCACGCGATGCCGTCGAGAAGCCCGACTCCCGCCGTTCCGACCTCTGCAGTCATCTCGTCCCTCCCAGTCTGGTTGAGAACGTGTCGCGCCGGCGGCGATGGCTAGCTGTGGAACCGCGAGACAGTATAGGCGCCTGGATGTCGACGCTGGCAACCCCGGGCGCAGCATCTCGCTCACGCCCATTGCCGCAGGATGATCTGACAGCACGGCAGCGAGTGTGAATCGGCCTCGAACTTCGCTCCCTATCTGCCTCCAAACTTGGCCCGGGCGAACTCCGCCGACGCCTCCTCAGACAGCCCAGAACGGTTACGGTTGGGCGCCGATCGCGGATCAGATCCGGCGCCGATTCACAGCCGGAGATCCCGAGCAGCGCGCGGGTAGGGTTGCGCAGGCCGGCGGAACCCTAAAGATGGACCTTCATGCCTCGTGGTTGGCCTCCCCCTCGCACGCATCCTGACCTCGCCACTACGGCGGGCCGTGACGCGCGGCTCGATGTGTGGCGGGGGCTGTGCCTGGTCGATGTCGTGCTCGTCCACCTGGCGTACAACCAGCTCGGGTTTCCGGAGCCGCTCGACTCGCTGATCAAGCACTACACGCGCTTCGCTGCCGGCGGGTTCGTCTTTCTCGCCGGTCTCACCATCGCCACCGTGTTCGTGCCGCGCTACGCGCGTTCGGCGGCGGACCGCTGGGCGGTGTGCCGCTGGCTGTGGCGGCGCGCCGCCCTGCTGGTGCTGGTCGATCTCGGCGCCTCGGCGGCGTTCCGCGCCCTCGACGCGGTGCGCAGCTTTCCGGCGTCGGCCGACGGCTCGATCGCCGACGTGCTGCGCGAGGTGCTCCTGCTGCAGCGCCCCGGGGTGACCGGCGGCATCCTCACCCTGTACGCGCTGCTACTCGCGGCGATGCCGGCCGTGCTGGCGCTGTACCGCCGCACCGGCGGGTGGCCGCTCGCCGCCGCGAGCCTCGGGCTGTACGGCGTCGCGCTCGCCGCCGCGCCGCTGCTGCACTGGCCGGCGCACAGCTTCCCGGTGGCATACTGGCAGCCGCTGTTCATCGCCGGCTTCCTGTGGCGCGATGCGCTCGCCTGGCTCGACCGCGGCGCGCGCATACGGCGCGTCGCCTGGATCGCCGCTGCCGCCGTGGCGTTCGCGGCCATCGCGCTGGCGCAGTACGGACCGGCGCTCGGCTTCGATCACTTGGCGCATGTGCTGCCGCTCAGCTTCGACAAGACGCCGCTGCAACCCGGCCAACTGCTCTGGTACCTGGCCATCGTTCAGCTCCTGCTCGCCACCTGGCTGCTCCCTTGGATGTCGCTACCCGGCGGTGCCGCAGCGGCGACCTGGCTGGCGCTGCTCGGCCGCCACAGCCTGCTGGTCTACACCGCGCACGTGTTCACCGAGGCGGTGGTACTGGAGCACGTCTGGAGCGTCTGGCCGCCGATCGCGGTGCGCCTCGGCCTCGTCGTCGCCGATCTCGCCGCGCTCGGCCTGCTCTGCAAGCTGGTCGACGATGGCGCGCTGGCGCGGCACGCGCGCGGCGCCGTGCGCGGCGCCGTCGAGGCTCTACTCGTACCCCGAGGCGCGCTCATCGCCACCACGGCCGTGCTGCTGACGGTCGGGGTCGCGGCGCTGCTGCCGCTGCGGCCGACCGACGACAACGCCGCCGCCGTGCACGAACAATTGATCGAGGGGACGGTCGACGAAGCATCGACGGAATCCAACGATGCGGCGCCGGTGGTCGACGATGCGCTCTTCGAGCCCGGCCGCGATCAGATCCCGCTGCTCGGCGACGACGAGCGCGGTCCGAGCGACGAGCTCGAGATCTACGACGAGGAACCGGTCGCGCACGAGACGTGACCGGTGGTCGCCGCCGCGCCCAGCGCTTCCGCCGACAGCACCGCGGCGCTGTCGCGCACGCGGCGCTCGCGATCGATGATACCGAACGGCACGTCGTAGCCGTGCCGCCATTCGTAGTTGTCGACGCCGGTCCAGTGGAAGAAGCCGCGCAGCGGCGTGCCGTCAGCGAGCGCGTCGCGCGCGATCGCCAGGCCGTCGCGCAGGTAGGCGGCGCGCTGCGCGTCGTCGTGCGTGCCGACGCCGTACTCGCTGATCAGTAGCGGCGTCGCCGGCAGCTCGCGCGCCAGGCGTTCGAGCACCAGGCGCAGGCCATCGGCGCCGATCGCGTAGCCGAGCGGTGAGAGCGGCGCGCCGGCGGGATACGGCACCACGCCGCCGCGCTGCAGGCCGAGCGTGAAATAGTACGAGAAGCCGATCAGGTCGGCCCAGCCGGCAAGATCGGGACGTGCAATCGGCGCACGGCCCGGCACGGCCAGCACGCCGTCGCGCTGCAGCCCGAGCCAGGTGCGCCACATGCCGGCGTCGATGAAGTCGGCGACCGGCGCCGAGGCGTCGTCGAGCGCGACGACCGGCGCCAGGTTGTGCACCGTCGCCACCGGACGGCCGCTCTGGCGCAGCCGCACACCCGCCTCGGCGGTGGCGAGTTGGATCGCCTCCAGCGCCGCCAGGTAGCCGTCGCGATCGCTGGCGCCGGGCGGGAAGCCCATCCCCATCCAGCCGAGCAACGCGTAGGCGTGCGGTTCATTGACCGGCTTCCAGCCCGCCACCTGGTCGCCGAACAACTCGGCGATGCGCTCGACGTGGCGTATCCACGCGCCGCTGCGCAGGGCGGGATCAAGAAAGCCGCCGGCGGCGGCGAACCAGGCCGGCAGGGTGAAGTGGTGCAGGCAGACCCACACCGCGATGCCGGCCTCGCGCGCCGCGGCGAGCACCTCGCGATAGTGGTCGACCGCGGCGTCATCGACACGCCCGGGCTGCGGCTCGATGCGCGCCCATTCGATCGACAGCCGGTGCTGGTTCAGGCCGAGTTGCCGGTAGAGCGCGAAGTCCTCGCGGTAGCGGGTGGCAAACCCGCTGCCCTCGCCCGATGGCGGCACCCGTCCGGCCACCTCCCAGGCTTTCCAGTCAGACGCCGGCGCCGCGCCCTCGCATTGCGTCGACGAGGCGCCCGTTCCCCACAGGAAGTCGCTCGGCCAGGACATTGGGCGCTTTCATGCCGCGATCGGGCTGGCGAATCCAGTCGGCCAGCACCGCCGCACCGACGCCGTGCGCGCCAGCGGTGCGCGCTCCGCACGCATGCGGAAGTCAGTCTAGCCGCAGGGAATGACAGGCGAGACGCATGCCGAAGCCAGAGCCACCTGCTCACCGCCGCCGGTTGCCATCGAGCTGGCGCCGATTTCACCTCCACGACGCGTCTGTCGACTGGCTGAGCTGCCGCGCGCCGCGTCGCCGACCGACGGCCACGCGGCGAGGATCGCGGCGCGCAGAGCTCGGGCCGCCGGCTCTTCCTGCGGCGCCCTCCCCCAGTGGAATGCGGGCAGCGGGACAAAGAGCGGCGGCAGCCATCCATAGAGCACGCAGGTGGTCCGCGCTGGCACGACCTCGAGCGGCGGCGCCGATCCGTCGCGATAGAAGCGGAACGCGAGATCGGGCCGACAGTGTACGGCCGGAATCACGCCGGCGCTGAGCACCATCAGGATGCTCGTCACGAACCCGTCCGCGCCATCGAAGTAGGGTCGGAACACCTGGGCGCGGACGTCGGTTGCGTCGAACGGCTCGTCGCAACGCTTCACCGCCGCAAACAATCCGGTCGCCGCCAGGAGCGGAACGGCGGAGTCGAATTCGACCGCCTCACCGCAGACGCGCACGACCCGCGTCGCGGCGCCGGTGATTGGCGCTGCCGGTTCGCTCCCGCGCGGGTCGTAGACCGCACAGGCCGACACCACCAGCAGTTGCGCCGCAAGCAGCGCCGGCCGCAGGCGCGCCGGCGCATCGTCGCGACGCGCCACGCACCGCTCAGCCGTCGCCGAGCACGGCGCGGCGGCGGCGGCCGCTGACCAGGTAGACGTCGGCGCGTGCGGCGGTGAGCGGATCGCCGGCCGACTCGATGCCGTCCACCCTGGGGAGCGGATCGAAGATGATGCGGCGGCGCTCCCGCTCCTGGTCGTCGACGTGCGCGGTCAGCGCAATCGTGCCGAACGGGATCTCGCGGCGCGTGTCGGGCCACGGCGTGGTGGCGTCGGTGACGTCGTCGCCAGCCTCGGCGACCTGCACGAACACCTTGAGCTCGACCGGGCCCGTCGCCAGACGTTGCTCGAGCTCGTCGAAGAGGAAGCTCGGTGCCTGCTGCTTCGCCTCGGCATCGGTGAGGTACTCGGTGCCGGCGGCGGGGCGGATGCGGAAGCGGCCGTGACGAGTGGCGCCGGCGGCGTTGATGAACGTGAAGGCGGTGGCGGCGAAGAAGGCCTCGCGCGCGAAGCTGGTCGGAATCGGCTTGGGCAGCTCGACGAAGCGCTTGGCGCCCGGGTGACTGGCGAGAAACGCGCCCAGCACCTCCGGCTTGCCCGCCCCGGCACTGGCGATGGCCCGCAGGAATTCGGCGAACTCCTCGCCGGTGCGGGCCGGAAAGCCGTTGGCTGAGTGGGCGATGATGTCGGTGTGCTGGTGGGCGGCGAGGTGGAAGCGGATGGCGCAGCCGCGTGGACCGGACCGCGCCGGATCGTTGTCGGGGATCGCCGGGTCGCCGGTCGAATTGGAGAAGCGCACGGTGACCGGCGTCGACGGCCGGCTCGCATGCGGCGCGCGCGTCAACCCTGCCGCTTCCGGCGCCGGGGCGAAGGTCCCGGCGCACATCCGTCCCTTGGCGTGGGCGGGGCGCCCGCCCGGCTGCGAGCCGAGTGTGTCGAGCGCGTCGAGCAGCTCCTGCGCCAGCGCCGGATTGGTGATGGTGCCCTTGGGCATCCGTCCCTCCTCTGCCATCGCGGCGCGACCTTTCACGCCGGCCTCCGTCCTACGCGTCGGTCGAGGGTCGGGCAATCCCGCCCAACCCTCAACCGACCCTTCAGACGCGACGGCGCAGGCGCGACAGCCCGGCGAGCGCGACCAGACCGACCACCGCCGGTGTCGCGGTCGCTGTTCCAGTCGACGATAGGCTGACTCAATTGTGGATCAACGGTGCGATCACCCCACCGAGCGGCCGCTACGATCCGGCTCAGCAGCCGCCGAGCGCCGCATTGACGGCGGCGATGAGCTCGTGGATCTCCACCGCGCCGTTACGCGACGGATCGAACGATTCGCACTGCTCCAGCACCTGGGTGCCGAGCGCGATGCCGACGCCGGTGATCAGCTCGTTGATCGTCACCTGGCCATCGCGGTCGCAGTCGCCGACGCACGCGGTGCTCGGCACCGTTGGCGTGACTTCCACCGGCGTGTCGGTCGCCGCCGGTGCGGTCCCGAAGGTATCGGTCGGCGTCGACGGCGGCGTGGGCGTGGGCGACGCGCTGACCGGCGTGGCGCTCAAGGTGCCGGTCGGCGTCGGGCTCGGCGTGCGCGTCGCGGCAAGCGATGCGGTGGCGATCGGCGTCGGGCTGGCCGTGCCGGTGGGGCTCGCCGTCCGTGTCGCGGTCGCCGCCGGCGTCGCCGTGATGGTCGGCGTGGCGGTGACGCACTGGTCGAGATCCTCGTCGCAGATCGCGCCGCCGCAGGGATCGCCAACACTGGTGCACACGTCCTCGCCGCACAGCTCGACGCCGGTGCAGTACAGGCCGTCGTCGGTGCAGGGCTCACCGACCTCCTTGCGCTCGTCGAGCTCCGGGCACTCGACCGACTCGCCGTCGCAGCGGTCGGGGCGATGGCAATCGTCCTCGGCGGGACTGCACTCCGCGCCGGGGTTGCCGGGCGGATGCGTGCAGACCCCACCGGCATCGCAGACGTCGGTTGAGCAGGCGAGGCCGTCATCCGGGCACGGCACCCCGGCCTCGGCCGGCGTGCAGGCGAGCGAGCAGCAGTCCTCGTCGACCGCATTGGCGTCGTCGCACAGCTCACCGGCTTCGACGACACCGTTGCCGCACGGCGGACCGATCTGGAAGTTGGGCGTGACGTCGAAGTAGTTGCCGGTCACCGTCTCGCGCGGACACTCGAGCATCGATTCGAACCCGGATCGGCGCGTCTGAACGTAGCTGACCGCCGCGTCGAGGGTGACGTCGTCGAGGCTCTGCAGCGTCGCGGTGTAGTCGTCGCAGTGCATCACCGCGGCGATGCGGAAGGTCTGCCCACTCGGCAGGCTCAGCGGCGTGATGGCAGCATAGCGGTAGCCGTCGTGCAGCGGCGCGACGCTGCCGGCGGGGATGGTCACACTCGCCAGCAGGGCGCAGGTGGAATCATACAGACCGACCGGAATCGGGAACTGCAGCCCATCCTCGTACGAGTCGAAGACGCCGAGCGCCGACACCGTGATCGGCGCCGTGGTCTGAAACTCCCAGCCCTCCAGGTTGTTCGGCCCGCAGCCACCGATCGGCGAGAACGCGAAGCGCGCCGCCGGACTCGCCGCCGCGGTGCGCGGCAATGCGGCGATGAGCAGGGCGACGACCGCCGCGGCGATCCAGCGATGCGCGGTGCACGACATGGCAGGGCTTCCTACCACGGGCGGCGCCTCGCAGGGGGAAAAAACGCGCGGCGTGCGACCAGCCCGAGCGGTTGAACCGTCCGCCCGCGCGGCGTACACCGGCCAGCGCGATGCGCGACGACCGAGACGAAGCGCTGGCGCTGCTGCACTCGCCGCGCGGGGTGTTCCTGATCTCGCAGGCGATCGGCATCCTGCGCAAGCTGGCGGAGACCGACGGCCAGGGCGACAAGCTGCCGCCCGACCAGGAGATCATCGCGCGGCTGTTTCCCGAGGGCAGCGACGCGATGGTGATCGACGAGGCGACCGCGACGCTGCTCGGCGCGGCGTTGCTGTGGGGCAGCCGCACGCTGGAGGATGCCGATCCGCCGCGCGAGCACGACGTCGAGGACATGCGCCGGCTGCTGACGCTGTTCACGGCGCAGCTGCCCGACGACCTGTTCGGCTGGACCGACCTGCCGCCCGACGCCGATTGACCGGTCGCGGTAGCCGCGCGCCGCCGCGTCGGGCAAGCTGCCGACGGTATGAAGGCCATCGACAGCGTCCTCCGCCTGCTCGTCGAGCAGGGCGGCACCGAGCTTCGCCTGGCGTCGGGCAGCCAGCCGCGCATGTTCTGCGACGGCGCGCCGCTGCCGCTGACGATGCCGCCGACCTCCACCGAGCGCATCCGCTTCCTGCTCGATGACCTCTGGTCGTCGCATGCCGAGACGCTGGAGAAGACCGGCCGCATCGCCCTTCCCTATCGCAGCGCGCAGCTCGGCGACTTCGCCGTCCGCCTCGTGCAGCCCGACGCCGCGACGCTCGAGGTCACCTTCCGGCGCGAGGCGGAGCTGAGCGACACCGAGGTCGAGATCCGCACGCCGTCAGCCGCCCCGGTCGCGGCGCCGGAGCGCCGCGACACCTCCGCCGCCGGCGCGCTGCCGGAGGCGCTGCACGCGCTGCTGGCGCTGGCGCTGGCGCGCGGCGCCAGCGACATCCACCTGACGCCCGGCCAGGCGCCGATCGCGCGCATCGACGGCGAGTTGGTCGGGCTCGACGGCGCCGCCGCGGTCGAGGTCGACGCCCTGCTCGCCAGCCCGGCGCAGCGCGAACGGATCGCCGCCGGTGGCTCGGTGGACCGCGGCGTCGATCTGCCAGGGCTGGGCCGCTTGCGGGTCAACGTCTACGCCAGCGATGCCGGCCTGTGCGCCGCACTGCGGCTGCTGCGCCGCGAGGCGCCGCCGCTCGCCGAGCTCAACCTGCCGGCGCAGGTCGCGCCGCTGGTCGAGCTGCCGCACGGCCTGGTGATCGTCTGCGGGCCGACCGGCTCGGGCAAGAGCACGACGCTGGCGGCGCTGGCGCAGCATGCCATGCGCGGCCGCGCCCAGGTGCTGGTGACGCTGGAGGACCCGATCGAGTACCTGATCCGGCCGCTGCAGCCGGCCGGTCTGGTGCGGCAGCGGGAGGTCGGCACGCACGTGCGCGACTTCGCCACCGGCCTGCGCGACGCGCTGCGCGAGGATCCCGACGCGCTGCTGATCGGCGAGATGCGCGATGCCGAGACGATCGGCCTGGCGCTGACCGCCGCCGAGACCGGCCACCTGGTGTTCGCCAGCTTGCACAGCCGCACCGCCGCCTCGGCGGTCGAGCGCATCGTCGACACCTACCCGCCGGAACGACAGCGGCAGATCCGCGTGCAGCTCGCCGACGCGCTGCGCGCGGTCATCGCGCAGCGCCTGCTGCCGGCCAGCGACGGCGGCCGCGTCCCGGCGGTCGAGCTGCTGCGGGTCACCTACGCGGTCGCCAACCTGATCCGCGACGGCCGCACCGCGCAGATCGTCAACCAGCTCCAGGCCGGCGGCGGCGAGGGCATGCTGGTCCTGGAACGCCACCTCACCGACCTGGTGCGCGCCGGCCGCATCCGCCGCGACGTCGCCCTGGCGGCCGCCAACGACGCCGCGACGCTGATGGACTATCTGAAGTAGCGGTCGGAGGTCAGCAGACAGCTGTCAGCGCTCAGCTGCCAGCTGCCCGCACCATCGCTGTAGGCTGCTCACTGACGGGTGAATTGCTGCGGCGCGACAAAGCCTTCCGAATCGCGCAGCGGCTGTGGTAGGCCGTCGCACCAGGGAGGAGTGGGCGTCGGGCTTCTCCGGCTGAGAGCTGAAAGCTGACGGCTGACAGCTTCGCCGACAGCCGCGAGTCAGCAATCGACGCCTCACATTCGAAACCATGCGCGCGATCGCAATCCTCGTGGCAGTACTGTTGACCCATAGCGTCGGGCGCGCAGCGGCGCAGACGCCGACGCCGGTGCCGGTCGAGTGCGGCGGCAGCGAGCGCCTGCAGATCGTCTGGAAGGCGAGCACGCGCCAGGCGAAGGTGCTGCTGCGCATGGGACGCTGCCCGGCGCCGGCCGGCTGCGACGGCGGCGCCACGCCGCTGCTCAGCGCACCGGTGACGCTGACCCTGCGCGACGCCACCGGCCGCACCATCAGCGGTCCGCTCACCGTGGTGGACTACGCCAAGAACGACCTGTGCCCGGGCGGGCACGAGACTTTCGAGCTCGACCTCGGGCGGCTGCGCTACGTCTTCGGCAGCAGCGGCGCGACCAGCGTGGTGATGAAGGCGCCGTTCTTCATTGCCGAGCCGCCACTGCTGCAGGCGCCGGTCAGCTTCAGCCTCACCGACGCCAGCGGCTACGCGCTGGGCACGGCACTGCCCGACTGCTCGCTGCGCAGCAGCGATGCCCTGGTACGCCTGCGCTGCGAGAAGTCGGCCAGCACCGGCCAGCCGACCGCCCCGCCGGGAGCCACCTCGACCCCGAAGGGCCTGCCGACCCGCACGCCCGTCCCCACCCGCACCCCGATCCCGACGCGGACATCGGCACCCTGAGACACCGGCTCAGGCGGCCCGGAAGGGGGCGTCGGCCGGAAATCTCCTTGACCGGGCCGGGGGATACAGTCTATCGACCAAATAGACAGAGTGTCCGGCAGCGCCTGCCATCGAACACGGGGAATTGATGCAGACGTGGGTACACACTCGCACCACCAGCGGTCTTCGCGCATGAGCCGCGCGACGGGCGACGCCGCGCTCGCAGCGGAGTTCGAGCGCGAGGGCCGCGAGCGCAGCTGGCGCGGCGCGTTGATCTTCTGCGGCTTCGCCGCCGCCATGCTGGTGCTGAGCGCCGTCTTCAGCCTGGCCGAGCCGAGCAGCGCGATGGCGCTGCTGCATATCCGCGCCGCGGCCCTGGTCGCGATCGGGGTCATCGCCTGGGCGCTGACCAGCGGGGTCGGCGCGCGCCGCCCCTGCGAGCTGGCGATCGCGCTGGTGGTGGTGATGAGCCTCTGCCTGCACGGCCTGGCGCAGCACAGCGGCGGCCAGGCGAGCACGCAGTACGACCGCCTGACGCTGGTGGTGCTCGGCCTCGCCATCCTGATGAGCTGGAACGCCGGCTGGTCGGCGCTGGCCTGTGCCGCCGCGACCGGCATCTACCTGGGCGGCACCGCCGCGGTCGGTCAACTCGGCGCGCCGCAGGTGCCGGACCACCTGGGGCGCCTGGCGATCGTCGCGCTGGTCGCGGTCGGCGCCAGCGCGGTGCGCGAGCGGCAGCGTTGGCGCCAGCTGGTGCGGGTGCATCAGCTCACCGCCGCGCGCGAGGGCGCCGAGGCGCAACTGCGCGAGCTCAACGAACAGCTCGAGCGGCGCGTGCTGGAGCGCACCGCCGCGCTGCGCGCCAGCGAGGAGCGGTTCCGCGCCATCTTCGAGGCGGCGCCGATCGGCGTCATCACCGTCGACGTGGGCGGCGCCATCCTACAGGCCAACCACGGCTTCGCCGCCATGCTCGGCACCACCGCCGACGCGCTGCTCGCGACGCCGCTCGGCGCCTGGCTGGACGCCGAGCAGCGCGACGGACTGTACGCGGCGCTGGCCGAGCTGCGCGACGGGCGTGCCGCGGTGCGGCGCAGCGACGTGCGCTACCGCACCGCCGGCGGCGCCATCATCGCCACGCATGGCGCGCTGGCCGCGCTGCGCGATACGCAGGGCGAATTCCTCTGCGCGCTCGGCATGATCGAGGACGTCACCGAGCGCCAGCGCGCCGAGACCCAGGCGCGCGCCCACCAGGAGCGGCTCACCGAGGTGCTGCGCCAGACCACCGTCGGCGGGCTGCTCGCCGAGCTGGCACACGCGCTCAACCAACCGCTCGGCGCGATCGTGAACTTCGCCAACGGCACCGCCGCGCGCCTGCGCGCCAGCGGCGCCGATGCGGCGCTGGTCGCGGCGGTGGCCGAGATCGCCGGCGAGGGGATGCGCGCCGCCGAGATCGTGCGGCGGGTGCGCGACAGCGTCTGCACCGGCAGCGACCCGACCGACGGCGTCGACCTCAACGCGCTGGTGCGCGAATCGGCGCAGCGCATCGCCTCCGACGCCGCCACGGCCGCGATTCCGGTCAACCTGCGGCTCGACCCGGCGGTGCCGCCGCTGACCGTCGACCGCGCCCACCTCGAGCAGGTGCTGCTCAACCTGTTGCGCAACGCCATGGACGCGATGCGGGCGGCGCCGCGCCCCGACCACGCGTTGTGGCTGGAAACGGTGGCGCGCGCCGACCAGGCGGTCGAGATTCGCGTACGCGACACCGGCATCGGCGTGCCGCGCGAGGCGACGCAGCGCATTTTCGACCCCTTCTTCACCACCAAGCCGGCCGGTCTCGGCCTGGGGTTGCCGGTCAGCCGCTCGATCGTCGAGGCGCACGGCGGCCGCCTGTGGGCGACCGGCAACCCGGACGGCGGCATGACCTTCGCCTTCACCCTGCCGGGCGCCGACCCGGCCGCCGCCACCGCCCGCCCGGGCGCGGCTTCTCGTTGACTTCGCGGCGCGGCGGCGCCTACGGTTCTCTCGTTTCACTCCCGGGGGATTGAGACGCCGTCCGGCGGGCGCGGGCGGTCCACAAGGGGGGTCGCCGGCCCAGCGACGTGTGTCTCAACGGAGTATCCGCTCATGCGCCGACTGTTGTTCGTCGCCCTGGCGTTGCTCGCCGCGCCGCTTGGCGCGCAGGCCGCCGACCAGACCCTGCTCGGGAAACAGATCCTGGTGAAGGACCCGAGCACACCCGACAAGCGCAAGATCGTTCTGCAGGCCGCCGAGGAAGCCAGCCCGAACACGGTCGTCGGCAACCCGGTCGCCAACGGCGCGACGCTGTCGATCGCCGTCTACGGCGGCACCGCCATCACCCAGGTCTTCCCGCTGCCGAGCGGCACCAACCAGGCCGGCAAGCCGTTCTGGAAGGGCGATGCGACCAAGGGCTTCACCTACAAGGACGCCCACGGCGAGAACGGGCCGGTCAAGATCGCCAAGCTGAAGCTGGCGCCGAACGGCACCTTCCAGCTCAAGGCGGTCATCATGGGCAAGCTCGGCACCATCGACGTGGTGCCGCCCAATCCCGGCAGCGGGGCCTGCGCCCGCCTGCAGATCACCGGCGGTGACTCGTACAGCGTCCGCTTCGCCGACGGCACGATGAAGAACAAAGCGGGCAAGCTGTTCTCGGTGAAGGCGCCGAGCAGCGAAGGCAGCTGCCTGACCTGCGGCAACAGCTTCATCGACGCCGGCGAGGCGTGCGAGGTGGGCGCGTCGTGCGGCGGCACCGCGGTCTGCCAGTCGGACTGCACCTGCCCGTGCGACTTCCTCGACCCGGCCGAGTGCCTCTACCCCTTTCCGAGCGACTACCTGACCGTCGCCGACGGCAGCACCGACACCGGCCGCCGCGTCAACTTCCACCAGGCGTCGATGCCGAAGAACAACGCGAACGTGCCGATCATCCACACCGACTACAACCGGAACGACGGCTTCAGCCCCGGCACCGCCATGCTGCTCAAGGTGCCGGGCCTGAACCTCGCCGAGACCGAGGCGGCGCCGATCACCGACATCGAGCGTTCGCTCGACGCCGACGCGCCGATCCTGGTGATCAACGCGACGACCCTGCAGCGCCACCTGATCTGGGCCGAGCTCGACGCCAACGCCAGCTCCGACGCGAACCGCTCGCTGATCCTGCGCCCGGCGGTGAACTTCGAAGAGGGCCAGCGCTACATCGTCGCGCTGCGCAACCTGAAGGACGTCGACGGCGATCCGATCGCCCCGTCGGCCGACTTCCTCGCCTATCGCGACAACACGCCGACCGGCAACGTGGCGAAGGAGCTGCGCCGGCCGCACATGGAGTCGATCTTCAGCACCCTGACCGCCGCCGGCGTGGCGCGCAACGAGCTCTACCTGGCCTGGGACTTCACCGTCGCCAGCCAGCGCAACCTCACCGAGCGCCTGCTGTTCATGCGTGACGACGCCTTCGACCGCCTCGGCACCAGCGCGCCGGCGTTCACCGTCACCTCGGTGGAGAACGAGGTGGACGGCAACATCTTCCGCCGCGTCACCGGCACCTACCAGGTCGAACGCTACGTCGACGCCACCACCGCGCCGGCGAAGATGATCCTCGACGCCAACGGCCTGCCGACCCACCAGCCGACCACCCAGCCGGCATCGTTCATCTGCAACATCCCGCGCGCCGCGCTGGCCAACGCCGGGGCGACGGCGGTGCCGGCGCGCGCCTCGATCTATGGGCACGGCCTGCTCGGCAGCAACACCGAGGTCAACGGCGGCAACGTCAAGGCGATGGCCAACGAGCACAACTTCGTCTTCTGCGCGACCAAGTGGATCGGCATGGCCGACGAGGACGTCGGCAATGCGGTCGGCATCCTGCAGGATCTCGGCAAGTTCCCGAGCTTCACCGACCGGCTGCAGCAGGCGATGGTCAACCAGCTCTTCCTCGCCCGGCTGATGATCCACGCCAACGGCTTCGTCGCCGATCCGGCGTTCCAGGACAGCTTCGGCAACCCGGTGATCGACACCAGCGACGTCTTCTACGACGGCAACAGCCAGGGCGGCATCTTCGGCGGCACGGTGATGTCGATCGCCCAGGACATCACGCGGGGCGTGCTCGGCGTCCCGGGCATGAACTACTCGCTGCTGCTCACCCGCAGCACCGACTTCACCCTCTACGCCACCTTCCTCTATCCGGCGTACCCGAGCGAGCTCACCCACCAGCTGCTGCTGTCGCTCATCCAGATGCTGTGGGATCGCTCCGACCCGAACGGCTACGCGCACCACATGACCGACGACCCGCTGCCCAACACGCCGCCGCACCAGGTGCTGCTGCACCTCGCCTTCGGCGACCACCAGGTGGCGAACGTCGCCACCGAGGTCGAGGCGCGCACCATCGGCGCGTCGATCCACGCGCCGGCGATCGCGCCGATGCGTCACACCGACGTGGACCCGTACTACGGCATTCCGGCCATCCCGTCCTACCCGTTCAACGGCTCGGCGTTGATCGTCTGGGACAGCGGCTCGCCGGCGCCGCCGATCGAGAACCTGGCGCCGAGCATGGGCACCGATCCGCACTCGCACCCGCGCAACTCGGTCATCGGCCGGCAGCAGAAGTCCGACTTCCTGCAGACCGGCGGAGCGGTCACCGACGTCTGCGTCGGCATCCCCTGCGTGCCGTGAAGAGCGAGTGGTGAGCGATGAGTGGTGAGCGATGGGCGATGAGCGATGAGCGATGAGTGGTGACCGAGGTGGTCGCCCACCCTCGTCGCCTCGTCGCTCACCCCTCATCGCTCATCGCTCGTCGCTCATCGCTCCCTCCTCGTCGCTCATCGCTCATCGTCCTGGTCATCGCGTGCGATGCCATGCGGCACGCGGCAGCGCCGGTCGGCGGTGGGTTGAGCGCGCGGCGGTGAAAATCGCTGTGGCCGGGGTGCACTTCTCCTGACATCATCCGGCCGCTCGCGCCCGTCTCCCGACGGGCTGACGGGGACCCGAGATGCAGGAGAATCCCGACGATACGCGCAAGCCCGGAGCAGCCGCCGCGCCGCACCACTCCCCAGCCGCAGCAAGCGGCGGCTTGCGGTTGGTCGAGAACGAGCCGGCGCCGCCGCCCGAACCGCCAGTCGCCGAGGGCGCCGACGACCCCGCCGCCGCCGCGCTGCCGCTCGACCTCGAAGCCGCCGCCCCCCTGAGCGAGGCGGACGAGCCCGCCGCCGCCGAGCCGGCGCCGCCGCCCGCGGCCGACACCGCGGCCGCGGCACCGGCAGCGGACACCGCGGCGGACGCGGCACCGCCCGATGCCAAGCCCGCCTATCAGCTGCCGCGCTACAGCGCGCCGCCGGCGCTGCCCAGCAAGCCGGCCGCGGCGAGCGAGGCCGCGCCGCTGCCGGCGAGCAACAACCGGCTCAAGTACGCCATCGGCCTGGGCGCCTGCGGCCTGATCTTCCTGGTCAGCATGATGCTCGGCGGCCCCGACACCACCCTGCCGGCGGCCGCGCCGAAACCGCCGGCGGCCGCCCCGGCGCCGATCGAGCCGCTGATCCTGCCGCAGCATCTGTCGGCCGAGGCGCGGCGCGCCGCACTGGAGAAGACACTCGGCGAGGCCGCGAGCCGCGGCGACGCCGCCGCCGAGGCCGACGCGTTGGTCGACCTGGCCAGGCTGGAGCGTGGCGAGGGCGCCGCGCCGCGCGCCCTGGAGCTCTACGCCCGGGCAATCGAGCGCCAGCGCGCCGCCAACGCCCTGGCGGCGGCGGCGGCGACGGCGATCGTGCGCGCCGATCTCCTGCGCGCCACCGGGCGGCTGGAACCGGCGCGCGCGCAGTACGACGAGGCCGTACAGATCGCGGCGCAGATCCGCGACGCCAAGCTGGCGACCCGCGGCCTGCGCCGGCTCGGCGACGCGCAGGCGGCACTCGGCCACTGGCAGGACGCGCACGCGACCTACAGCGACGGGCTGGCGGTCGCCAAGCAGGTCAAGGACCGCGACGCCGAGCTGTGGCTGACGTTGCGGGTCGCCGCCGCCGAACAGGCGCTTGGCCGCACCGCGACGGCGCGACCGCTGTTCGAGTCGGCGTTGCGGCTGTCGGACGGCATGAGCACGCCGACCCAGGCGCGCGTGTGGCTGGCCTACGGCGACTTCGAGGCGGCGCTGGGGCGCGACGCGGCGACCTTCAACGCGTACGAGCAGGCGGTCACCCTGGCCGGCGCGACGCGCGACGCCTACCTGGAGACGCTCGCCTGGCAGCGGCGCAGCGCCTACGAGCGCCAGCGCGGCCAGCTCGCCGCGGCGCGCGCCCACTACGAGGTGGCGCTGCGCGCCGCGCGCCTGCGCGAGCACGCGCGCGCCGAGGCGCTGACGTTGATGCGCCTCGCCGAGGTCGAGCTGGCGCTGCGCGACGTGCCCGCCGCGCGCCAGCACTACGCCGCCGCCCAGGAGTCCTACGCGCGCGCCAAGCGTCCCGAGGGCGAGGCGCGCGTCGCGCTGGCGCTCGGCGACCTCGAAAGCGCCGAGCAACAGCCGGCGGCGGCGCGCACCAGCTACGAGCAGGCGTTGGGGCTGGCCGAGAAGGCCGGCGACGTCGGCACGCAGATCGCGGCGCTCGACCGCCTGCACGGGCTGCTGCAGGCGAGCGAGCCGGGCGCCGCGCAGGACCTGGCGCAGCGCGCCACCGCCCTGCGCGGCGAGGCGTTCGGCGGCGCCTAGCGTCGAGTCCTGACGGCCGACAGCGGATGGCCTCCGGCCACCAGCTGTCAGCCATCAGCCGCTCACGGCTTGCCGCCGGCGAGCCACTCGGCGAGCGCCCCGGTGTGCGAGTCGATATCTCCCTCGACCACTTCGGCGTCGTCGCTGGTCCAGCACTGCGTGCCGCGCGCCTGGGCGCGCGCCTCGGCCTTCTTCCAGCCCGACAGATACCCTGCCCTGCACTGGCTGAAGTCCGGTGTATCGAAGTCGCGCGCCGCATCGGCCTCGGCATTGAGGCGGCAGGCGGTGTACTTCGCCGCCAGGCGCAGCTTGTCGCTCTGACACTTGATCGCCGGATCGATAGCCGAGGCGCTCGAGGCGCCGAGCACCACCAGCATCACCAGCAGGTTGCGTTTCCGTGCCCTCATCACGTCGTCCTCCCATAGTCGGCGCCGGACACACCCCCGGCGCGGTCGTCAGTCGGCACAGCGAGCGACGTGCCAGGCACCCAGGCGCGTGCCGACACCGCCTGGCGCGGCGCCGGGCTCACCGCACGCGCGTCATCGCCGTGACGTGCGCCAGAGCCAGCGCGCGCCGCCCGACTACCGCGCGCCGCGCCGGTATGGCATCTGACCTGCGATGACGACTCGCGCTCCGCAGCGCTCGCGCGGCACGGCAGCCGTGGTGCTCGGCCGCCCCGACCATGCGGTCAAGCACCCGCCGCCGCGCGACGCGGCGCCGCCACCGCGCGGGACGGGCTGGCCGCGCTGGTTCGACGTGCTCGCGGCAAGCGCGCTCGGCGCCGCCCTGCTCGGCATCTGGGCGCTGCTGGTGCTCGGCGATTCGCTGCGCCGCTGACCGGGGGCTCAGCGCGTCAGCAGCATGCAGCCGGCCACCGGCCCGCCGCCGACGCCGACCGCCGCGACCTCGCAACGCGCCACCTGCCGCGCGCCGCACTCGCCGCGCAGCTGGCGCATCGCCTCGGCGACGAAGCCGAAGCCGTGCAGGCGGCCGCCGGAGAGCTGCCCGCCCCAGGTATTGAGCGGCAGCGCGCCGCCGAGCCCGATACGCCCGCCCTCGAGGAAGGGGCCACCCTCCCCCTTGGCGCAGAAGCCCAGCGCCTCGATCCAGGCGAGGGTGAGGAACGAGAAGCCGTCGTAGAGCTGCGCGGTATCGACGTCGGCCGGACGCAGGTCGGTCCGCGACCACATCTGCTCCGCCGCATCGCGCGCCGCCATGGTGGTGAGGTCGCCCCACTGGTCCCACGACGGACGGGCGCGGATCGCGGTGCCGAAGGCCTCGAAGCGCACCGGGGCGTGCGGCAGGTCGCGCGCGACCTCGACGCTGGAGACGATCACCGCGGTCGAGCCGTCGACCGGCACATCGCAGTCGTAGAGACCGAACGGCTCGCTGATCATGCGCGCGCCCAGGTAGTCCGCCATGCTCATCGGCTCGGTGTAGATGGCCTGCGGATTGAAGCCGGCGTGGCGACGAGCGGTGGTGGCGATGAGGCCGAGGTGCTCGCGCGTGGTGCCGTACTCGTGCATGTGACGGCGCGCGTAGAGCGCCAGCCAGTTGGCCGCCGACATGGCGCCGAACGGAATCAGGTAGGCGCCGAAGCCGCGGATCTCCGGCGCGCCGACGCCGATGCCGAGCCGTCCGGTGTCGGCCGCGGCGGTCGCTTCGGTGACGGTGCGGTAGACCAGCGCGTGACGGCAGAGCCCGCCGGCCACCGCCAGCGCCGCGTGGATGATCGGCGAGATCTGCGCCGGCCCCTCGGCGCCGGACAGATGCCAGCGCAGGTCGACGCCGAGCGCGTCCTGGACGTCGACCACGCCCGGTCCGGCGAAACCGGCCGGCGCCGCGATCGGCCCCGGGTAGCAGGCGATGCCGTCGATGTCGTCGGGCTGCAACCCGGCGTCGGCGATCGCCGCCAGCGCCGCGTCGCAGGTGAGGTCGAGATCGGTGCGAAACAGGCGACGCCCGATCGCCGACTGACCGACGCCGGACAGGATGGCGCGCGACTCGGGCTTCACGCCGGCTCCGGCGCGAACAGCGGCAGCGCGATGTCGTCGTTGACGATCTCGAAGGTCACGCGCAGCGGCATGCCGATGGCGATCTGCTCGAGCGGACAGTCCACGATGTTCGTCGTCAGGCGCAGATCGCGCTGCTCGACCAGTTCGACCAGCCCGATCGCGTAGGGCACCGCCTGGCCGGGAAACCAGGCCTTGTGGTTGATCGTGTAGCTGTGCAGCCGGGCGCGGCCGCTCAGCGCGCCGACGGTGATGTCGCGACCGCGGCAGCGCGGGCAGATCGGCCGCGCCGGGTGGATGTACCAGCCGCATGCCGCGCAGCGCGCCATCTCCAGGCGGCCGGCGCGACAGGCGCGCCAGAACGCTTCACTGTAGGGCTCGAGCGCCGGCGGCGGGCGGAAGAACAGGCTCATGCGCCGGCGCGGCGGTCACAGCGCGCAGGGCGCGCCGCCGATGCTGCACTGCACGACGTCGCGCTGGCGCTCGCCGCCGGCGTTGCCGCTGCCGCGATTGCCGCCGGCGTCGATCATGCCGGGCCCGCGCGCGCGCAGTCCGTCGCCGCCATTGTCGTCGGCGCGGTTGTCGGCCAGTTGCCAGCGGCTGCCGATGCCGCTGATGCCGTCGGTGCCGTTGCCCTGCGCCGTGCAGCCGCGCACGTCGAGGCGCGTTGCCTGCAGCGCGACGCCGGCCTTGCGGCCGTCGCGCGCGACGCACGCCTCGATGACGTGGCCGATGCCCATGATGTTGAACCCGGCCATGCCGCTGCGCTCGGCAACGTTGCCGTCGCCGGGGCGGCCGATGGTGCCGGAGTCGCCCATCACCGAGTAGCCGAAGCGACCGCTGTCGCTGGCGCGCGTCGCGAAGACCTCGAAGCCGTCGCCGCTCAGGCTGAAGCCGTCGCGCTTGGCCTGCTCGACGACGACGCGGCGCAGCAGGGAGCCGCGCCCGCCGAGCCGCACCCCGTCGCGGTGACTGCCGCGCACGACCACGTCCTCGAGCAGCGCGATGCCGTCGCTGCCGCGCGCCGTGACGCCGTCGTCGAAGCCGATCAGCAGCGCACTGCCGCCGCCGCTGACGATGCGCGCGCCGCCCGGCCCGCCGTCGACCACCTGCAGGCCGCTGCCGACGCCGCTGCCGCGCAGCGTGAAGCCGTGCAGGTCGACGCGGATGGCGCCGCGGCCGTCCTCGCTGCGCACCACCAGACCGTCCTGCGGGCAGACGGTGTGGGTGACCGGATCGGCGGCGCTGAGCGTCAGGTTGCTGACCACGAAGTCGCCGCAGGCGCACGGCACGTCGGCGCCGTCCACCGCGTCCCCACAGCGCTTGGCGAAGGCCGGCATCGTCGCCAACCACGTGCCGGCGACGGCGAGCACGGCCCAGGTGGCGACAGCGCGCGCGCGGAGCATTGCTTCTGTATCAACCACACGGGTTGGAGAGCTTCAACCTTCATCGCCGCGCAGCGACGGCGATGCGCCCGCTTTCGGTTTACCCTCCACAGCTCGTGGGTTTTCCCCAATTGCTCCTGTACCGGGCGCGTGGAATGGTCGGCTCGCGCCGGGAGGAACATGGGCATGAATCCCGAGGGAACCGATGCGGCGGGGCCGTTGGTGTACGTGGTCGACGACGATCCCGCCATGCGCTCCTCGCTGCGCTGGCTGATCGAGTCGGTCGGCCTGACGGTCCGCACCTGCGCCAGCGCGCAGGAGTTCCTGCGCACCTACACACCCGGCGACCCCGGCTGCCTGGTGCTCGACGTGCGCATGCCGGGGATGAGCGGGCTCGACCTGCAGGCCGAGCTGAAGGCGCGCAACATCCGCATCCCGATCCTGATCATCACCGGCTACGCCGAGGTGCCGTTGGCGGTGCGCGCGATGAAGGCCGGCGCGTTCGAGTTCATCGAGAAGCCGTTCAGCGACCAGACGCTGCTCGACCGCATCCGCGCCGCAGTCGCCAAGGACGAGGTCGACCGCCGCCAGCGCGCCATCCGCAACGAGGTGCGCGAACGCCTCAAGCTGCTGACGCCGCGCGAACGGGACGTCATCGAACGCGTGGTCATCGGCAAACCGAACAAGATCATCGCCACCGAGCTCGGCCTGCACCAGAAGACCGTCGAAGTGCACCGCGCCCACGCCATGCAGAAGCTGCAGGCCGCCAATCTGGCCGACCTGATCCGCCTCTGGCTGCTCGCCCACTCCGACGAGGACGCGGTCGAGAATCCCAACGGCAAGTAGGTCGCCCGCCCCGCGCGGCGCGGCCAAGGGAAAACCCAACGCCGCTTGCGGGAATTTCCCACCTATCTAACGCGTGGCTCAGGTGATACTTTTCCTGCCGTTGGCATGTGAGGTGACGCGCCAGATGACGATCGCGTCGACGGCGCAAGCCAGTGGTGGGGTGCATTATGCGTAGAATCGATTCGACCGAGAGTCAGCCAGCTCCTGAGCGCCGCGGCCCGAACGTGACCACGCGCGCCTTCACCCGTCGACGGCCGCCCTGGCGGTACGATGCGCGCCTGCTCATCCCGGTCGCATTGCCGAAGCGCTTCGTCGAAGGCGTCGCCTGGGACGAGGTCTGAGGCGCCGCGCGGCGCCCACGCCTGCCCGCACCACCGCAACCCGGAGGAACACCGAGATGCCTTCGCGCGCCGTTTCGTCGCGGACTGCCAAGTCCCGCCGCGCCGCCTCCGCTCTGCCCCCGTCGGGCACCGACCCGATCGCCGCCCTGGCGCGCGATCCGTTCGTCGCCCGCTGCCTGCGCCGGCTGCTCGCCGGCGAGCGCGCGGCG
>JANRJF010000417.1:0-6021 GCA_033764095.1 Deltaproteobacteria bacterium | reverse complement strand
GTGCGCGTCGGCGACGTGATCGTAGTCGGCGTAGAAGTGCAGGTACTCGAACAGCAGGCCGTCGACGCGCGGATCGTCCTGGTAGGCGGCCAGCCGGGCGCGCAACGCCGGCACGTCCTCCTCGTGCAGCACCTCGTCGGCCTGCAGGTAGAGGCACCAGTCGCCCTGGCAGGCGTTGAGCGCGATGTTGGTCTGCACCGCGTTGCTGGCGCCCTTCACGAACTGGCTCTGGTCCCACACCGTGTCGATGATGCGCAGGCGCGGCTCCTGCATGTCGCGCAGCCGCTCGGTGGTGCCGTCGGTCGAATCGCCGGCGGCGATGACGAACTCGTCGCACAGCGCCAGGCCGGAGCGGATCGACTCGACCACCGGGTAGTAGAGGTCGACGGCGTTGCGGACGAAGGAGAAGCCGCTGATGCGCATGGCAGGCGACGATAGCAGGTCTCGTCACGCTTCGTAGGGGCGCGCCGTGGCCGCCCGCGTGCGGGGCGACACGTGCCGGCGCACGCCCGGGCGCGCCGCGGCGCGCCCCTACAAGTGATTGGGCCGATTCGCTATGAGCCACCGACGCAGTATGACCGAGCGCACCGGCTACCTTTCTGGCGCCGCCCTGATCGTGGCAGGCGCCGCCTGTCTCGTCGTCGCGCGCGGTGCCGCGCCGCTGCCGCTCGTCGCCTACCTCGTCGTCCAGGCGGTGGTGCTGCGCTGGGGTATGCTGGTCTACGGCGCGCCGGGGGCGGTCGGGGCGGTGGCACTGTCCGCCTTCGCCCCGCCGCTGATTGCTGGCGATGGCGGCATCGGCGCCGCCGCCGGCTGGACGCTGGCTGCCTTCACGCTGAGCCGCTGCCTGCTCGACCCGACCGTGCAGTGGGCGCTGGCGATCGCTGCCGCCGGCCTGCTGGCGCTGGTGCTCGGCGGCAGCCACAGTCTCGTCGTGCCGCTGCTGTCCTACTCGGCGGTGCTGGCGCTGTGGCGCGCCGCGACGGCCGAGCGCTGGGAGCGGCGCGGGCGCGTGCTGCAGGCCGGGCTGGTGGCGGCCGCGGCGGGCTGGGGAACGCTGGCTCTGCTGCTCGGCGTCTTCGGCCATTGCTCGCACCTGCCCGAGGTGGATGACATCTCGCGGCGCCCGGCGTCGGTACAACTCGCGGCGGCGCCGCCGGCCGATGCCGCGCCGCGCGGCGGCGCCGCCCCAGTCGCCCTGGTGCCGCTGCTGCTGGCGGCGCTGCGGCCGTGGCGTCCGCAGCGCCGCTACAGCGACGGCGCGTGGATAGCGGCGGTGGTGACGCTGCTGTTGGCGCCGCCGCCCGGCGGCTGGGCGATGGCCGTCACGCCCTTCTTCGCGCTGCTCGCCGGTGCCAGCTGGGACGCCGCACGGCCGCTCTGGGCGCGCCGCGCCGCCGGCGCGCTCGTCGCCGCCCAGGCGCTGGTGGGGCTCGCCGGGCTGCTCGCCGGGCGCGCCGTGCCGCCGGCGGATGGACAGGGGCGGGCGGCATGACGCCACCCGATCGCCTGCTCATCGTGCTGCTCGGCGCGATCGGCGACGTCGTCTGCGGCATGCCGCTCGCCCAGCGCCTGCGCGCCGGCTGGCCGACGACACGCGTCACCTGGGCGGTCGAGCCCGCCGCCGCGCCGCTGCTGCAGGGGCATCCCGCCGTGCACGCGATGATCATGTTCCGCCGTGGCGGCGGCTGGCGCGCGTTCGCCGAGTTCCTGCGCCGCGTGCGCCACAGTCGCCCGCAGGTGACGCTCGACCTGCAACGCCATCTGAAGAGCGGCGTCACCAGCCTCGCGTCGCGGGCGCCGCGCCGGGTCGGGTTTCACTGGCGCAACTCGCGCGAGGGCAACTGGTTCTTCAACACCGAGACGATCGCGCCGGTGGACACCTTCACGCTCAAGCTGACCCACTTCCAGCGCTTCGCCGATCTGCTCGGCGTGCCGCCGGCGCCGATCAGCTTCGGCCTCGCCGCCAGCGCCGAGGAACGCGCCCGCGCCCAGGCGCTGCTGGCGCCGCTCGGCGCGGCGCCGATCGCGGTGCTCTACGTCGGCTCGACCTGGACCAGCCGCCAGTGGATGCCGGCCGCCACCGCGGCGCTGTGCGGGCGGTTGCGCGAGCGCGGCTTCGGCGTCGCGCTGGTCGGCGGCCAGGGCGACGTCGGCTTTGCCGACGCGGTGATCGGCGCCGGCGCCGGCCGGCTGGTCAACACCGTCGGACAGACCAAGTTGCGCGAGATCGTCGCCATCATGGAGCGCGCCACGGTCGCGATCGGGCCCGACACCGGCCCGATGCACATCGCCGCCGCGGTCGGCACGCCGGTGGTGGCACTGTTCGGCGCCACCAGCCCGCGCCGCTCCGGCCCCTGGGGGTGGGACGACCTGGTGGTGCGCGGCGACGCGCCCTGCGCGCCGTGCTATCTACCGCGCTGCCCGATCGGCCATCTCTGCATGCAGCAGATCACGCCGGAGCTGGTGATGGCGCACGTCGAGCGGGCTTTGGCGCGATGAGCAAGAGCTTCACCACAGAGGCACAGAGGCACGGAGATCGGAGAGAGATGGATCTGCTGAACTGCGTCTCCGTGCCTCTGTGTCTCTGTGGTGAAGTCTTTGGATGCGATGATGGCAAGTAAGGTCCCTGGCGTGGCCGCGGCGATTGCGCGCTTCCCCAGGCTGCGCGTGCTGGTCGCCGGCGACCTGATGCTCGACCACTTCGTCTGGGGCAAGGTGGAGCGCATCTCGCCCGAGGCCCCGGTGCCGGTGGTGCAGGTGACGGCGGAGAGCCGCCGGCTGGGCGGCGCCGCCAACGTCGTGCACAACCTGCGCGCGCTGGGCGGGCAGGTGACGGCGTGCGGCGTGGTCGGCGCCGACGCCGCCGGGCGCGAGCTGCTCGACGAGCTCGAGCGCATCGGGGCGGACACCGCCGGCGTGGTGCAGAGCCGCGGCGCGGCGACGACGCGCAAGACGCGCATCATCGCGCACCAGCAGCAGGTGGTGCGGCTCGACCGCGAGGACGAGGGCCGGCGCGACAGTCCGGCGGCGGCGCGGGCGCGCGGCTTCCTGCTCGCGCAGCTGCACGCCGCCGACGTGGTGGTGATCTCCGACTACGGCAAGGGGCTGATCACGCCGGCGCTGCTCGACGCGCTGGCGGCGATGCGCGCCCGCCGCCCCTTCCCGCTGCTGATCGATCCGAAGAAGGCCAACTTCGCCCACTATCGCGGCGCCAGCCTGCTGACCCCGAACCGCGACGAGGCCAGCCAGGCCTCCGGCATCGAGATCCGCGACGCCGCCAGCCTGGCGCGCGCCGGCGCGGCGCTGCTCGAGCGGTGGCAGGCCGAGGCGGTGCTGATCACGCGCGGCGAGCACGGCATGTCGCTGTTCGCGCGGCGCGGCCCGGCGCGGCACTTCCCCACCGTCGCGCGGCAGGTCTACGACGTCACCGGCGCCGGCGACACCGTCGTCGCCGCCTGCGCCCTGGCGCTCGGCGCCGGCGCCAGCCTGGAGACGGCGGCGATCCTCGCCAACCACGCCGCCGGCATCGTCGTCGGCGAGGTCGGCACCGCGACGGTCGATGCGAAGCGCTTGAAGGCGGATGTGGTGAGGAAGTAGCCGTCAGCGATCAGCTGTCAGTAGTCAGCTTGTCAGCCATCAGCTCTCAGCCATCAGCTTTCAGCTTTCAGCCGGAGGATCGCGGGTGGAGGTGATCCCCGTCCGCCGGCAGATGTTGCGGCTGGTCCTCGCTGCCTCTTCCGGCTGAGGGCTGACAGCTGATAGCTGACAGCTTTTTCGGAGGTTCCATGCGCAGCATGACGGGATTCGGCCAGGCGAGCTGGCAGGGGGAAGGCAAGCGGCTGTCGGTGGAGGTGCGCAGCGTCAACCAGCGCTTCCTCGACGTGAAGCTGTCGTTGCCGCGCGAGTGCCAGGCCTGGGAGCCCGAGCTCAAGGAGCTGGTCAGCGGGCTGGCGGAGCGCGGCAAGGTGGACGTCACGGTCTATCGCGCCGGCGCCAGCGGCGAGGATTTCACCGTCGAGGCCAACGAAGAGCTGGCGCAGGCGATCGTCGCCAGCTGGCGCAAGCTGCAGAAGCGCCTCAAGCTGCCCGGCGCGATCGACGTCGCGACGCTGATGAACCGCGGCAACGACCTGGTGCGGGTCACCGAGCGGCGCGCCGATGCCAGCGCCGACCTGCCGCGGGTGAAGAAGCTGGTGGCGCAGGCGCTGAAGGACTTCAACGCGGCGCGCGACCGCGAGGGCAAGCTGCTGCAGGCCGACATGCAGGCGCGCCTGAAGGCCATGCAGGGCCTGCACGCGGCGCTGCAGAAGCGCACCAGGGCGCTGGTGCCGGAGCTCGCCAAGCGGCTCACCGACCGCGTCGCGCAGCTGCTCGGCAAGAACATGGTCAGCGAGGAGCGCCTCATCCAGGAGGCCGCCGTGCTGGCCGAACGCGCCGACGTCACCGAGGAGCTGGTGCGGCTCGACGCCCATCTCGGCCGCCTCGCCGAGCTGCTGCGCCAGAAGGGCTCGGTCGGCAAGGCGATCGACTTCCTGATCCAGGAGATCCACCGCGAGATCAACACCATCGCCTCGAAGAGCGCCGACCTGGAGGTCACCAACCTGACCCTGACGGCGAAGGGCGAGATCGAGAAGCTGCGCGAGCAGGTGCAGAACGTCGAGTAGGCCGACTGCCCCCCACAGATGAACCCAGAGAACCGCAGATGAATCCGCAGGCCGGCGTTCAGGCCGAAGCCTCCGGGTTCATCCGTGGTCATCTGTGTTCTCTGTGGTGACTCTTCGGGCCCTCGTCGTTAATATCGGTTCCCATGCTCATCACGATCTCCGGCGTGCCGGGTAGCGGCAAGACGACGGTGGCCAGGCAGCTGGCCGGCCGGCTTGGGCTGCCGCACGTCTATGCCGGCGATCTGTACCGGGAAGAGGCACGCCGGCGCGGGCTGTCGCTGGCCGAGTTCAATGAGCTGTGCGAGCGCGACCATTCGGTCGACCGCGCGCTCGACGCCGCCATGGCCGAGCGCGCCAAGCAGGGCGACGTGGTGCTCGAAGGGCGGCTGGCCGGATACCTGGCGGCCGACAACCAGCTCGACGCGCTGAAGGTGTGGCTCGACGCCAGCGACGAGACGCGCGCCAAGCGCGTCGCGCAGCGCGAGGGCAGCGACTGGCGCGCGGTCCTGGAGGAGAACCGGCTGCGGCACGGCTCCGATTCGGGCCGCTACAAGGCGATCTACGGCTACGACCTCGCCGACCACGGGGTCTACGACCTGGTGCTGGCGACCGACGAGCGCACCCCGGAAGAGCTGGTGGCGACGCTGGAAGCGGCGGCGCGCGCGCGCTTCGGCGCCGGGGCGGCGCGATGACCACCGCCGAGGACCTGGTCACCAAGGTCCGCGCCTACCACAGCGGCGCCGACGCGGCGCTGATCCGCCGCGCCTTCGACTTCTCCAAGCAGGTGCACAAGGGCCAGAAGCGCCAGTCGGGTGATCCCTACTTCATCCATCCGGTCGGCGTCGCCAGCCTGATCGCCGACCTCAAGCTCGACGTGCCGAGCGTCGTCACCGGCCTGCTGCACGACACCGTCGAGGACACGCTCACCACGCTGGAGGAGGTCGAGCGCGAGTTCGGCAGCGAGATCGCCACGCTGGTCGACGGCGTCACCAAGATCAGCCAGGTCAACTTCACCAGCCGCGAGGAGAAGCAGGCCGAGAACTTCCGCAAAATGGTGCTGGCGATGGCGCGCGACATCCGCGTCATCCTGGTCAAGCTCGCCGACCGCACCGACAACATGCGCACCCTGCAGCACCTGAGCGCCGAGCGGCAGCGCGACATCGCGCAGGAGACGCTCGACATCTATGCGCCGATCGCGCACCGGCTCGGCGTCTCGTGGGTGAAGAACGAGCTGGAGGACGCGGCGCTGCGCTACCTGCGCCCCGAGGTCTACTACCAGCTGAAGCGCAACGTCGCGAAGAAGAAGGCCGAGCGCACCAAGTACATCAACGAGTTCTGCGGCGTGCTGCAGAAG
>JANRJF010000416.1:0-19733 GCA_033764095.1 Deltaproteobacteria bacterium | reverse complement strand
ACACCACCTACTTCACGACGCTGCGCGCCAACACCGACGGCGGCGACCTGTTCTTCACCGTCATCGGCGACTGGGGCCAGGGCACGACCGGCGAGCAGCAGATCGCCAATCTGCAGAACGCCGCCAACCCGCCGATGATCCTCACCGTCGGCGACAACGCCTACACCAACGGCACCCAGTCCGAGCTCGACAACAACGCCATGGCCTACTACCAGCAGCCGCTGCAGCGCGCCTGGTACTTCCCGACGCTCGGCAACCACGACCTCAACGACGTCGGCGGCGCCTCCGGCTGGGCGAGCTCGGCGCACGTCAAGACCTTCGTGCTGCCCAACAACTCGCCGGAGCCGGAGCGCTACTACTGGTTCGAGGACGGCGACGCGCTGTTCATCATCCTCGACAGCGACGGCTGCTGCAGCGCGACGCAGACCAACTGGCTGGAGAACCTGCTCGCCACCAGCCCGCGCAAATGGAAGTTCGTCTTCTACCACCACACCACCTACTCGTGCGCCAACGGCATCGCCTCGCTGGGCAGCGACACCAACATCCGCGCCACCTGGAATCCGCTCTTCGAGAAGTACGGCGTCGACATCGTCTTCCACGGCCACGACCACATCTACGAGCGCAGCAAGTTCATGGACGAGTTCCTCGCCAACGGCTCGCCCGGCAGCGACGGACTCGGCACCACCTACATCATGACCGGCGGCGGCGGCGCGACGCTCGACGACGCCGCCAAGATCGACGGCAACGGCCAGCCCTACCGGCAGCCGTTCTTCTTCTCGCCGAAGGAGATCTGTTACTGGCTCGACGACGACTGCCCGCTCGGCCCGAGCGGCTACTGCAGCTTCAAGCGCTACCAGTACAGCTCGATCACCATCTCCGGGAACACGCTGACGCTGCAGGCGATCGACAACAACAACACCGTCTTCGACACCTTCACCATCAACAAGGCGGCGTCGACCCCGACGCCGACGCCGACCGCGACGCCGCAGCTCGCGACCGCCAGCGCGACCGCGTCGGCGACGCCGACCCGCACCGCCACCCAGACGCCGACCGCCAGCGCCACCGCGACGCGGACCGCCACGCCCACGCTCACCGAGACGGCAACGCCGGCGGAGACCGCGACGCCCACCGACACCGCCTCCGCGACGCGCACCGCGACGGTGACGCCGACCGCCAGCCAGACGCGCACGCCGACCGCCACGGCGACGGCGAGCGAGACGCGCACGCCGACTGCCACTCGCACCACCACCGCGACGCGCACCGAGACGGCGACCCGCACCGCGACGCCGACCTGGACGCCGGCGGCGACCCTCACCGTTTCGGCAACCGCCTCGGCGACCGCGACCGATACGCCGCCCAACACCTCCCCGACGCCGACGCCGGCCTGCGCCTCGGGTGTGCTGATCGAGGAGGCGCGGCTCGACGTCGCGCACAACCTCGACCCGGCCGGCGACGAGACGATCAAGCTGAGCGGCTGGATGCAGCTCTCCCAGCTCGCGCCGGCGGTCGACCCGGCGGCGCACGGCTTCACGTTGACCGTCTACGCCGCCAACGGCACGACGCTCTTCAGCCGCTACGTGCCGGCCGGCCTGTCCCCCAGCCCCAGCGCCGCGGGCTGGAAGGCGCGCACCGGCAAGTGGAAGTTCAAGGACAAGAGCGGCAGCCTCGCCGGCGGCATCACCAACGTGGACGTGAAGCAGCGCGCCCCCGGCTTGTTCACCTTCAAGGTGCTCGGCAAGGCCGGCGCCTTCCAGGTGCCGCAGGTGAACAGCTACGTGTCGATGGTGATCGTGCCGGGCGACGCCGCCACCGCCGCTGCCGGCCAGTGCGCCAGCCGGACCTTCGGCAGCCTCATCGATCCGCCGCCGCACTGCGGCTTCCTGGCGTCGTACAACCGATACAAGTGCCGCTGAGGGCGTGGCCTGGAGCGGCGACGCGGCCGATCTGGCCGCGTCGCCACCCAGCGCTTCGCGCTCAGTAGTATTTGATCGTGCAGCCGAGCGCCTTGGTTTCGGCGACGGCGACCGGCTTGCCGGTGGCGACCGATTCCAGCGCGTCGCGCAGGTAGTGCTGCTTCACCGCCGAGGCGTTCTCGGCGTTGTCGTCGACGGTGCCGTGGTAGACCAGCTTGCCGCCGGCGTCGAAGAGGAAGACCTCCGGCGTGCGCTCGGCGCCGAACGCCTTCGCCACGGTCGAGCCGGAGTCGACGACGTAGGCGAACTGGAAGCCGCGCTGCTTGGATCGCTCGACCATGCCGTCGAAACCGTCGGCGGTGTTGGTCTTCGGGTCGTTGGCGTTGACCGCGATGACGCCGATGCCGCGCTTGGCGTATTCGTTGCCGAGCGCCGCGATGCGCTCCTCCCAGGCCTTCGCCCACGGGCAGTGGTTGCAGGTGAAGATCACCAGCGTGCCCTGCTTGCCGGCGATCTCGGTGATGGTCAGCTCGCGCCCGTCGACGTTCTTCATCTTCACATCGGCCTTGGGCGCCGTCGCGCCGAGCTCCAGACCCGCCGCCGGCGCGGCGAGCGCCAGGCCGAACAGCACGGCTCGCATCCACATGGTCAGTCTCCTTTCAGAACCTCGAGGACCTTGGCCTCGAACTGCGTATACGACGACTTGCCGAACAGCGACGCGCGCCGCCGGCCCGCGCCGTCATAGATGAAGGTGGCGGGCAGGGTGCCCGACCACGCCGGATCGAAGGCGTCGATGAACTGCATGTCATCGCCGCTCTTCAGATAGGTGGGGAAATCGACCCCCTGCTCGGCGAGAAAGTCGACGACCTGCTGACGCTCGCTGCCGAAGTCGCCGGAGACCAGCAGCAGGGCGACGCCGCGGTCCCGGTATGCCTGGCGCAGCTTGAGCAGGTCGGGGAACTCTTCGCGACAGGGAATGCACCAGGTCGCCCAGATGTTCACCACCACCGCCTTCGCCTTGGCGTCCTTTACCGCCGCCAGCACCTGCGCGGGTGTCGCGGCAATCGGCGTCGGTGGCGCGGTGAGAATGAGCGCGGTGAGCAACGTCGCGAGCATCACCGGTCAGCACGCCGTGGAAATGGTCGCCTGTCAATCAGGCTGAGGAAAAACACCGCGACACAGCGGCACAACGACACGGCGTTGTGCCGTCGTGTCGTCGTGGTTCAGCCCTTCGACTTGCCGCTGAACTCCGCGAACGATCCGTGCCGCCCGACGCCGCTGGCGAAGCGCGCCGCGCCGGCGGCGGTCTCGCCCGAGGTGATCACCTCCAGGCCGAGGCGCGTCTCTTCGGTCAGCGCATCGTCGAGCGACAATGACCACTGCCGGTAGGCGGAGAGCCGGTCGCTGCGCAGGCAGCGCTGCGGGAAGGCGGCGAGCTGCTGGCCGAGCTCGACCGCGGCGGCGAGCGCGGTGCCGGGCTCGACCAGGCGGTTGGCAAGTCCCATCAGGCGCGCCTCGTCGCCGGAGACCCCGCGGCCGGTGAGGATGAGGTCGAGCGCGTGGCTCTGCCCGATCAGCCGCGGCAGTCGGATGGTGCCGCCGTCGATCAGCGGCACGCCCCAGCGCCGGCAGTAGACGCCGAAGACGGCGTCGCGGGCGGCGACGCGCAGGTCGCACCACAGCGCCAGCTCCAGACCGCCGGCGACCGCGTAGCCCTCGACCGCCGCAATCACCGGTTTCGTCAGCAGCATGCGCGAGGGCCCCATCGGCCCGTCGCCCTCCAGGCGCACCTTGTTGCCGCGCCCCTCCGCGACGCCCTTGAGATCAGCCCCGGCGCAGAAGGTCCCGCCGGCGCCGGTCAGCACCGCCGCCGCAAGTCCGTCGTCGGCCTCGAAGCGCCGGAATGCCTCGGCGAGCGCCGCCGCGGTCGGTCCGTCGACCGCATTGCGCGCCGCCGGGCGATTGATGGTGACGATCGCGATCGGCCCATCGGTTTCGAATCGTACAGTGTCGCTCATGCGGTCCTCCCTCTCGCGACGAGGAACCACAAAGACACCAAGACACCAAGGGTCACAACGGCCCTTCGTGCGCCTTGGTGGCTTTGTGTCTTTGTGGTTATCCGGCACAGCGAGGTAGACGGGAAGCGTGAGCATCGACGACGACGCGACCCGCACCGTCCCGCTCGCGCGCTGGCGCGGCGACGAATGCGAGACGACGCACGACGCCGTGGCGCGCGAGGAGCCGCTCGAGATCCAGGTGCGCGGCGCGCCGCTGGCGGTGGTGATGCGCACCCCAGGCCACGACCTCGAACTGGTGCGCGGCTTCCTGCTCACCGAGCGCATCGTGGCGGCCGCGGCGGACATCGTCGCGGTGCGCCACTGTACGATCGTCGAGTACCCGGAGGCGGAGGACAACGTCGTCACCGTCACGCTGCGCCCTGGCGTCGGGCTCGATCTCGAGGCGCGGCGCCGAACGCTGGTGGCTGGCGCCAGCTGCGGCGTCTGCGGCAAGGCGTCGATCGAGCAGGCGTTGGAGGTGGCGCCGCCGCTCGACGACGACAGTCGCTTCGCGCCCGCCTGGCTCGCCGCGCTGGCGGCGCAGCTCGCCGCCGCGCAGCCCGGCTTCGCCCGTACCGGCGGCCTTCACGCCGCGGCGCTGTTCGACCCCTCCGGCGAGCTGCTGGTGGCGCGCGAGGATGTCGGCCGCCACAACGCGGTGGACAAGGTGATCGGCTGGGCCAGCGAGCGCGACCGCCTGCCGCTCGCCGGCCACGCCCTCATGGTCTCCGGCCGGGTCTCGTTCGAGATCGCGCAGAAGGCCCTCGCCGCCCGCATCCCGCTGGTCGCCGCCGTCTCCGCCCCGTCCTCGCTCGCCGTCGAGCTCGCCGCATCCGCCCGCCTCACCATCGTCGCCTTCCTGCGCGGCGATCGGTTCAACGTGTACGGCGTGCAAGCGAGGATAGAGCGTGACCGGTGACCAGTGACCGGTGACCAGTCGGAAGAATTGGCTTCAAGAAGACGCTCTACTCGGCCGGCGTTGCCTGACCGGTCACCGGTCACCGGTCACTGGTCACGCCTCTCGCTGTGATTTGCGCAGTTGACTCCCCGCGTCATCGCGGTACTACTCGCGCGCACTGACTTTTGGAGGGTGCGACGATGAACGCGCTCAATCGGCTGCACGATCTCGGGCAGTCCGTCTGGCTGGACAACATCCGCCGCGAGCTGCTCACCAGCGGCACGCTGGCGAAGTGGATCGCCGAGCTGTCGGTGACCGGGCTGACCTCGAATCCGACCATCTTCGAGCACGCCATCGGGCAGGGGGCCGACTACGACGACGCCATCCGCCGCCACGCCGGTGACGGGCGCTCGCCGGAGGAGGTGTTCTTCGCGGTCGCGCTGGAGGACATCACCGCCGCTGCCGACCTGTTCCGCTCGGTGCACGACCACACCGCCGGCGTCGACGGGTTCGTCTCGCTGGAGGTCTCGCCGGCGTTGGCCGACGACGCCGCCGGCACCATCGCCGAAGCGAAGCGCCTGCACGCCGCCGCGGCGCGGCCCAACGTCTTCATCAAGGTGCCGGGCACCGCCGCCGGCCTGGAGGCGATCGAGGAACTGATCCTCGCCGGCGTGCCGATCAACGTCACGCTGCTGTTCTCGCGCGAGCACTATCTCGCCTGCGCCTACGCCTACCTGAAGGGCCTCGAGCGCCGCGTCGCCGCCGGGCTGGCGCCCGATGTCGCCTCGGTCGCCTCGCTGTTCATCTCGCGCTGGGACGGCGCCACGCAGCAGCTGCCGGAGGGGCTGCGCGACAGGCTCGGCGTCGCCATCGGCCAGCGCGCCTATAAGGCGTATCGCGATCTGCTCGCCGCGCCGCGCTGGCAGGCGCTGGTGCGCAAGGGGGCGCGGCCGCAGCGGCTGCTGATGGCCAGCACCGGCACCAAGAGCAAGGCGCTGCCCGACACCTACTACGTCACCGCGCTGGCGGCGCCGAACACGGTCAACACCATGCCGGAACAGACGCTGCTCGCCTTTGCCGACCACGGCGAGGTGCGCGGGCCGCTGCCGATGGACGGCGGCGACTGCGAGGCGGTGATCGCGCAGGTCGGCGCCGCCGGCGTCGACGTCGATGCGCTCGCCGCCGAGCTGCAGATCAAGGGGCGCGACGCATTCGTCGCGTCGTTCGACTCGCTGCTGGCGCGTGTCGCGGCGAAGATGCAGGCGCTGCGCGCCGCCTGAGCGGCGCCGGCCGGGAAGAGGAGTAGCGATGCAACTGGGAATGATCGGCCTCGGCCGCATGGGGGCCAACATGGTGCGCCGTCTGATGAAGGCGGGGCATCAATGCGTGGTGTTCGACATGTCGCCCGACGCGGTGAAGGGCCTGGCGGCGGAGGGCGCGGTCGGCGCCGCGTCGCTCGACGACTTCGTTGCCAAGCTGAGCGCGCCGCGCGCCGCCTGGATCATGGTGCCGGCGGCGGTGGTCGACCAGACCCTCGCCGACCTGAGCGCGCGCCTGCAGCGCGGCGACATCATCATCGACGGCGGCAACTCGTACTACATCGACGACATCCGCCGCGCCGGCGAGCTCAAGGCCAAGGGCCTGCACTACGTCGACTGCGGCACCAGCGGCGGCGTCTGGGGCCTGGAGCGCGGCTACTGCCAGATGATCGGCGGCGAGCCCGACGTGGTGAAGCACCTCGACCCGATCTTCGCCGCGCTGGCGCCCGGCATGGGCAACGTCGACCGCACCCCGGGGCGCGAGAAGATCACCAACAGCACCGCCGAGAACGGCTACCTGCACTGCGGCCCGAACGGCGCCGGCCACTTCGTCAAGATGGTGCACAACGGCATCGAGTACGGCCTCATGGCCGCCTACGCCGAGGGGCTCAACATCCTGCACAAGGCCAACGTCGGCAAGGGCACGCAGACGGTCGACGCCGAGACGACGCCGCTGCGCAATCCCGAGCACTACCAGTACGACTTCAACCTCGCCGACATCGCCGAGGTGTGGCGGCGCGGCAGCGTCGTCGCGTCGTGGCTGCTCGACCTCACCGCGCAGGCGCTGGCCGGCGATCCCAAGCTCGACAACTTCGCCGGCCGCGTTTCCGACTCCGGCGAGGGCCGCTGGACCGTGCTCGCCTCGATCGAGGAAGGCGTGCCCGCCCACGTCCTCAGCGCCGCGCTCTTCGACCGCTTCGAATCGCGCGGCGAAGCCGACTTCGCCAACAAACTGTTGTCGGCGATGCGCTTCGAGTTCGGCGGGCATTTGGAGAAGAAGAAGTAGGATTCACCACCGAGTCACAGAGGCACGGAGAGCGGAGCAAGGCCTTGGTGATTCTCCGTGTCTCCGTGTCTCCGTGGTGAAGGGTTTTGAATGGATATCGAGATTCTCCCGGATGCCGATGCCGTCGCGCAGCGCGCCGCGCAGCTGATCGCGGCCGAGGCGCGGCAGTCGGTGGCGGCGCGCGGGCGCTTCAGCCTGGCGGTGAGCGGCGGCCACACGCCGTGGCAGATGTTGCGCCTGCTGGCGCACGAGTCGGTGCCCTGGCCGGGCGTCGACGTCTTCCAGGTCGACGAACGCATCGCGCCGGACGGCGATCCGGACCGCAACCTGACGCACCTGCACGAGAGCCTGCTCGCCACCGCGCCGCTGCCGGCGGCGCAGTTGCACGCCATGCCGGTGAACGATCCGGATCCGGTCAGCGCTGCGGTGCGCTATGCCGAAGTGCTGCGCGAGAGCTGCGGCGATCCGCCGGTGCTCGATCTCATCCACCTCGGCCTGGGGCCGGACGGCCATACGGCATCGTTGGTGCCGAACGACGCCGTGCTCGGCGTGCATGCCGCCGATGTCGCGCTCACCGCCGGCACCTATCAGGATCGCCGCCGCATGACCGTCACCTATCCGCTGATCAACCGCGCGCGCCGCATCCTCTGGGTGGTCACCGGCGCGGAGAAGGTTCCGGCGCTGATCAAACTGCGGGCGGGCGATGCGTCGATTCCCGCCGGGCGCGTGCGGCAGGAGCGCGCGCTCATCTTGGCCGACCGCGCGGCGGCGGGAGCCTCGTCGTGAGGATCAGAAAGGCAAAAGGCAAAAAGCAAAAGGCAAAAGGCAAAAGGACGAACTCGACTCATTTACTTTTGCCTTTTGCCTTCTCTTCCGCTCCGGGCGGGCGCCAGTGACCGACGCGCAGCAGAAGGCGAAAGAAGCCGCCGGCCGCAAGGCCGCGGAATACGTTCGCGACGGCATGAAGGTTGGCCTGGGCACCGGCTCGACCGTGCACTACACGATCGTCGCGCTCGGCGAGCGCCATCCCGACATCATCTGCGTCGCCACCTCGGAGCGCACCGCGGCGCTCGCCACCGAGCTCAAGTTGAAGGTCGTCGCGCCCGACCAGGCGCTGCACCTCGACATCGCCATCGACGGCGCCGACGAGGTGGACGGCCGCTTCAACCTGATCAAGGGCGGCGGTGGCGCGCACACGCGCGAGAAGGTGGTCGCCAGCATGGCGGCGCGCTTCCTGGTCGTGGTCGACGAGAGCAAGCTGGTCGAGACGCTCGGCGCCTTCGGCCTGCCGCTGGAGGTGCTGCCCTTCGCTCCCGCGGTGGTGGCCGAGCAGGTGCGCGCGCTCGGTGCGGCGCGCGTCACGACGCGCGCGGCGCGCAGCGACAACGGCAACCTGCTGATGGACGCCGCCTTTCCGCGTATCCCGGATCCGGTCACCCTGGCCTCGCAGCTCGCCGCCATTCCCGGCCTGGTCGAGCACGGCCTCTTCCTTGCCCCGATGGTCGAACGGGTCATCGTCGCCGGCCGCGACGGCGCCCGCGAACTGGTCAGGACGAAATAAGCTGTCAGAGAAGTAGGCAATCAGCCGTCAGCCATCAGCCATCAGCCTTGGAATGGATGTCTGAGGCCTTGCCAGCTGACAGCTGAGGGCTGATTGCTGACAGCAGGAGTTCATTCATGAAAGTACTGGCGATCGACATCGGCGGCACGCATGTGAAGATTCTCGCCACCGGCGAGAAGGAGAAGCGCGAGGTCGACTCGGGCCCGACGCTGACGCCGCGCCGCATGGTGAGCGCGGTCAAGCGCCTGGCGCGCGGTTGGACCTACGACGTCATCGCCATGGGCTACCCGGGACCGGTCTTGCACGACAAGCCGATGCTGGAGCCGCACAATCTCGGCACCGGCTGGGTCGGCTTCGACTACGGCAAGGCGTTCGGCAAGCCGGTGCGCATCCTCAACGACGCCGCCATGCAAGCGCTCGGCAGCTACAAGGGCGGCCGCATGCTGTTCCTCGGCCTCGGCACCGGTCTGGGCACGGCGCTGATCGTCGACGGCGTCGTCGAGCCGCTTGAGCTCGCCCACCTGCCGTACAAGAAGGGCAAGACCTTCGAGGATTTCGTCGGCCTGCGCGGCCTCGATCGGCTGGGCAAGGCGAAGTGGCGCAAGGAAGTCCGCGACGTCGTCACGCGGCTCTCCGAAGCCATGCAGGCCGACTACGTCGTCATCGGCGGCGGCAACGCGAAGAAGCTCAAGAAGCTCCCCAAGCGCGTCGAGCGCGGCGACAACGCCAACGCGTTCATCGGCGGCTTCCGCATGTGGGAAGAGGCCGCCGCGGTCGGCAAGCGCCGAAAGCGGTGAGCGGCTGAGCGGAGAGCGGGGGCACGGAGCAGCAGGGCAGCGACGCTGCGCTCCGCACCTCCGTGCCGGCGCGTGCGTTCCTAGGCCGGCGGCACGGTGGCGGGCGGCGTCGCCAGGCGCAGCGCCGCGACGTCGTGCTCGCGCAGCGTCGTCAGCCAGCGCTCGCTGCCGGCGGCCGCCTGGTCGCCCAGCAGCGAGGGGACGATGGCGAACGGCTCCAGGACGAAGTCCCCGTGGCGTACGGTGACCGGCTCGCCCGGCGCGGCGTCGGCGCTCCAGCCGGCGTCGAGCAGGGCGGTGGCGACGCAGCTGCCGAGCGGGCCGGCGAGCGCCTGGGCGGTGAATTGTTCGGGGACCTCCTGCCCCGCGACGTGGCGCGACAGCTCGGCTCCGCGCGTGCGCACGATCTCCGGCAGATCGGCCAGCGTCGCATCACCGAGCAGTGGCGCCAGTTTCTCCATCTGCTGCCGCCAGGCGGGCGCATAGACGGTCAGCGTGGTGTCGTCCCAGGCGAGTGGGCGGAAGCTTCCGGCGTCGCCGCTCTTGGCGAGGAAGCCGATCAGCGCGCGCTCGCTGGCGGCGACGTCGCCGAGCAGCGTCAGCGCGCTGGCCTCGTCGCCGACCGGCGCGTCCACGTCGAGCAGCGGCGCGAGCGCGGCCAGGCGCTCGCGCAGCGGTGGATGGCTGTCGAACGGATCGGCGGTGCCGCTCTCCATCTCTGTCGCCAGCGCCTTGTCGATGGCGGTGCGGATGCGCGGTGCCTGCAGGAAGCGGGTGAATCCCTCCACCAGCGGCGCGTGGTAGCCGGCCTGCAGCAGCGGAACTGCCTCGTTCTGCCAGTAGGTGTTGAACGCCTGTCCCTCGGCGTGGACGCGCTTCAGGCCGTCGGCCAGCGGCCGCGCCCCGACCACACGGGCGGCGAGGCGGTCGGCGGTGAGCTCCTGGGCGCGCGAGATCGCCTGCGTGATGCGCAGGAACATGGTGCCGTACCAGCGAAACGGCAGGTGCAGCCAGCCGTCCTCGCCGAGCGTGCCGAGCGTGCGGCCGATGGCGCCGCGCGTCTTGTAGATCCACGGTCCGAGGCGCGTGTCGCCGCCGTGATAGTGGCCGAACTCGTGCGCCAGGATGGCCTCGAACTGGTCGACCTGGGTGAGCTGCATGAGCGGCAGGCCGAGGCCCATGACGCGGCGGCTGCCGAATCCCATCACGCCGCCGCGGTTGGCCACCCAGGCGTTCATGTCGGGGACCAGGAATACCTCGCTCGGCATTGCCTGCTCGGTGCGCGTCGCGACGTCGCGCAGGCGATCGAAGAGGCGCGGATGATCACCCTCGTGCAGCGCCGGGCCGGGGGCGGGAAACGTGTCGCCGCGCGGCAGGATCGACCAGCCGATCGCCGCGGCGCCGAACAGGCACAGCAGCGTCAGCTTGAGGTTCACGTGGTGCGCCCACGCCACCTCGACGTAGGGCACGAAGAGCAGCGCCGCGATCATCGCCAGCGCCAGCACGTAGAAGCCGATCATCAGCGCCACCGCCAGCGCTGCCCGTCCGGCCAGAGAACGCGACTGCATGCGTCCCCCTGAGCACGCCGCGCGCGCGCAAGTCCATGCGGAGAATCCCTAACCGAGGCGACCGGCACGCAGGCCGCGCTCGGCGGCGGCGAGGTCGGCGGCGGTGGTGATCTCGACGCGGCCGCTGAGGCGCACGGCGCGCAGCGTGCCGCCGGCGGCGAGGTGCGCGGCGAGGGCGGTGGTGACGTAGCGTTCGCCGCCGGCGCCGCGCGCGGTCTCGCCGAGCAGCGGGTCGATGGCGCGCGGCAGCCAGTAGAGTGGCGCGCCGACCAGGGTCGACGGGGCGGAGCCGGGCGGCGGCTTCTCGATCACTGCGGTGACACGGCCGCCCGCTACCACCACCGCGCTGCGGCTGGTGGTGGCGTCGGCGTCCATCGCCAGCACGCCGATTGCGGCGTCGCCGTCGGCGCCGGCGGCGATCACCGCCGCGATATCGGTCGGGGTGAAGAGGCTGTCGCAGGCGCAGGCCAGGTACGCCGGCGCGTCGCCGAGCCGCGGCAGCGCGCCGGCGAGCGCGTCGGCGATGCCGCGCCGCTGCTGTTGGACGGCGACGGCGACGTCGCGGTCCGCCAGATATTCCGCCAGGGCGTCGTCGCTCGCATGGCGCACCACGACCAGCGGTCCGACGCCCGCCGCGCGCAGCCGCTCGATCACGTGTGCGATCAGCGGCCGATCGGCGAGCGGCACCATCGCCTTTGAGTAGCGCCGCCCGAGCTCGCCGAGCCGCGAGCCGGCGCCGGCGGCGAGGATGACGGCGGTGGGTTGTGCAGCACTCACCGGAGGCCCGATAGCACGGTCGCGCGCGCGCCGCTGAGCGTGAACGGCCTGGCCACGGACTACACGGAAGGCAATGAGGCCTTCGCGTCGATGCGCAGCCCCTGCGCGGCGATCGGGGCGACCAACACGTCGCTCGTCATCCCCTCGCGTAACGCGAAGGTGCGCAGCGCGTCGGCGAGGCGCTCGGCGTCGGCCGGGGCGGGGAGGGCGAAGATGGCGCCGCCGCCGCCGGCACCGGTGAGCTTGGCGCCGAGGGCGCCGGCGGCGCGCGCCGCGCCGACCAGCGCACGCACCTCCGCCCCGGCGCCGCTGGCGAAGCCGCACTCCGCCATCATCGCGTCGACCAGCGCCTGGTTGCGATCGATCTGGCGGCCGAGGCCTGCAAGGTCGTGCGCCAGCACGGCGATCTTGCCGCGCCAGGCGGTCTCGCCCATCTGGCGCGCCAGCCCGAGGAGCGGGCCGTCGCCGCGGCGACGTTCCTCCAGGTAGCGGGCGCGCATCGGGGCGTGCACGTCGCCCGAGTTGCGCGCCACGCCGGTGGTGGCGACGACGAAGGCGAGCGGCGGCGCCTGCGCGCCGAGCTTCTCGTAGGTGGCGTACGGCTCCTCGCCGAGCGGCGCGTGCCACAGCTTGCCGTGGTAGGCGATGTAGGCGAGATCGCCGAACAGCGGCGCGTAGCGGTCGGCGAAGCCGCAGACGACGCCGAGGTCGTGCTCCTCGGCGCGCTGCGCCAGCTCGGCCAGCGCCCAGTCGTTCCAACGCCGCGGGTCGAGCCGGTAGTGCGCGCGCAGGCCGGCGAGGATGGCGAGCAGCAGCACCGACGAGCCGGCCAGCCCGCTCGACGCCGGCACGTCGGTCCACAGCTCGATCGCGACCGGCGACCGCCGCAGCTGCATCGCCAGATCAGGCTCGTGGCGAGTGTAGGCGGCGAGGGCGGCGGCGATGATCTCGCTGCCCCCACCCTGACCCTCCCCCGCTGGGGTGGGGGAGGGAATCGGGGCGGCGGAGGAAGTCAACGTCGCGCCGCCGCGCACTTCGATCGCGGCAGTCAGCGTCGCGTAGGCGCCCTCGCAGGCGTCGGTCGGACTGCCGACGACGTTGATGCGGGCCGGCAGCGAGACGCGCGTGATCATCGCAACACGAAACCACAGATGAACACGGATGAACACGGATCGCCTCGGCGCGAGAGCGCGCCTCCGTGTTCATCTGTGTTCATCCGTGGTTCCGTCTTGCCGGCCGCGGCCGGCTGGGCATACGGTGCGCAGGGGGATCGGCATGACACGACGGGCAGTCGCGGCATCCATCATCTGGGCACTGGTCGGCGCACCGGCACTGGGGCAGAACCATCCGTTCGGCTCGCATCCGCAGGCCTACGCGGCCGGGTCGATCACCCCGAGCCACGTCGGGCAGACGGCGCAGGACCAGGCGGTGCGCGACTTCTACGACGCCTGGAAGGCGCGCTACCTCAAGCAGACCTGCGGCGCCGGCCGCTTCGTCGTCGAGGCGCGCGTCTCGGGTGGCAACCTCACCGTCTCCGAGGCGCACGGCTACGGCATGCTGCTGGCGGCGCTGATGGCCGGCCATGATCCCGACGCGCGCACCATCTTCGACGGCATGTTCACCTTCTTCCGCGAGCACCCGTCGGTGTTCACGCCCTACCTGATGGCGTGGAACCAGAAGCGCTCGTGCGGCGACGCGCAGGGCGGCGACAGCGCCACCGACGGCGACCTCGACATCGCCTACGCGCTGCTGCTCGCCGATAAACAGTGGGGCAGTTGCGGGCCGATCGACTACGCCGCCGAGGCGGCCAACGTGCTGGCGGCGATCGACGTCGGCGAGGTGGACGGCGGCGACCGCTACCTGCGGCTCGGCGATTGGACGGCGCCGAGCGAGCCGCAGTACTACAACGCGACGCGCTCGTCGGACTTCATGCCCGGCCACCTGCGCGCCTTCGCTGCCGCCTCCGGCGACGCCGTCTGGGGCGACGTGCTCGACCACACCTACGGCGTCGTCGACGCCATCCAGGTCGCCCACAGCCCGGCCACCGGCCTGTTGCCCGACTTCATCGCCGACCCGGCCGGCACGCCGGCGCCGGTCGGTGCGGGATTCCTCGAAGGACCGAACGACGGCGCCTACGACTACAACGCCTGCCGTGATCCGTGGCGCATCGCCACCGACTTCCTGGTGTCGGGCGAGCCGCGCGCCAAGACCGCCGTGCAGCGCATCACCACCTGGGCGCGCAGTGCCACGGGCAACGATCCCGCCAACATCAAGTCCGGCTATCAGCTCAACGGCACGCTCAGCCCCGGCGCCGACTACCGCTCGATGGCGTTCGTTGCGCCGCTCGGCGTCGGTGCGATGACCGACGCGAGCAATCAGGCGTGGCTCAACGCCATCTGGGACCTGGTCGCCGTGACGCCGATCGAGGACGAGGGCTACTACGAGAACACGCTCAAGCTGCTCGGCATGCTGGTCATGTCGGGCAACTGGTGGACGCCGGAAGCGGTCGGTGGCGGCTGCGTCGCCCTGCCGTCGACGCCGCTGTGCAGCGGCGGCGGTGCGCTCGGCAGCCTGCAACTCAAGCTCGGCGGCCTCACCGCCGGGCCGGGCGCGCAGAGCCTCTCGCTCAAAGGCTCGCTGTTCTTCCCCGGCGGCCTGCCGGTGGCGGCGCCCTACGCCAGCGGCGCACAGCTGCTGATCCAGGACGCCGGCAACGCCAACGCGACCATCTACGAGATCAGCCGCTTCACCACCGCGGTGCCGTCGCAGGCCGCCGGCAGCTGCGATGCAGGCGACGGCTGGGACAGCGGCCGCTTCATGTACCGCAACCGCTCCGGCGCGCTGGATCCGCCGATGTGCACCGCCGGCAGCGCCAACGGCCTCAACCAGATCCGCTATCGACCGCGCGATGCCAACACGCTCGATCTGCAGGTGAAGTCGCGCGGAGCGAATATCGCCGCACCGGTCGGCCCGCTGCGCCTCACCTGGGTGCTCGGCCCCGGCCAGCCGGCAAGCGACAGCGGCCAGTGCGCCACCAGCGTCGCGCTGCCGTGCACGGCGAACGGCAGCGGCAGTACGCGGAAGTGCCGCTGAGAGAGGCAGGGGTTAGGGGTTAGGGGTTAGGGGCTAGGGGGTTGGCGGGAGGATTCCAAGACGTGGTCTCTCCTCCCCAACCCCCTACACCATCAGCCGCGTCGCCAGCGCGCGTAGCAGCGCGGCGCCGTCGCCGCGCCAGGCGCTGCCGTGCATGCAGGCCAGCGTCGTCGGTTGCTCGCCGGCGAGTCGCTCGAGCGTCGCGGCGGTCTGCGGTCCGTGCGCGAAGTAGTCGAGCGCCTGGCGGAACGCTTCGCTCGGTCCGAGGATGTCGCTGTCGGTGACCGGCTGTTCGCCCGGATCGGGGCGGGTGAAAAGGTCGCCGCAGAGGAAGGTGCGGGTCGCGTACTCCATCATCAGACCGCACTCCCAGGCGTGCGGGACGTGCGGGGTGTCGAACCAGCGCACGGTGTGGCGGCCGAGGGCGAGATCCTCGCCGTCGGCGAGCGCGCGCGGCGGGCGGTCGGCGAAGTCGCCGAGCGAGGTCATCGCCGCGATGCCGCCGCACACGGCGGTCGCCTGCGGTGCCGCGGCGAGCCACTGGTTGAGGGCGCCGCACTCGTCCGCCTCGAAGTGCGAGAGGCCGACCCAGCGCAGCCGCTCGACCGGCATGACGCGCGCCATCGCTTCGCGCACCGCCGGGAAGAGCTGCCGCGGCCCGGTGTGGAAGAGCAGCGGCTCATCGTCGACGATCAGGTATTGGTTGAAGTTGAACGACCCGGCGCCCGGCACCGCGATCGGCGTGTTGATGCGATAGATGCCGTCGGCGACTTCATCGACCCGTGTCTGCATGCATCCTCCCTGGCTGCGTCCCTCATGCTCCTGGCGGTGACCGCAACGCAACGTCTTTCACCACGACGACACGACGGCACCACGGCACACCCCAGACGCCGTCAGGTAATCGTTGTGGCGTGGTGCCGTCGTGGTGAAGTCGGCTGACGCGAAGACGGCTCTTCAGTTGTCCCAGTACACGTACTCGTCGCTCGGCTGATCGGCGACGCCGAGCGGGTGGTCGATGGCGATCGAGGCGGAGATCAGCGACGGCCAGGCGGGCGGCACCATCTGCGCGTCGAGCTCGTGCAGCAGCGCGGTGAGCTCGCGCAGCTTGTCGGGCTGGGCGGCGGAGAGATCGGTGTGCTCGGCGGGGTCGGCGGCGAGGTTGAACAGCCAGGTGCGCGCCGGGCGCTTGGCGACCTGCAGCTTCCAGCCGCCGGCGATCACCGTCTGGTAGTCTCCGGAGCGCCAGAACAGCGCCTGGTGCGGCGCGCCGCTGGTCTCGCCGCGCAGGTAGGGCAGCAGGTTGACGCCGTCGATCGGGCGATCGCCGGGCAGCGGCGCGCCGGCGGCGCCGGCGGCGGTGGCAAAGATGTCGACGTGGCCGACCGGGTCGGTGAACGTCGTGCCGCGCGGCAGGCCGGCCGGCCATTTGACGAAGAACGGCGCGTGCACGCCGCCCTCGAAGAAGGTCATCTTCCAGCCGCGGTACGGCCGGTTGATGTCCGGCAGGCCGATGTAGTTGGCGCCGCCGTTGTCGCTGGTGAAGATGACCAGCGTGTCGTCGGTGAGGCCGTTGGCCTGCAGCGCCTGCAGGATGGTGCCGACGGCGCGGTCGAGGGCGCGGATCATCGCCGCGTAGACGCGCAGCCGGTGGTCGCCGATGTGCGCCAGCGCGTCGTAGTCGCTGCGCAGCGCCTGCAGCGGCGTGTGCGGCGCGTTGGGCGCGAAGTAGAGGAAGAAGGGGCGGTTGCGGTTGGCGGCGATCGCCTGTGCCGCCTCCTCGGCGAGGTAGTCGGTCATGTAGCGGTCCGGCGCGAAGCGGTCGCCGCCGTCCTTGCACACCGCGAACGGCAGGTTGGCCCACAGGAAGGTGTCGATCGGGTCGAAGTCCTGTACCGCGTTGACGCTGCGCGGATCGTCGGCGTCGAGGTACATCGACGCGCCGGAGTAGAAGCCCAGGTACTCGTCGAAGCCCTGCGCCTCGGGCCGCAGCTGCGCGGTCTCGCCGAGGTGCCACTTGCCGAGCCCCAGGGTGTGGTAGCCCTGCGCCTTGAGCAGCTCGGCGAGGGTGATCTCGGAGGGCGGGACGCCCTGCTGGTCCATCGGCGGCACCGCCGCCTCGCGGTCGTCGTGGTAGATCGGCTGGTGCAGCGTGCCGGGCGCCGCGTGCGTCATGCTGGCGACCAGGCGCATGAAGATCTTCGGCGCCGGGGTGAACTCGAAGCCGAAGCGGGTCGGATAGCGCCCGGTGAGGATGGCGGCGCGCGACGGCGCGCAGGTGGCGTTGCCGGTGTAGCCCGAGGCGAGCTGCACGCCGTCGTGCGCGATCGAGTCGATGTGCGGCGTTGGCACACTGCCGTCGGCGACGCCGCCGCCGGCGAAGGTGAGATCGTTGAAGCCGAGATCGTCGGCGACGATGACGACGATGTTCGGCGGCCGCGGGCCGGCTGCCGGCGCGCTCGGACCGGCCTGCCAGACCACCGGGCGGGTCGGCTGGATCGGATCGGTGAGGCGCGAGATCCAGCCCAGGCCGTGCAGCTTGAGGTAGGGCAGGGCGAGCCAGCCGGCCGCGACCAGCAGGACGGCGACGACCAGCGCGACGCGAAGCCAGGTGCGCATCGCCGACAACTGGCACGCGCGGTGTCAGTTTCTCAAGTCCGCGGCCGCCGCCGGCGCGGCACGCGCAGCGCCGCCGGCCTCGCCCTGCGCAATTGTCGTTGACGAGCCGCGCCAGCATGTGGTTATGGCGCGGCGTGTGGTGGAGCGGAGGACGTAGGCGCAGTCGCCTCGCAGGTACGGCGCTCGGTGTCGTTCTGCTGGCTGCCGCCGCGCACGCGCAGCCGGCGCCGATCCCGAGCATCTTCGATCCGCTGTCGCGTCCGGCGGACGAGATCTACACGCTGTCGCTGTTCGTGCTCGGCATCTGCGCGGTGATCTTCGTCGTCGTCGGTGGACTGCTGGTGACCAGCATCGTGCGCTTCCGCCGCCGCCCGGACGACGACGGGCGCGAGCCGCCGCAGGTCTACGGCAGCAACCCGATCGAGCTCGCCTGGACGGTGGTGCCGCTGCTGATCGTCTTCGTGCTGTTCCTGGTGACGACCCGCTCGATCATCGCCATCGAGCGCGCCGCGCCGCCGGCCGACGCGCTGGAGGTGCGGGTGATCGGCCACCAGTGGTGGTGGGAGTTCCGCTACCCGGCGCAGGGCGTGGTCACCGCCAACGAGCTGCACGTGCCGGCCGGGCGGGCGACCTTCCTGACGCTGGAGTCGGCCGACGTCGTGCACAGCTTCTGGGTGCCGCAGCTGAACGGCAAGACCGACGTCATCCCGAACCGCGTCAACCGCATGTGGATCGAGCCGCGCGACGCCGGGCTCTACATCGGCCAGTGCGCCGAGTACTGCGGCACGCAGCACGCGCGCATGCTGCTGCGCGTCGTCGCGCACGCGCCGGCCGACTTCGACGCCTGGGTGGCGTCGCAGCGCGGCGAGGCGGTGCACGACCCGAGCGTGCAGGCGGGGCGCGACCTGTTCCAGTCGGTCGCCTGCATCAACTGCCACCGCATCGGCGGCACCGTCGCCGACGGCGTCTTCGGCCCCGACCTGACGCACCTGATGAGCCGCGCGACCATCGCCGCCGGCGCCGCCGACAACACCGCCGCCAACCTGCACGCCTGGATCGCCAATCCCGACGCCCTCAAGCCCGGCGCGCTGATGCCGGCGATGAAGCTGAGCGACGCCCAGATCACGCAGGTCGTCGCGTACCTGACGACGTTGCAATGACAGACCAAGAATTTCACCACAGAGACACAGAGGCACGGAGAAGCACAAAGAATCTTTCTCGGTGCCGCTGTGTCTCTGTGATGAATTCCTGATTCCGATGGCTGCCGTCGAACATCCCATCGTCCTGCCCGCCGAGCGCTACGGCTGGACGGCCGTGCTGCACGAGTGGGTGACGACGGTCGATCACAAGAAGCTCGGCCTGATGTACATCCTGTCCGGGCTGCTGTTCTTCGTCATCGCCGGCCTCGAGGCGACGGCGATGCGCATCCAGCTGGCGGTGCCGAACAACACCTTCCTGTCGCCGCAGGTGTTCAACCGGCTGTTCACCATGCACGGCACCAGCATGGTGTTCCTGGTCGGCATGCCGATCATCATCGGCATGGCGAACTACCTGATCCCGCTGATGATCGGGGCGCGCGACCTCGCCTTCCCGCGCCTCAACTCCTTCGGCTTCTGGATGTTCTTCTTCGGCGGCGTGCTGCTCTACTTCAGCGTGCTGGGCGGCGACGGCCTCTACGGCGCCGGCTCGATGCCCGACGTCGGCTGGTTCGCCTACGCGCCGCTCACCGGCCGCGCCTTCTCGCGCGGCAACAGCACCGACTACTGGACGCTCGGCATCCTCGTCAGCGGCATCGGCAGCATCGGCACGGCGGTGAACCTGATCGCCACGACCCTGTGCATGCGCTGCCCCGGGATGCGGCTCGGCAAGATGCCGCTGCTGGTGTGGCTGTACTTCGTCGTCGCCTGCCAGATTCTGGTCGTCATCTCGCCGCTCACCGCGGCGCAGATCATGTTGCTCCTCGACCGCTTCCTCGGGGCGCATTTCTTCGACACGCAGGCGGGCGGCTCGGCGGTGCTGTGGCAGCACTTCTTCTGGATCTTCGGCCACCCCGAGGTCTACGTGCTCATCCTGCCCGGCTTCGCCTTCGCCTCGGAGATCATCCCGGTCTTCTCGCGCAAGGTGATCT
>JANRJF010000415.1:0-20154 GCA_033764095.1 Deltaproteobacteria bacterium | reverse complement strand
ATCGCGGCGGCGGCGCGCCGGCGCGGCCTGGGCGCGCCGCGCGCGCGGCGGCGAGGGGCGTGCCAAGCCGCGCCCGCTACCAGCGCCCGGCACGGTAGTCAACAACACTGTTGATTAGCCGCTGCGGCCTGCGCTAAGCCTGCGCGCATGATCACCGGGGCGAATCAGAACGACTACCTCTCGTTGTACGGGTTCGAGCAGCCGGCGCCGGCGCGGCCGGTGGCGGAATTCGTCGACGAGCTGCGCGGGCTGGTGCGCGCGCATCCGATCGACGCCGGCCTGGCCACCGGCCTGCGCTACGGCGACCTGTCGCGCGAGGCGATGCGGCGCTGGATCAAGGAGTACTGGCAGTGGCTGCGCGACGACGCGCAGGGCAGCGCGGCGACCATCGCGCGCTGCCGGCGCCGCGGCCTGTTCATCGCCCTCTCGCCGATCGTCAATCGCAAGACCGGCTTTCACCAGGTGACACCGCCGCCGTACGAGTCGTTCCTGCGCTTTGCCGCCGCCTTCGGCCTGGAGCGCGACGAGCTCGACGCGCACTACGCCTGCCCGGAGACCATGCAGGGCGTCTATACGCGCCTGCAGTTCCAGTTCGGCGGCTTCGACGAGGGCTTCGTGGTCACCGCGCTGGCCGCCGAGGGCGGCTTGCTCGACGTGGTGCGCGACGAACGCCCGTTCCTCTGCCAGCGCGGCCTGGCCGAGAACCTGCGACGTGCCTTCGACCTGTCGGACGACGCGGTGGCCTATTGGCGCGCCTACGAGGACTTCCGCGGCTTCGTCTGCGAGCCGGTGTGGGAGCTGGTGCGCGAGCTGGCCGCCGACGCGTCGCAGCAGGCGCTGCTGCGCACCACGCTGCAGCACTGGCTGCTCGTCTACCAAAACATGCGGCGCGCCTGGAGCGAGATCGCCGCCGGTCGCTACGCGGTGCCGGAGTTCGTCTGGCCGCCGCCCGGGCAGCGCTTCCAGGCCGGCGCGGTGCAGACCTACGAGGAGCTGGAGGAGGAGATCGGCGCGTTCTGCCTCGGCCTGCAGAAGCCGAGCGAGACCGCCTTCGGCTACCTGATCTCCGGCAGGGCGCCGCTCGCCGCGGCGCGCGAGCTGGCCTGCGACTTCATCCAGATGGACGCGACGCGCAACATCGCCGGCCAGTTCAGCCGTCTGCCGGCGGGCAGCCGCGCCTTCCGCGCCATCGCGCAGGCGTTCGCCACCGAGTCGGGCAACTACCTCACCCGCAACCACATGGAGATCTGGGCCGATTTCGTCGAGCAGGCGTTCGGCATGGACCGCGCCGCGCTGCTCACCCATCCGCCGCTGCCCGAGACCATCGGCTCGCAGTACGTGGCGAAGTGGTTCCTCTGCCACGCCTCGCCGATCGAGGCGATCGCCGCCTTCCATCTCGGTCCGCCGACGCGCGTGAAGGAGAAGATGGGCAAGGCGGCGATGGGACTCGGGCAGGGCGGCGTGAGCGGCGAGGGGCTGCTGATGGCGCACAAGCGCAACCCGCTGTCGGTGGCGTTCGAGAAGCTCGGCGTCGACGCCGACCTGGCCGACTACTTCTTCCGCCTGCACCGCGAGATCGAGCCGTTCGAACAGGACGAGGGGTGGGCCTACGTGCCGACGGTGCTCACCGACCCGCGCGACTATCCGCTCTTCCGCCGCGCCTACATCACCAAGATCCTCGCCGAGAGCCGCAAGGACGAGGCGTTGCTGCGGCGCATGAAGCAGCATGCCGCGGCGTGAGGCCGGCGCGCTCGGCCTGGGCGCCGCGCTGGGCCCGTGGTAGGAGCCCGGCGGCGATCCAGCACGTGAACCTCGGGCGCGACCAATCGCCCGCGAGCAGGGGGACGGCGATGAAGGGTTGGCTGGCAGTAGGAATCGGCGTGGGCGCCTTGGCGATGGCCACGACGGGCGCGGCGCAGAGCAACTGGAGTCCCACGGTGGACACCTACGGCAGCTCGCGGGCGCAGTTCGTCAACCGCGACATGGAAGAGTGCCGCCAGCTCGCCTTCCAGGTGTCGGGCGGCAGCGCGGTCGGGCAGGGCGCGCGTGGGGCGGTCGGTGGCGGTCTGGTCGGTGCCGCTGGCGGCGCGGCGATTGGCGCGGCGCTCGGCAACGCCGGACGCGGTGCCGCGGTCGGCGCGGCGGCGGGTGGCGTCGGGCGCGGCGTGCAGCGCGCCGCGCAGACCGATCAGGCGTTCCAGCGCGCCTTCAGCAACTGCATGCGCCAGCGCGGCCACCGCGTGCTCAATTGAGCCCGCGACGCAGAGGAGACATGCCCATGCGAAGCAGCGCAGCGCTCGTCGCCGTCGCCACGCTGGTGGCCTTGGCCGCGTCGCCGGTCGCGGCGCAGTTGGCGCCGGCGATTCAGTACGTGCTCGACAACAACCTCGCCAGCTTCAACAAGCGCGACCTCAACGCGACGATGAACACCATCGACACGCGGTCGCCCGACTACGCCAGCACCAAGGCGGCGCTGGAGGAGCAGTTCAAGGAGCTCGACGTCACCGCCTCGCTGGTCAAGTTCACGTTGATCGGCCACGACGACGAGTTCGTCGTCGCGCGCGCGTCGATCAGGACCGCCGCCAAACCGGGCACCAAGGACTTCGTCGACAACACGATCGACGCGATCCTTCTCTTCCACATGGAAGGCGGCGCCTGGAAGCTGTGGGACGAGACGATCCTCGGGGTGACGACGGAGTGAGGCAGCGCCGGCGCTGGCGCTGGGAGAACGGCAGCAAGTCGTCGGGTTCGGGCTCGGGCTGAGGCCCGGGCTCGGCGCAGCTGCAGAGCCTGCTCCCACGGCTCGCCCTGCCCGGGGGCGTCTCGAGCCCGAGCCCGAGCCCGTCAGTATTGGGACGACGTCACGCCGGCGGAATCGACAAGCGGTCGAGCTCGACGGCTTCGAACCAACGGCCCAGTGCCGCTTCCATGCGCAGGACGCGGTCGGGCTGCTCGGCGGCGCGGTCGTGGCGCTCCTCGGGATCGCTCGCCAGGTCGAAGAGCTGTGACGCCGCCGCCGGCGCGTCAGCCGCGACCGGCAGCGGCTCGCGCAGGATGTCGGGATAGTTCTGCGGCTGGTACTTCGCGTCGACGTCCATGGCGAAGTCGCGCGGTGAGACGGCCATCAGCGCGTCGATCGCCGGGCGCACCAGCTTCCAGGGGCCGTCGCGCATGGCGGCGTTGCAGTCGCCGGCCGGGGCGTAGCGGTCCCACTGCCAGAAGCGCTGTTGCGCAACGCGGCCGCGCTCGCCCTGCAGCACCGGCAGCACGTCGACCCCGTCGAGGCGTAGCTCGGGCGGCGGCGTGGCACCGGCGGCCGCCAGCAGCGTCGGCAGCCAGTCGGTGAAATGGACGAGGTCGGCGATGCGACGTCGACCGCTCAGGCCGGCCGGCCAGCGCAGCAGCATCGGCAGGCGGATGCCGCCCTCGTAGACCAGCGTCTTGGCGCCGGCGAAGCCGCAGTTGAAGCGCGTGCTGCACATCTCGCCGGCGCCGCCGAACTGCGGGCCGTTGTCGTTGGAGAACAGCACCAGGGTGTGCTCGGCGAGCGCCGCGTCGTCGAGCGCCTGCAGCACGCGGGCGATGCCGCGGTCCATGCTGCGCAGCATGCCGTAGATGTGGCTCACCGCGAGCGTGTGCCGGCCGCTGTCGCGGAACGGCGCCAGATCCTCGTCGAGGGCGTGAAACGGGTAGTGCGGCGCGTTGTAGGCGAGGTGCAGGAAGAACGGCGCACGGCGGTGGCGGCGGATGAAGTCCACCGCCTCGTCGCTCAGCACGTCGGTGAGGTAGCGGCCGTCGCTCGCCTGCACCGACCCGTTGCGGTCGAGGTGCCAGTCGACGTAGGGCGCCCAGCCGCCGCAGAAGCCGGCGAACTCGTCGAAGCCGCGCCGGGTGGGGTGGTAGCGCGCGTCGAGCGCGCCGTTGTGCCATTTGCCGACCAGGCCGGTGACGTAGCCGGCCTGGCGCAGCAGGTCGGCGATGGTGCGCTCGCGCAGCGCCAGCCGGTCGAGGCCGCGCAGCTCCAGCGTGTCGATGACGCCGGTGCGGTGCGGAGAGCGCCCGGTGAGCAGCGAGGCGCGCGCCGGCGCGCACACCGGCGAGGCGGAGTAGTGCTGCGTCAGGCAGGTGCCCTCAGCGACCAGTTGGTCGAGCGTCGGCGTGTGCGACAGGCCGCCGTTGAAGCAGCCGAAATCGCCGTAGCCCATGTCGTCGGCGAGGATGAGCAGGATGTTGGGTCGCATGCGGGTGGACTAGCGCAGGCGCTGCGCCGGTACGAGCCGGCGCGCCGCACGCGGCGGGCTGAAAATCAGATTGACGCTGTGTCTGAACGCTCCTAGGCTGCACTCAGTCAGCCATGTCTTGCGGTGAGCGTGCCAGTTCGGTCGCAGAGAACGCAGCGGTGGAGAGCCGCGCGCGCTGTGGATTCCGCCTCGTAGGTGGCACGTCAAGTCTGGGCCGACCCTCGGGTCGAACCGGCGGGGAGATGCGGCTCCTCCCTCCGCCCCCATCCTCCAACGCGTCTGGTGAGCAATGCCCCGCTCGGCGCTGACGCGACGTCAGTTCCTCGCCGCCGGTGCGACGCTGGCCGCTGCGACCCTGGTCGCGCGCCGCGCGCCGGCCGGCGTCGCGGTCGGCGCGCCGGTGCAGGTCTACCGCCTGTCGCTGCGCGGGCGGCGCGGCTCACAGGCGGCGAAGCGCCACAACGCCAGCCTGTTGTTCGCCAGTGCGGCGCTGGCCGAGGCCAACCGCGCGCATCCCGGCGACCGCTCGCGGGTCGTCAGCGTCGTGGTCAGCGCCGACGAGTACGATCGCCTGTTCACCAGTCGCCAGGCGGAGATCGCCGATCTGCGCCAACTCGGCGGCCCGGCGGCGGTGGGCGACTGCAACCGCAATGGCGCGGTGGTGATCGACGAGCTGATCCGCGGCGTGAACATCGCGCTGGGCAACGCGCCGGTCGCCGAGTGCACGCCGTTCGACCGTGTGCGCGACGGGCAGGTGACCGTCGACGAGCTGGTGCGCGGCGTGCGCAACGCGCTCGGCTGAGCGCGCGCGGTCAGTCCGGGCGCGGCGTCAGCTCCAGGCCGCGCAGATCGCCGGCGGCGCGCCACTCGCGCAGGACGCGGAAGAACTCCTCCGAGCCGCCGCCGTAGAAGCCGTTCTGGCCGCTGCGTTCTCCCGGCTTGCCCTCGTTGTTGTAGTAGCCGGGCGTGCAGTTCTCCAGGAAATCCTGGGCGAACACCGCCAGGCGGATGATGGTGTCGACCCATTCCTGCTCGGCCGCCTCCGACACCTCGACGGTGTGCAGGTCGCGGTCGAGCGCCTGGCGCAGGATGTAGGCGATGTGTTTGCTCTGCTCGTTGAGCATGTGCGGGTAGTTCACCGTGAAGCCGGCCTGCTGGTTGCCGAGGATGAACAGGTTGGGGAAGCCGCGCGTGTGCATGCCGTGCAGGGTGCGCACGCCGGCCGCCCACTTGTCGGTGAAGCGCAGCCCGTCGCGGCCATACATCTCGTAGCCGGCGCGGCGCGCGTAGTCGGTGCCGACCTCGAAGCCGGTGGCGTAGATCAGGCAGTCGAGCGCGAACTCGACCCCGTCCACCACCACGCCGCGCGGCGTGATGCGCTCGACGCCCTTGCCCCTGGTGTCGACCAGCGTGACGTTCGGCCGGTTGAAGGTGTCGAGGTACTCGTCGTGGAAACAGGGCCGCTTGCAGAACTGGCGGTAGTACGGCTTGAGCGCCTCGGCGGTGGCCGGATCGCGCACGATTGCGTCGACGCGGGCGCGGATCTGTTCCATCTTCTGGAAGTCCGCCATCTCCAGCACGGTGGCGACGCCGTCGCGCGCCACCGCGCCGTCGTTGTCCTCGCGCACCATGATCAGCAGCTTGCGGATGATGTCGGTCCAGCCGTCGCTGACCAGGTCCTCCTCCTGGAAGCCGCCGGTGACCAGGATGTTGAAGTTGTCCATGCGGCGCTGGTGCCAGCCCGCCTCGAGGCTCTGCGCCCACGCCGGGTCGGTCGGACGGTTGGCGCGCACGTCGATCGACGACGGCGTGCGCTGGAAGACGTACAGGTGCGCCGCCGTGTCGGCGAGATGCGGCACGCACTGCACGGCGGTCGCGCCGGTGCCGATGATGCCGACGCGCTTGCCGCGCAGGCCGCTGAGGCCGCCGTTCGAATCGCCGCCGGTGTAGGCGTAGTCCCAGCGGCTGGTGTGGAAGGCGTGGCCGGCGAACGACTCGACGCCCGGGATGCCGGGCAGCTTGGGGCGGTTGAGCGGCCCGTTCGCCATGCACACGAAGCGCGCCCGCATGCGGTCGCCGCGGTTGGTGGAGACGATCCAGCGCGCACTCGCCGCGTCCCAGCGCAGCTCGCTCACCTCGGTCTGGAAGCAGGCGTTGCGATACAGATCGTAGTGCCGGCCGATGGCGCGGCTGTGGGCGAGAATCTCCGGCGCGCGCACGTACTTCTCGCTCGGGACGTAGTGCAGCTCCTCCAGCAGCGGCAGGTAGATGTACGACTCGACGTCGCACATCGCGCCCGGGTAGCGGTTCCAGTACCAGGTGCCGCCGAAGTCGCCGCCCTTCTCGATGATGCGCAGATCGTCGATGCCGGCCTCGCGCAGCCGCGCGCCGGCCAGCAGGCCGCCGAAGCCGCCGCCGATGATCACCACTTCGACGTCGTCGGTCAGCGGCGCGCGCGCGAAGCCGGGCTCGACGTAGGGATCCTCGATAAAGTGCGCGAACTGGCCCGTCACCTCGGTGTACTGCTCGTTGCCGTCGGCGCGCAGCCGCTTGTCGCGCTCGGCGCGGTACTTCTGGCGCAGCGCATCAGGGTCGAAGGCGGGCGGGGCAGGGCGTTCGCTCATCGGATTTGCATAGCAGGCGGCTCTCCTGTGGACAGCCATTGCCGGGGCGATCGGCCGAGTCGCCGCCTCGACCCGTCGAATTGCGCGTCTCCCTGCCGCCACCGCCGCGCAGCGCCGGTAGCCGAGGCGGCCGTGGCGCCGTTGCGGAGCGCCCTCGGCGACTCACCACCGACGCAGGGAGAACGGCGACAGGTCGAAACGCGTCGAGCCGCCGGCGGCGATCTCGGCGAGCGCCTCGCCGACCGCCGCCGAGTGCTTGAAGCCGTGTCCGGAGCAGGCCGAGGCGAGCCAGACCCGTTCGCTCTCCGGGACATGGTCGATGACGAAGCCGAAGTCTGGTGTGACCGTATATTTGCACGCCACGGCGCGCACGCACGGCGCCGCGATGCGCAGGTGCGGCGCCGCCAGCGCGTACATCGCCGCCTGTTCCGCCGCGCTCACGGTGTCGTCGATCGCGTCCGGCGCGGCGGCATGCTCGAACTGCTCGCCGGCGAGCTTGATCGTCTCGGCGTCTTCGTCGGCGAGTGGAAAGCCGTAGAACATGGCGCCGTCGGTGTCGGGCAGGCGCACGAACACCGGCAGCGCGCCGGCGCGGAACCAGGCCGGGTCACCATCCGGCCGGAACCAGTACATCACCTGCCGATAGACGCGCGCCTGAGCGGCGAGCGCCGCGACCAGGCTCGGCAACCAGGCGCCGGCAGCGAGGATCAGGTGGGCGGCGCGGTAGGTGGCGCGCTCGGTGCGCACGGTGACCCCACTGCCGTCCGCCGACCACGCCAGCACGCGCTCGTCGCAGACCGTATTGGCGCCGAGCCGCCGCGCGCATTCCAACTGCGCTTCGACACACGCCTCGGGATGGACGAAGCCGCCGCCCGGCTCCAGGCAGCCGCGCTCGTCGCCGCGCCAGCGCAAGGGCGGGAAGCGGCGCGCCAGCTCGGCGGAGTCGAGCACCTCGTGGGCGATGCCGTGCTGCCGCGCCACGGCGATGGTCTGCGCCAGGAAGTCGCCGGCGCCATGTGCGCCGCCGCGCTGCGCCGCGCCGGAGATCAGGCAGCCGACCTGGCGCAGCAGCGTGCGGCCGGTGGCGTCCTCCAACTCGCGCCAGATCTGGTGCGCGCGGCGCGCGAACTGGACGTATTGCGGCCCCTCGCCGAGCGCGAGACGCGTGATGCGCGTCTCGCCGTGCGACGAGCCGCGCGCGTGCGGCGGCGTGAAGCGGTCGATGCCCACCGCCGCGACGCCGCGCCGCGCCAACTGGTACAGCGCCGCGCTGCCGACGGCGCCCAAGCCGACGACGATGACGTCTGGACGGGGGATCGAAGACACAGAACGTGGCGGCCGGGATGCTACGGAGTCGGGGTCGCGGGAGCGGGCTGATACGGCTCCGCGTTCACGTCGATCAATCCGATCGTGTGTTCGAGATTCTCGACGTCTCGACGTCGTGTGAAGAAGTTGGCTTCCGTCATTCCCTTCTCGGGCGTGAGCCGCAGCTCGCCTCCCAGGCTTCCGTCCACGACGAGCATGTCGCTGGTGACACGGATCCCGAGATCCGATGAGCGCACGGTCCTCACCTCGATGCCATTGGCGGCTTGCCGATCGAGAAAGGGGCGTGCGCGTTCGAATTCTCGGTCGTCGGAGATGATGAATGTTCGGGTCACCCGTACTCCCTGCCGCACGGCGTCGATGTTGAGCTTCTCGTACTGCCGTCCCCAGGGGGTCGTCCACCATTCGTCGAGGGCGACGAAGCTCGTCGCACGAAACGAGGACCTGGCGCGCCTGATCAGATCGAGCGAGAACGTCGGCATCTCGTGTGCCTCGACCGAGAACTGTCCGGCTTTGATCCGCTCGAGATCCGACTCGAGAGCGGTCAGGCGCTTCTCCAGGATGCCGCGCATCAACGGTTCGCCAGACTGGTCGACCACGCGGGTCGCTTCGAGTGCGAGGTTGACCAACCGGTCGGCGCGGTCGAGGTCGCTGAGCTTCCTGGCCAACTCGGTCTGCTTCCGAATCGCCGGCAGATGATCGAAGCGGACCGCGAGCAACATGGTAAACAACAGGCCGAAGAGGGTGGCGATCAGGGTATTGGTGTTTCGAGCGGAACGTTCGGATTGGAAGAAGACGATGATCGCCGACAGCAGCGTGCCGATCGCGCCGAGGATCTCGTAGAACGAGAGGACGTCGGGGAGTTCCATTGCGGTGCGCCTGCGGTAGCTGCGCGGGCTCAGTGCTTATCCAGTGCCTTCTTCGCGCCGTCCGACACCTGCTCGACGATCTTGTCCTTCGAGTTGGCAAGTTCGGTGGCTGCCTTCTGCAGGTTCTGCTTGGCGTTGGATGGATCCCGCTCGGTCACCAGGACGCGCACCGTGCCGGTGCCCTCGCCGACGGGAACGCCGAGCTCGTTGAACGAGCGCGGCACCGCCCCGAACCAGCCGCCCACCCGCTTGGGCAGCCGTCGCTTCGGCCTGTTCTCACCGACGACGCGTTCGAACCCCTTGTCGAGATTCTGCCGCGGAACATCGAAGCTCAGCGCGAGCAGCTTCTCGGAGCGGTACATCGCATCGCTGGCGGACGGGTTCTGCGTACGCCAGTTCGCCAGTATCTCGGCGTCGACGTGTGTTTCGACCTCGTCCCCCGCGTCGAGCGCGAAGCCGTAGAGGAACACCTGTGTCCACCAGCGGTCGTCGAGTACCTTGGCTTTTGCCGCCTGGGTCTGCGCGCTCAGCGGAGCTGCCAGGAGGAACTGTTGATCCTTGGATGGTGCCAACCCAAGGATGAGGCGGAAGGCCGGAGTCGCCTTCGGGTGGGCCTTGGTGGTCCGCGTGATCTCGATGCCGCAATAGCGCTGCCGGTATGTCGTCTCTCGCGATCCCCAGGCGAAGAGGTCGGTGGAGACACGACCCTTCGAGTCGGTCCGCGTCACCGTCTGGTGCTCGTTCTCGATGTCGGTCGCCGCGACGACCCAGAAGTCGTCGAAGAAGGCTTGGCCCTGGAACTGCGCCGAGTACCGAGTCGCCTCCTCCTCGAGCTCCTTCTTGACGAAATCCACCGCGAACTCGGTCGCCAGCGCGGCGGCCGGCACTGCCAGAGCGGCGGGTGCGAACGAGACGGCGGCTTTGGCCGTGAGCTCCTGGTACCGGAGCTTCGCCTGCTTCTGATCCGTCGTCTCGAAGATGACGACGCCGTTCTTGGTGACGATGAAGGTGAACAGCAGCGTCATCGGCGACGGTGTGGCCAGGCTACAGCAGCCGATACTGTCGCCGCGCGTCTCGAAGGCCTTTCGATACGCATCGCACTTGCCGGTGTTCGCAAACTGCAGCGGATCGAGCAGCGTGACCGTGACCGCCTCCCCCTTCGAGTCGAGCGAGTTGGGGTGCCGGGGGAGAAAGACCGCGCATCCCGAGACGAGCCAGCTGAGCAACAGGCCGGTCGCGAGTCGGACCACAAGGCCAGGTTGACGGGCGTCCATGATCGGCATCTCCTTTGTCGCGAGGCGTGCGGCCTAGACGAGTCGGATGGACAACGCTGCGGCGACGTCGCCAAAGTGGTTGGCGAGCCCATGTCCACCGTCGCTGACGGTCGCGAAGAGCAGTCCCACGGCTTCGCGCGTGTCGGTGTTGATGATGAGCGCTCCGCTGTCACCTTCGTCGCTGAAGCGCGGGGTATCGGCGGAGCCGGCGATGAGAATCTGATCTTCGAAGATCGCGGCGCCGCGTTCCGGAATGAAGACGTCCATGTCGGCATCGATCGATACGATCGTTCCCGTGGTGATCCCGGTGGTGCGTCCAACTTTGCCGACCGGAGCGTTGCGCGTCGCCTTGCCGGCGCCTTGAATGGCGCCCAACGGGCACAGGTGGTTACTGGCGGTGATGCTCGGATAGACTCGCCCCACCGCCGCGTCCGCTTTGTTCACTCCGTCCTCGCGCAGACGGATCGGTGTCCAACGCAGCAGGCGGGCGAAGTGGTCATCGTTCGTCGCGCCATCCAGCAATGCGGGCTGGTAGAGCTTAGCGTCGGGGTCGTCGGCTGCATCCGTAGAGAAGACGTGACTGTTGCTCAGGGCGAGGAGGAGGTCGGCCGGGTCTCCAGGCTTGGTCGAGCGGCAGAACCCGCCGAGTGTTCCAGCGCCAATCTCGGGATGCGCCGCGCTGATCCCCGGCAAGAGCGGTCGGTGACGCTCGCGGACGTCGGGGCAGGCGGCAGCAGAGAGACGGAAGCGGCGCATCTCGACGACGTCGGTCGGGATGCCGTCGAGATGCACAGGGATCTGCAGGCGCGCGCCGACCAGCTGCTTGGGCAGCTTGCGCTCGACATAGAACTGCACGCAGAGCGACCGGCCGCGCTTTCCGTTGGTGACCTTGCGGGCGATCGAGACGCCGTGCACGCCATCGCGCGCGGCCTGTTTGGCCCACTCGTGGATCTTCCACGCGGCGCGCAACCGCGGCGCCGGCGTCGGCCGATCATGCAGCCAGCGCCGTGCCGCCGCCCCCTTCGCGTGGCGGAAGTCCGCTCGGTTGTATCGCGCCATCGCTCCCTCCCAGCCGGCGGTCCCGGCTCGGAGCGAGTGAGTACTGAAACGCGGCCGCGGTCGACAGTTGGGAGATCCGTGTAGGGGTCTTCCCGGACTTGCGCGGGTCAGCGCGCCGCCGCGCGCCCGTACAGCGCGCACTGCAACAGCAGGCAGAGCGTCTCCCCATGCGACGAGCCGCGCCCATGCGGCGGTGCGAAGCGATCGATCCCCAGCCCCGCGACACCGCGCCGCGCCAACTGGTACAGCGCCGCGCTGCCGACGGCGCCGAGACCGACGACGATGACATCTGCCATCTGGCGATCCGACATACGCGTTGTCGCGGCGGAAGAAAGCCACGGATTACACGGATTTCACGGAGAAGACGGCTACTCCGTGAAATCCGTGGCTTACTCCCCTTGCGACAACACGGCGGACCGCACCCGCGCGCGCAGGCTCGCGGGTGACACGCGGCCGACGTCGATGCGGTGCGCGCCGCAGAAGGCGGCGAGCGACGCGGCGGAGTCGGCCAGGCCGGTGAGGCCGCGCTCGATGCTGAGCGGTCCCCAGCTGGCGGCCGGTGGCGCGTCGCCGCGCGCGAACCAGGGTTCGAAGTGGACGTGGCGCAGCTCCAGCCGATGCTCGGCGCGGTGCAGCTTGGCGTCGACGCGGCCGATCAGCTGGCCGTCGACCAGCAGGGGCAGCGCGTAGTAGCCGACCGTGCGGCGCGCCGCCGGCACGTACACCTCGATGCGGTAGTCGAAGCCGAACAGGCGGGCGACGCGGTCGCGGTGCCAGAGCAGCGAATCGAACGGCGCCAGCAGCGTCGCGCCGCGCGAGGCGGCGCGGCGGCGGCCGGCGGCGGCGAGCGCGTCGAGATCGCGTGCCAGCGCGTACCAGGCGGTGCGCGCGCCGGCGACCTCGATCTGCACCACCTCGCCGCGCCGCAGCGCGGCGCGCAGCGTCGTGGCGCGCTCGGCGGCGGTGAGCTTCGGATAGGTGAGGTAGAGGCGCAGGTCGGTCTCGGTCGCCGCCCCCATCGCGTGCAGGCTGCGCGTCAGGTGCCAGTGGCGGAACGCGTCGCGGTCCAGCGCCGCCTGCGCCAGCGCCTCCGGCAGCACGCGCTCGAGCAGGTCGAAGCGCTTCTGAAAGTGGGTGCGCGAGTGCACGGCGATGCGCCCGCTCATCCACAGGAAGTCGAGCGCGTGCGTCGCCGGCTTCCAGTTCCACCAGCCGGCGGCGCCGGGCGGCCGCGCCGCCTGGAAGTCGGCGTTGGCGAGCGGACCGCGCGCGGCGATCGCCGACTCGACCGCGCGCATGAGGCGCGGGTGCTTGCGCAGGAAGCCGGTCCAGCCCTTGTGCCGATGGCGGTAGTCGAGCATGGCGCGCCGCCAGGCGGGAAAGTGCGCGGTCGGCACCAGGCAGGCGGCGTGCGCCCAGTACTCGAACAGCACGCGGCGCTGGTAGAGCAGCCGCTCCAGCGCGGCGCGGTCGTAGACGCCGAAGCGGCTCCACACGGTGAGGTGGTGGGCGCGCGCGACGACGTTGATCGAATCGAGCTGCACGCCGCCGCAGTCTGCGGCGAAGCGCGCCAGGCCGCCGGCGGTGAGCTTCCGTGCGCGCGGCCGCTCGAGGTGCTGGCGCGCCAGGAAGAGCGCCGCGACCGCGCGCGGCGAGAAGACCGGAGTGGACATCGCGGCGCGGCGACCGCCGCGGTGCGGCTACTGGCCGATCGCCTGGCGCCCGGCGTCGGTGAGCGTGAACGAGTTGTCGGCCGGCGTGTGCGTCACCAGCCCGTCCGCCACCAGGCCCTCCATCAGCTGCGAGAAAGCCTGATGCCCGGCCTGGTAGAAGACCAGGCTGTGCGTGTGCAGCTCGCGGAGCGGGATGGTGCCGCCCTTCTTGGCGATGAACTTCATCAGGCCCTGACGGGCGGTCTCGGTGTCGGCGGCCATCGGTCGTTCCCCCCGGTCGCGTCGCTACCGCAGTCGGCGGCGGATTGCACGGAGGTCAGATCACCGGGGTCCGCAGTACGCCGAGCCCGTCGACCTGGATCTCGACGCGATCGCCCGGCTGCAGGTAGGCCCCGGCGCGCCGTGCGTCGGCGATATAGGCGTCGATGACGCGGCTCGCCAGCGGCTGATCCCAGCCGCCGAGCATCCACCCGGCCAGCCCCGCCGCGTAGTGGCGCGGCTGGATGCCGGCGAACACGGTGCCGTGCGGCGTGCCGGCGAGCAGCAGCGTGCGGGCCGGAATCACGGTCGGATCGGCGAGCAGGCCGACCGTCGCGCCGCGATGCGACCAGCGACGCTCGCGCGCCGCCCAGGCCTGCGCCAGCAGCGCATCGAAATCCCAGATCATCGCCCGCGCCGGCGCGCGTTGGCGCAACTCGCCGTTGACCGCCAGCAACAGCTGCAGGTCCGCGGCAAAGCGCCGATGGTCGCGCGGGATGACGAACAGGTCGCCGACCGGCAGATAGCCGGGCGCGCTCTTGCCGGTGGTGAAGCCGGCGCCGGAGGCGACGTCCCAGGGGTCGAGGTGGCGCAGCAGCGCGTCGCGGTCGGTGAAGTCGTTGCACAGGATCAGCCCCATCGCCGCTGGCTCGTCGCCGGGCGCGAGCGGCGCCAGCGTCACCCAGGCGAGCTCGACCTCGTAGTCGAGCAGCGCGCCGCCGGCGGCGACCGGCGCGGTCGCGGCGGTCGGCTGCACCAGCTTGGCGAACAGGAAGGGGCCGTCGTCGACGTCGGCGTCGGCGGCGTGCTCGGGGTAGTTGGTCGCCGCCGCGATGTGATGCGCGCCGAGCTCGAGCGGCAGCGTCAGGCGCTGCGCCGCAACCGCGACGTGGGCCGCCGCCGGCGCGTTGCGGATCAGCGCGCGCACCCCGTCGTAGCCGAGCGCGGCGTAGAGCGGCAGCGGATCGGATACCGCGGCGCCGCGGACCGCCGCGAGGTCGACGCCGCGCACCGTGCCGTCGGCGTAGTCGGTGACGGCGATGACGCGCGACTCGGAACCCGTGTCGATGCGGGCGAAGGTCAGCGCCGTGTCCGGATCGGCGATGGCGACGCGCGCGAAGCGCTCGGCGCCCACCGGCTCGTCGAACGCCGGCGGCCAGCCCGAGCCGCAGGCGGCGAGCACGGCGAGCAGCGCGATGCCGGCGCGCCTCACGCCGCGCCGCCGCCGAGCGCGGCCTGGACGGCGGCGCGCAGGGCCGCCGGTTTGTCAGCCACGGCGGCGCGGGCGCGGAAGGCGACGTGCTGGTCGGGGCGCACCAGCAGGGCGCCGTCGGCCGGCATGTCGGCGATCTCGCCCCACCAGTCGTCGGGATCGGCGACGTCCACACCGACGCGCACGCAGGCGAGCCGCTGCACCTCGGCGGCGGCGAGCCACTCGGTCGCCGCGCGGCCGACGAACAGCGTGAGCTGTCCCAGGCGCACCAGGTCGAGGCTGGAGCAGCGGCCGTCGCGGTCGCGCAGCCAGCCGTGCGGCAGGCGCGCGCCGGGGCGGCTGGAGGGGATGAAGTCGCGCACCGGATTCGCTGCCACCGGCCGTTCCGTGCCGTCGGGCACCAGGGCGCCCTCCTCGTAGGCGTAGCCGAGCTGCAGGCCGAGCATGTCGAAGTGCTCCGCCTGGTTGGCGATCGCCGTCTCCACCGCGGCGCGGCCGGCGGCATCGGCGAGCGTGGCGCGGAAGGCGCGGCGCGCTTCGTCGGGATCCTCGCTGAAGCCGAGCGCGCGCGGCACCTCGAACAGGCGCATGGCGTTGAGCAGGCTCTGCTCGGCGTTGTAGAGCGCCACCGGGCGACGCTCGCGCTCGAAGCTGTCGAGCAGTGCGGGGGAGGCGTCGCCGGCCAGCACCGCGGCGAGCTTCCAGGCGAGATTGTGGGCGTCCTGCACGCCGGTATTGAGCCCCATGCCGCCGGTGGGCGGGAAGCGGTGCGCGGCGTCGCCGACCAGGAACACGTTGCCGTCGCGGTAGCGGTCGGCGACCTGGCAGGTCATCGTCCACGGCGCGATCGTGCGCAGCTCCAGGGCGACGTCGGGATCGGCGAGCGCGCGGCGCACCAGGGCCTCGCAGTAGGCGGCGTCGAAGCGCTCGAGCGCATCGCGCTGCGGATCCCAGGCGTGCATGAACACCCACTCGCGATCGATGTCGTGCGCGACGAAGGTGCCGAGCGCGTCCGGATCACACACCCAGTAGAGGACGCCGGGGCAGTCGCGCACGACGCGCCGCAGGTCGGCGGCAAAGTGGATCATGATGAAGCTCTGCAGGCGGTCGGGGCCGGCGAGGCCGATGCCGCGCGACTTGCGCACCGGGCTGCCGGCGCCGTCGGCGCCGATCAGGTAGCGGCTGCGCATCTGCGTGCGGCGGCCGCTGGCGGTGTCGACAATGGTCGAGGTGACGCCGTCGGCGTCGATTTCCGCCGCCTCCCACTGCTGGCCGAAGCGCGGCGCGCCGGCGCCGGCGGCGAACAACGCGTCGAGCAGGATGGGCTCGAAGCGGTGCTGCGACAGGTTGCGCAGCGGCGTCGGGGTGGCCGCCAGCACCGCGTCCTCCTGCCGCTCGAACGGCAGACTGCCGAGCATCTCGCCGCCCAGCCTGGTCACCCAGTAGGTGGTGCCGGCGTCGGTCGGGGGCTGCGACACGGCGGCGATGGCGTCCATGTCGACGCCGGCCTGGCGGCAGATCTCGAAGGTGCGCGCGTTGACCACGTGCGCCGCCGGGGCGCGCTGCGGGCCGCTGCGCCGCTCGACGATGCGCGCCTCGACGCCGAGGCGGCGCAGCAGCAGGCCCAGCATCATGCCGACCGGGCCGGCGCCGACGATCAGTGCGGGGACGTCGATGGTGTCCACGCTTCCCTCCGCGAAGGACGGCCGGTCACAACAGCCCCGGGTAGGCGCCGCCGTCGAGCTGCAGGTTCTGTCCGGTGATGAAGCCGGCGCGGCTGCCGCACAGGAAGGCGCAGGCGTCGCCGACCTCGTCCGGTTGCCCGAGCCGGCCGGCGGGAATGTTGGCGCGGATGCGGTCGTAGGCCTCGTCGACGGTGATGCCGTTGATCGCGGCGCTGAGCTGCGCCATCTGCACCTGCCGGTCGGTGTTGATACGCTCGGGCAGGAGGTTGTTGATCGTCACGTTCGCCCACGCCACCTGCAGCGACAGCGCCTTGCACGCCGAGGTGAGCCCGGCGCGCGCGCCGGCCGAGAGCCCCATCGGCGCCTGCGGCGCCTTCACCATGGCGGAGGTGATGTTGACGATGCGGCCGAAGCGGCGCTCGACCATGCCGTCGATCACGGCGCGGATCATCTCGATGGGCGCCAGCATGTTGGCCTCGAAGGCGGCCGTCCAGGCACCGCCATCCCAGTCCTGAAAGCGGCCGGGTGGCGGGCCGGCGTTGTTGTTCACCAGGATGTCGGGCTCCGGGCAGGCGGCGAGCAGCGTGGCGCGCGTCTCGGCGCGGGTGATGTCGCCGGCGACCGCGGTCACCGGCACGCCGCCGGCGCGCAGCGCGGCGGCGGTCGCGTTCAACGTCTCGCCGTCGCGCGCGTTGATGGTCAGCGCCACGCCCTCGCGCGCCAGCGCCTCGGCGCAGGCGCGCCCGAGGCCCTTGCTGGCGGCGCAGACGATGGCGCGCTTGCCGCGAATATCGAGATCCATTGTCGCTCCTTCGGAAGCTGTCAGCTCTCAGCTGTCAGCCGTCAGCTCTCAGGCTGGCTTCAGATCAATCCTGAAGGCTGACAGCTGATGCCTGATGGCTGATAGCCGACGGCTGTTTCTCAGAAATCCAGATCCGGCGGCGGCGGTGGGCCCCACTGGTTGCCGGCGGCCATGATCGGGTGCGAGCCGGGCGGGACCGAGGCGTCGAGCAGGTCGCTGTCGGTCCAGTGCTCGATGGTGAAGCCGAGCGGATCCTTCCAGTAGTCGAAGATCTGGCCGCCGAGGATGTGCCGGCCGATGCCCCAGTAGTGGCGGGTGCCGAGGTTGAGCAGGTGGTCGTGACCGACCATCAGGTCGTCGAAGTCGGCGACCTCCCAGGCGACGTGGCCGAGCTTGACCTCGCCCATGCCGAGCAACAGCAGCGTGTGGTGGTCGGTCGGCTGGTCGCCGCGGTCGCAGCGGGCGAAGCGCCCGAACGGCTTGTCCGGGCCTTCGATGTAGAAGTCGTCCGAGATCAGCAGCCCGAGATGGCGCTGGTACCAGCGCCACAGCGTGTCGAGGTCGACGGTCTTGATCGCGGCGTGGCCGCAGCGCTTCACCTGCGAGGGGCCGGGGGCGACGCGCTGCAGGGTGTTGAGGCGCACGCGCGCGGCGCCATTGTTGAGCGGCGGGTGGGTGGTCGGGGTGAGCGGCGCGAGCTCGGCGATGCCGTGCACGACGTCGATACGGCGGCCGTCGGGGTCGCGCAGGCGGACCACCTCGCCGCCGCCCGGCTCGTCGAGCCGCTCGACCGCCGCGCCGACCGCGCGCGCCAGCCTCTCCAGGTCGGCGCCGCTGGCGGCGCGGAAGGCGAAGCCGAGGAAGGCCGGCTCGCCGCGATGGGTGACGTGGACGTGATGCGCCGCGTCGGTGCCGCGCATGTAGAGCGCGTCGTCGGTGCGCGCCGCGCGCTGCATACCGAAGTCGGTCAGGAACGCCTCCATCACGTCCAGGTCGGGCGCCTGGAAGCGCGGGAAGGCGATGTCGCTGACGCGGATGATCGGGTCGCTCATGGGATCGGGCCTCCGTCGCTGCAACCTACGCCGCTACCATAGCCGAGGCGGCCGTTGCCTCGCTTTGCCGTGCAGGCCATTGTCTTGGCCGGCCGAGCCAAACCGCATGAGCCTGCGCGGCACCTCCTCCACCCTGGCCACCTGGTCGGCCACCATCCTGCGCGCGCTGGCGGCGCGCGGGGTCGACGCCGGCGCGGTGGCGCGGCGGGCGGGCATCGATCCCGACCAGCTCGGTCCCGACGCGCGCGTGCCGCGCGCCGCGCTGAACCAGCTGTGGGAGCTGGCGGTGGAGGCGACCGGCGACACCGCCTTCGGGCTGGAGGTGGCGCGCTACCCGGCGCAGACCACCTTCCACGCGCTCGGCTACGCGGTCGCCGCCAGCCTGACGCTCAAGGAGGCGCTGGAGCGCATCATCCGCTACCGGCGGCTGATCGGCGACGTGCTGGAGCTGCGCCTGGTCGAGGCGGGCGACCGCTACCGCTTCGAGATCGACGTCTCGGCGCAGCCCGGCGTGCCGCCGCAGGCGGTCGACGCGATCGCCGCGGTGGTGGTGCGCCAGGCGCGCCTGCTGCACGGTCCGCGCGGCTGCGATCCCCTCGCCGTACACCTCGCGCGCCCGGCGCCGCCCGACGAGCATCCGTATCGGCGCCTCTTCCACGTTGCGGTGCAGTTCGGCGCGCCGCGCAACGCGCTGGAGTTCGCGCGCGGCGATCTGGAGGATCGCCTGCCGGCCGGCAACGCCGAGCTGGCGCGCGGCAACGACGAGGTGATGGTGCGCTACCTGGCGCGGCTGGAGCAGTCGCGGCTGTCGAGCCGCGTGCAGCAGGCGCTGCTCGACGCGCTGCCCGACGGCGCACCGTCGAAGGCCGCCGTCGCGCGCACGCTCGGCATGAGCGCGCGCAACCTGCAGCGCCACCTCGCCGCCGAGGGCACCTCGTTCAGGGCGCTGCTCGACGAGGCGCGCGTCAGCCTGGCGCGCACCTACGTCGCCGAGGGCCGCCTGTCGGTCACCGAGATCGCCTTCGTGCTCGGCTTCGCCGACACCAGCACCTTCTCGCGCGCCTTCAAGCGCTGGACCGGCGTCTCGCCGCGCGAGTTCGTCGCGCGCTGAGGTCCTGCGGTCCTCCGCCCCCCGCGCACCCGGGAGAAGGTCCGGATGGGGCTTGCGATGTGCGCTCGCCCGTTGCGGTCGCCGGCAGCGCGTCCTGCGCCGTCGCGCAACTGTGCCCAGGCACGGCACCGGTCGTCGGTTGCCCAAGCCCGTCCTGGGTAGCCGGCCGACCTCGTGTCGGCCGGCGGTGCGCAGCACCGCCGGTGGGCGGCGGCGTCGAAACGCGACCGGGCGCAGCACCGCCGGTGGCGTGCCGGGTGCTGCCGTTGCGGTCGCCGGCAGCGCGTCCTGCGCCGGCGTGACGGCGTTGGGTCGAACGGACGCGGCGGATCTACGCCGAGGCGTCGGAGACGACGGCGAGCGGGGCGTCGGCCTTGCTCGCCACCCAGCGGTCGAGCATCTCGGCGAGCGCGGCGAGGACGATCGGCTTGGAGAGGTAGTCGTCCATGCCGGCGGCCAGGCAGCGCTCGCGGTCGCCCTGCATGGCGTGCGCGGTCATGGCGACGATCGGGGCGCGGCCGCCGGCGTCGGGCAGACGGCGGATGGCGGCGGTGGCCTCGAAGCCGTCGATCACCGGCATCTGCACGTCCATCAGGATCAGGTCGTAGGTGGTCCGGCTGGCCGCCTCGATCGCCAGCTTGCCGTTCTCCACCGCGTCGGCGGCGCAGCCGAGCTTCTCCAGCATGCGCAGCGCGACGGTGCGGTTGACCGCGTTATCCTCCGCCAACAGGACGCGGCGCGCACCCGGCGGCGGCGTGGCGATCGGCGTGGGCGCGCGCGCCGGACGCGCCGCGACGCGCCGCGCGGTCGGCTCGCCAAGCACTTCGCGCAGGGTGCGCAGCAGTACCGACTGGCGCACCGGTTTGGCGAGCATGGCGGCGAACAGCGCGGCGCGCACCTCGCGCAGCGCCGCCACCGAGGAGAGCAGCACCAGCGGCACGCCGTCGTAGCGCGGGTCGGCGCGCACGCG
>JANRJF010000414.1:0-11984 GCA_033764095.1 Deltaproteobacteria bacterium | reverse complement strand
AGCGGCGCGCCGGGCTGACCATCGCCATGATCGGCGTCGGCCTCGGCATCGTCTTCTGGCTGCTGGTGATCGGGCGCAGCTTCGAACGCTCGGTGATCGACACGCTGTCGGCGGCGTTGCGCGCCGACCTCACCGTCAGCTCGGCGCATATCGCCGCGGGCTTCGTCGAGGCGCCGGTGGACGATGCCCTGGTCGACGCGCTCGCCGCGCTGCCCGGCGTCGCCGGCGTTGCCGGCCTGCGCACGACGGAGGTGAGCTTCGGCGGCGGACCGATCAGCCTCAACGCCTTCGACCCGGCCTACTTCGCCAGCCCGCGCTTCGGCGCCTGGCCGTTGGTCGGCGCCGCGCGCCACGGCGTCTGGGAGCGCGTCCGCGACGGCGCTGCGGTGGTCGCCTCGACCAACTTCCTGCAGACCTTCGGCCTCGCCGAAGGCGCGGTGATCACGCTGCAGACGCCGTCCGGCCCGCTGCGCCTGCCGATCGCCGGTACGACGGTCGACTACGCGTCGCCGCGCGGTACGCTGGAGCTGAGCCGCGCCGTCTACCTGCGCCACTGGCGCGATCCACGCGTCAGCCGCGTCTACGTCACGCTCGCGCCCGGCACCTCGCCGAGCGCCGCCGCGGCCGCGATCCGCGCCGGGCTCGGCGAGCGCTACGCGCTACGCATCCTGTTCGCCGGCGAGATCGTGCAGTACTTCGCCGACCAGGTGCGGCGCGCCTTCGTCGGCGCGCACGTGCTCGCCGGCACCGTCTTCATCGTCGTGCTGCTCGGCCTCGCCGACACGCTCGCCGCCGGCGTCATGGAGCGCACCCGTGAGCTCGGCACGCTGCGCGCGGTCGGCGTGCGGCGCGCCGCGGTGCGCCGCCTGGTACTGGTCGAGTCGCTGTGGCTCGGCCTCAGCGGCCTGGGGCTGGCGGCGTTGTGCGGCACCGCGATGGGCGCGCTGTGGGTGCGCGCCACCTTTCCGCGCCTGCTCGGCTGGCTGTTCGATCTGCACCTGCCGTGGCGCGAGAGCGCCGCCGTCGCGGTGGCGACGGTGGCGATCAGCCTGCTCGCCGCCGCCCTGCCGGCGCGCCGCGCCGGTCGTCAGAGCCCCGCCGAGGCGCTGCGCTACGAGTGACGGAGGACGCATGCCAGCCGACCGCCAACCGCTGATCGACGTCCGTCGGGCCAGCAAGACCTACGTCGCCGGCCGCCAGCGCGTGCCGGCGGTCGCCGACATCACGCTGCGCGTGGCACGCGGCGAGTTCGTCTCGGTGATGGGCCCGAGCGGCTGCGGCAAGAGCACGCTGCTCAACCTGCTCGCCGGGCTCGACACCCCCGACCAGGGCAGCGTCGTGGTCACCGGCCAGGACCTCTCCGCGCTCTCCGACGACGAGCGCAGCGACCTGCGCCTGCAGCACGTCGGCTTCGTCTTCCAGAGCTTCAACCTGTTCCCGACCTTCACGGTCGAGGAGAACGTCGCCTGGCCGCTGGAGTTCAGCGGCGTCGGCTGGCCGGCGGCGCGCGCCGAGGCGCACGCGGCACTGCAGCTGGTCGGCGTCGAGCCCACCGCGCACCGGCGCCGCCCCGCCGAGCTCTCCGGCGGCGAGCAGCAGCGCGTCGCCATCGCCCGCGCGCTGGCGACCAAGCCGCGCCTGCTGCTGGCCGACGAGCCGACCGGCAACCTCGATTCGCGCACCGGCCAGGCGATCCTCGACCTGCTGCGCCGTCTGAACGCCGAGCAGGACCTCACGGTGGTGATGGTCACCCACAGCGCCTTCGCCGCCACCTACGGGCACCGCACCATCGAGCTGCGCGATGGCGCCATCGTGCGCGAGGTCCGTCCGAGCGAGGCGGCGCCCCCCGCGTGTGTCGCGGCGGATTGACCGGCACGCCCGCCGGTCGGGGGCGACGGCGGTCTGCGCTGCAACGGCGCCAGCGCGGATCGTGATGGCGCGACGGCAACGCCGCCGTGCCGCTACCGCTCGATCGTGTAGCGCCCCCACTCCATCGCCGGCTGGGTGAAGAGCTCGTCGGGCAACGCCTGGTCGAAGCCGACCTCGGAGAAGGTCACGACGGTCTTGCTGCCGGCGCCGGGGGTCTCGACCTCGGCCCGGAAGGCGACCGGAATGGCGCCGACGCGGCGCACGTCGCGCTGCGTGAAGCGGCGCGTCGGCGGCGTCTCGGCGGCGCCCAAGCCGAACCAGCCGCCCGCCGGCGCCTCCTCGAAGAAGTCCACCTGGCGGGCGACCAGATCGTCGCGCCCGAGCCATAACACGATGCGCTCGTAGCCGATGTCGGCGCGCGTCGGCGTCAGTGCGATGACGTAGCAGGGCGTGCCGTCGATGGTCGCCTCGCCCTCCAGCGACGACGCGGCGTCGGCCTCGGTCCACGACGGCATCTCCGCCAGCAGGTCGAGGTCGTGGTAGGTGAAGTCGGTGCCGATGAAGCCCTGCTTGCGCGCCTCGCCGCCGATGCGGCGCGCGCGCCGCGCCTCCGGCAGCCACAGCCACTGGTCGGCGGCGCGGTCGGGCCGCGTGACGGCGAAGAACGCCGTGCCCTTCACGCTCTCCGGCGCCGAGAAGTAGGCCATCGTGCGCTGCTCGTCGTGCGGGTAGCGCTTGTCGAACAGGTCGAGGGTGAGCCTGCGCGGCGCGCGGCGTGGGTCGATCACCTCCAGCGCCAGCTGCTGATGGCGCGCCGTCCAGTGCCGCTCGCCGCGGTCGAGCGCACGCTGGCGGTCGAGAATCTGGCGTGCCGTCTCGGTGGCGCCGGCGGGCGCGAGCAGCAGCCACGCCAGGCAGCCTCCCCATGCAATGCGCGCCCCCATCGCCATGCCGTGCGATTCCCCCAGCGCCGATGCTGCCCCGGCGGCGGCGCGGATCGCAAGCGCGCGACTGGCTGCGGTGCGGCCATGCCGCGCAGGCAGGAACTGGGGCATCCAAGTGCCCGCCGATGCCGTAGGATCTGGCAATGCAACCGCCATCGCTGTCCCCGTGGCCGAGTCGGTCGCCGGTCGCCGATCCGGCGATCGTCGATGCCGATGCGTTCGCTCGGCACCCGCTTCCGCGCGACGCGATCCGCGCGCTGTCGTACATGGCCGACGTCGAGAGCCATACCATCGTCTACCTGCGCGAGCTGCTGTCGACGCGCGCCATCGACGACCCGGAGATGGCGGCCTTCTTCGCCTGCTGGTTCTACGAGGAGACCGCGCACGGACGCGCCCTCGCCGGCGCCCTGGCGGCGAGCGGCCACCCGCCGGCGCTGCGCACCCGCCAGGCACGCTCGTGGCGCGCCCGCGTCGAGGCGACGGCCATCGCGGCGCTGTCGGCGGCGTGGCCGCAGTTCCTGGCGGTGCACATGACCTGGGGGGCGATCAACGAGATCACCGCGCTGACCGCGTACCGCCGCCTGGCGGCGCTCGTCGAGCACCCGGCCCTGCGCGCCCTGCTCGGCCACATCGCGCGCGACGAGTCGCGCCACTTCGCCTTCTACTACGCGCACGCCGAGCGCCGCCTTGCCGCCTCGGCGCTGACGCGGCGCGTCGTGCGCGGGCTCGTCGAGCGCTTCTGGGCGCCGGTCGGTCACGACGTGCAGCCCGATGCCGAGTTGCGCGCGCTCGGCGCCTACCTGTTCTCCGGTCCCGACGGCCGCGCCGCCGCACAGATCGTCGACCGTACCATCCAGCGCCTGCCGGGCTTCACCGACGTGCCGCTGATCGGCGCGTGGTTGGATCGGGCGGTTGGATGAGCGACGGGTAAGCCGTCTGATTCGGGCTCGGGCTGCGGCTGGGGCTCGGGCTCACAGGACCCTCCTGGGTGGCGCGCCCGAGCCCGAGATCACACGGGCCCCAACGCTCCGCTCGCCGTCATCCCAGCGTGAAGTAGAACGTCGCGCCCTGTTCCGGTGCCGACTCGGCCCAGACGCGGCCGCCGTGGCGCGCCACGATGCGGTGCACCGTGGCGAGGCCGATGCCGGTGCCCTCGAACTCGTCCGGGTTGTGCAGGCGCGAGAAGGGGCCGAACAGCTTGTCGGCGTAGGTCATGTCGAAGCCGACGCCGTTGTCGCGCACGAAGTAGACCGGCGGCTGGCCGGCGGCGGCGCCGAACTCGATCTGCGGCGCGGCGCGCGTGCCGCTGAATTTCCAGGCGTTGCCGATCAGGTTGCCGAGCAGGCTGCGCAGCAGCGTCGGATCGCCGCTGGCGACCAGCCCGCTGCCGATGGTCACCGACGGTGTATGGCCCGGCTGCGCGCGGCGCAGCTCGTCGACCACCTCGCGCGCCAGTCCACTCAGGTCGACGGTCTCGCGCGACAGCTCGGTGCGCATGACCCGCGCCAGCGTCAGCAGGTCGTCGATCAGCTCGCCCATGCGGCGCGCGCCGTGCCGCACGCGATCCAGGTAGCCGCGCCCGCGCGCGTCGAGCAGGGCGCCGTAGTCCTCCAACAGCGCCTGACTGAAGCCGTCGATGGCGCGCAGCGGCGCGCGCAGATCGTGCGACACCGAATAGCTGAACGACTCCAGCTCGTGCAGCGCCCCTTCGAGCTGCGCGGTGCGCTCGCGCACGCGCCCCTCCAGCTCCGCGTTGAGGTGCTGCAGGCCGCGCTCCATCTGATGGCGCTCGGTGTGGTCGACGTACACCACCTGCAGCGCCGGACGGCCGTGGTACTCGATGCGGCTCATGAAGGCTTCGAGCCAGCGCTCGGCGCCGTCCTTGCGCACGATGCGCGTCGACAGGCGCGGCGAGACCGGCTCGGCCGACAGGTAGCGCACGGCGTGCTCGACGACGCGCGCGCGGTCGTCGGGATGCAGGGCGCGCAGGCCGACGTTGCTGTTCGGGCTCAACACCTCGTCGCGCTCGTACCCGGTGATCTCGCTGAACGCCGGATTGGCGAACACCGCGCGCCCGTCCTGGTAGACCAGGTAGCCCTGCAGCGAGTGCTCGACCAGGGTGCGGTAGGTGCGCTCGACCTCGCGCGCCTCGGAGACGTCGGCGAGGATGCCGACGAAGCCGATCAGGCCGCCGTCGGGACGGAAGATGGGCACCGAGAAGACGTGCACCCAGCGCCGCGCGCCGTCCGCCTGCCGGAGGCGGAACTCGCGCGTCACCGCGCGCCCGCCGCGCACCGCGTCGAGCCAGTCGGCGACCACCGCGTCGGCGTCGCCGTCGTGCAGGATCGCCGTCCAGCCGCGCCCACGCGCCGCCTCGGCGGGCAGGCCGGTGATCGCGCTCCAGCGCTGATTGACCAGCAGGCACTCGCCGGCCGCATCGGTGACGAAGATCCCCACCGGCGCGAGTTGGATCGCGTCGGACAGCCAGCGCGGATACGCGGCCTGTTCGGCTTCGCCGGGAGTGGGCACGTCGCTCATGCCTGCGCGCCTGCGCAGCGGTCTCCACGATAGCAGAGCCGCGGGGTGTAACGAGGGGAATTTGCGCGCCGCCCGGCTTCGTCTTTCGCCGCGCCGCGCGGCTCGGCTAGAGGGGACGCGCATGAAGCACTTCTCGATGCTGCGCAGCTTCCACGTTGCCGACCTGTTCACCATCGCCAACGGCGGCTGCGGGGTGGTCGCGGTGTTCCACGCCATGCGCTTCGTCGGCACCCAGGATGCGCGCTCGCTGTGGCTGGCGGCGGCGCTGATCCCGCTGGCGGTCGTCTTCGACGTACTCGACGGCCGCATCGCCCGCTGGCGCCACAAGCAGTCGCCGCTCGGCCGCGAGCTCGATTCACTCGCCGATCTGATCTCGTTCGGCGTCGCCCCGGCCAGCATCGCCTACGCGGTCGGCCTCGACACCGCGCTCGACCAGGCGGCGCTGGTCTACTTCGTCCTCTGCGGCCTCAGCCGCCTGGCGCGCTACAACATCACCGCCGAGGCGCTGAGCGACGAAGCCGGCAAGGTGCGCTACTTCGAAGGCACGCCGATCCCGACCAGCCTGATCCCGCTCGCCCTGGTGCTCGCCCTCTACGCCGCCGACGCGCTCGGCCGCGTCGCGCCGTTCGGCGTGCCCTTCCACCTCGCGGTGCTGCTGTTCGCGATCTCCGGCAGCCTGATGATCAGCAAGACCCTGCACGTGCCGAAGCCGTGAAGAGCCGCGCCTGCTCCGTTCATTCGCTCTGCGTGCGGCCGCGCGCCTGCACGGCGGCGCGGCGCGACGCGACGCCCTGCGGCGTGATGGTGCGCGCATGCGCGCGCGCCGCCTCCTGCTCGATCTGCAGGCCGCGGCCGAAGCTCTCGGCGTAGCCGGCGTCGATGACGCGCTTGTAGGCACGCATCACCGCCGGCTCGCAGGAGCGCATGTCGGCGGCCAGTGCGCGGCAGGCGGGGAGCAGCGCTTCGGGCTCGACGACGCGGTTCACCAGCCCCCAGGCCTCCGCCTGCTCGGCGCTCAGGTAGTTGCCGGTCAGCGACAGCTCCTTGGCGCGGTAGATGCCGATGGTGCGCGACAGCTTCTGACTCAGGCCCCAGCCCGGCATGATGCCGACGCGCGCGTGGGTGTCGGCGAAGCGCGCGCCGCGCGCCGCGATCAACACGTCGCAGGCCAGCGCCAGCTCGAAGCCGCCGGTGATGGCGAAACCGTTGATGGCGCCGATCACCGGCTTGCCGCAGTGCTGGACCGCGCCGACCACGTCGGCGCCGGCCACCGCCGATTCGGCGTCGTCGGCGGCGCCGCTCTCGCCGCCGAGCTCCTTCAGATCGAGCCCGGCGCAGAAGGCGCGCCCGCTGCCGGTGAGGATGACGACGTCGACGTCCTCGGCATCGCGCAGGCGCGCGAACGCCGCTACCAGCGCGCGGCGCAGCGCCCGCGACAGCGCGTTCATCGCCGCCGGACGGTTCAGGGTGACGGTGGCGACGCCGTCGGCGACGTCGACCAGCAGGATCTCTTCGGCCATGCGGTCCTCCGTCGGCGGACGCTCGCCGAGACGCCGCAGCGAGTCAACCGAAGCGCCGGCGGCTCACTCCACCGTCACGCTCTTGGCCAGATTGCGCGGCTGGTCGACGTCGCGACCGAGCTCGACCGCCGCGTAGTAGGCGACCAGCTGCAGCGGCAGCGTCAGCAGGATCGGGTTGAGCTCGTCCTCGTTCGGCGGCACCGCGAGGATGTCGTCGACCTTGCCGGGCAGCCGCTCGTCGCCCGGCTCGGTGACGGCGATCACCGGCCCGCGGCGGGCGCGGATCTCTTCCAATGAAGAGATCGACTTCTCGTAGAGGTGATCGCGCGGCAACAGCACGAAGGTCGGCGTCTCCGGGCAGATGAGCGCCAGCGGGCCGTGCTTGAGCTCCGAGGCCGGATAGGCCTCGGCGTGGACGTAGGCGATCTCCTTCAGCTTCTGCGCCCCCTCCAGCGCCACCGGATAGCCGTTGGCGCGGCCGATGAAGAAAGCGTTGCCGCGCCCGGCGTACTTGCGCGCCACGTCGCGCACGCGCTCGGCGCCGCGCAGGATCTCGCGCATCTGCTCGGGCAACTTCTGCAGGCCGTCGATCAGCCGCTTGCCCTGCGCCGGCGAGAGGTCGCGGATGCGGCCGAGGTAGAGCGCCAGCAGCGCGAAGGCGACCAGCGTGCAGGTGAAGGTCTTGGTCGACGCCACCGAGACTTCCGGCCCGGCGTGCATGTAGATGCCGCCGTCGCAGGCGCGCGCGATGCTCGAGCCGACGACGTTCACCACGCCGAGCACGCGCCCGCCCTTGCGCTGCACCTCGTGCACGGCGGCCAGCGTGTCCGCCGTCTCGCCCGACTGGCTCACCGCCACGTACAGGCAGTCCTTCTCGATCACCGGGTTGCGGTAGCGGAACTCGGAGGCCGGCTCGGCATCGGCCGGCACGCGGGTCAGCGACTCGATCAGGTGCGCGCCGCCGATGCCGGAGTAGTACGCCGAGCCGCAGCCGAGGATCTTCACCCGCTTGATGTCGAGCAGGTCGCGCGGCGTCAGGTTGAGGCCGCCGAGATGGGCGGTGTTGAACTGCAGGTCCAGCCGCCCCTTGAGCGTGCGCTCGCACGCCTCGGGCTGCTCGAGGATCTCCTTCAGCATGTAGTGCTCGTGCTCGCCGCGGTCGTAGGCCTCGTGCCCCCACTGGATGGTCGCCGGCGCCTTGCTGGTCGGCTGGTCGTCGAGCGTCACCGTGCGGTAGCCGCCGGCGTCGACGATCGCGACCTCGCGGTCGTCGAGGTAGACGACCTGCTCGGTGTAGCGCACCAGCGCGGCGACGTCGGAGGCGACGAACATCTCCTTGTCGCCCAGCCCGATCACCACCGGGCTGCCGTTGCGCGCCGCGACGATGCGATCCGGCTGCCGCGCGTCGAGCACCGCCAGGCCGTAGGTCCCCTGGATCGCCGACAGCGCCTGGCGCACCGCCTGGTCGAGCTCGCCGCCGATCGCCTCGATCAGGTGCGCCAGCACCTCGGTGTCGGTGTCGGACTTGAAGACGTGCCCCGACGCCTCGAGCTCGGCGCGCAGCTGCGCGGCGTTCTCGATGATGCCGTTGTGCACCAGCGCGATCTGCCCGCTGCAGTCGAGATGCGGATGCGCGTTGACGTCGTTCGGCTCACCGTGCGTCGCCCAGCGGGTGTGCGCGATGCCGGTGGTGCCCTTCAGACGCCGCGGCAGCGTCGCCTCCATCTGCCGGATCTTGCCCGCCGCCTTGTGCACCTTCAGCCCGGCGCGCGTGTGCACCGCCACGCCCGACGAGTCGTAGCCGCGATACTCCAACCGATGCAGCCCGGCGACCAGGATCGGCAACGCATCCTGCCGGCCGACGTATCCGACGATTCCGCACATGCTTCCTCCTGACGAAAAGCGTGACCGGTGACTGCAAAGACGGACCACACCGGCCTGGCGGGTCGTACCGGCCACCGGTCACCGGTCACTGGTCACCGGTCACGCTTCCGCCTCATCCGTAGACCATTCTCCGTATCTGCCGTTCGCTCAGCGGCGGAGCGGCGAAGCGGCGGGCGCGCAGCTCGGCGAGGATGCGGGCGAAGATCTCCGGGTTCTTGAGCTCCTCGGCCTGCAGCTCGGCGTGGCGCCGGGCGACGAAGCCCTCGAGCGGCTCGCAGAAGTAGGCCAATACCTCGGCCACCACCCGCTCCGCCTCCGCCCGGTTGAGGCGCGTCGTCCGCTCCAGGTGGCCGACCAACGCCTCGAACTCGCCCGCCGCTTCCATCAGGGGCAAAAAGACCATTCCGGGAGCTCAAACTCAACTATTTTGCCCGAGGTCGGGCACAAATTGAACTGTCGGCCAGATTGTACTTGCATTCCGAATTCGGCCGATGGGTGGGCGATTCGACTCGTCGGCCTGCCCGTATGTGGTAGGTACGCGCCCGGAGGGAGCCGGTGAACGAGGTGCGGTTCGCGGAGTTCCGTTTCGACCTCAGCCGCGAGGCGCTGTGGCGCGGTGAGGAGGCGGTGGCGCTGACGCCCAAGGCGTCGGCGGTGCTGCGCTGTCTGGTCGCCGAGCGCGGCCGCCTGGTGCTGAAGGACGAGCTGCTCGACGCGGTGTGGCCGGACACGGCGGTGAGCGATGCGTCGCTCAAGGTCTGCATCCGCGAGATCCGCCGCGCGCTCGGCGACTCGGTCGCCGCGCCGCGCTTCATCGCCACCGCGCACCGGCGCGGCTACCGCTTCATCGGCGCGGTGGCGCACGCGGCGCCGGCGCCGCTGGTCGCCGCCGCGCCGCCGCGCCTGATCGGACGCGATGCACCGCTGGCGGCGCTGCGCGCGGCGTTGCAGCGCGCCGCCGCCGGCGAGCGGCAGGCGGTGTTCGTCACCGGCGAGATCGGCATCGGCAAGTCCAGCCTGATCGAGGCGCTGCTCGACGAGGTGGCGCGCGCCGGCGTGGCGATCGCGCGCGGCCGCTGCCAGGAGCACTTCGGCGCCGGCGAGGCCTACCTGCCGCTGCTCGACGGGTTGGCGCGGCTGTGCCGAGAGCTCGGACGCGAGGCGCTGCGCGCCGTGCTGCGCGAGCGCGCGCCGACCTGGCTGGCCGAGCTGCCCGGTCTGCTGCGCGACGACGAGCGCGCCGCGCTGCAGGCGGCGCGCGCCGGCGGCACCCGCGAGCGCATGCTGCGCGAGCTGACCGACGCGCTGGAGGCGTTCACCGCCATCGCGCCGTTGGTGCTGGTGCTGGAAGATCTGCATTGGAGCGATCCGTCGACGCTCGACGTGATCACGCGCCTGGCAACGCACCGCGCACCGGCCCGCCTGCTGCTGCTCGGCTCGTATCGCCCGGTCGACGTCATCCTCGCCGACCATCAGATCAAGGCGGTGAAGCAGCGCCTGGTCGAGCAGCGTTGCTCATACGAGATCGCGCTCGGCCCGCTCGACGAGGCCGACGTCGCCGCCTACCTGGCGCAGCGGCTGGAGAGCCAGCCGCCGGCGGGGTTGGCGGACGCGCTGCTGCGGCGCACCGACGGCAATCCCTTGTTCATGGTCGCGGCGCTCGACGAGTGGATGAGCGGCGGCGCGCTGCTGCGGCGCGACGACGGCTGGGTGCTGGGCGACGCGTTGGAGGCAATCGCGGCGCGCGTGCCCGACGGCCTGCGCACGCTGGTCGAGCAGCAGATCGAACGCCTCGACGCGGAGGATCGCGAGCTGCTGCAGACGGCGGCGCTGGGCGGCGACCCGATCGGCGCGGCGGCACTGGCGGCGGCGCTGGATGCCGATGCGGTCGAGGTCGAGGCGCGCTGCGAGCGCCTGGCGCACGCGACGCACTGGATCCGCGCCATCGGCGTGGAAGAGCTGCCCGACGGCAGCGCCAGCGGCCGCTATCGCTTCACCCACAGCCTCTACCGCAGCGGGCTCGCGGCGCGCGTGCCGGCGGCGGCGCGCACCCGCGCCCACCTGCGCTTCGGCGAGTGGCTGGCGCGCATCCACGCCGCGCGGCCGCGCGCCGTCGCCACCGAGCTGGCGCACCACTTCGAGGCCGGACGCGATGCGCTGCGCGCCGTCCCCGCCCTGTTGCTCGCGGCGCGGACCGCGGCGGCGCGCCACGCGCATCGCGAAGCGAGCGCCGACCTGAGTCGCGCGCTGGCGTTGGTCGAGCGGCTGCCGGACGAGCTGCAGGCACAGACGCGGCGCGCGCTGCTCGAACAACGCGGCTTCGCGGCGCTCGCCACCGGCGCCGTGTCGGCGGCGATCGAGGATCTGGAGGCGCTCACCGCCGCGGCCAACGCGGCCGGCGCGCTCGACGAGGAAGTGCGCGCGCGGCTGGCGCTCAGCTCCGCCTGGTCGCTGCGCGACCGCGCCCGCGGTCTCGCCGCGGCCGCCGAGGCGGTGGCGCGCAGCGCCGCGGCGTCGGCGGATCTGCAGGTCCGCGCCCGCGCCGCGCACGCCTACTGGTGGGCGCGCCAGCACGGCTGGCGGGCCGCCGAGGCCGCGGCCGTCGCCGACGCCGTCGCCGCGCTGCGCGCCGCCAGGCTGGACGCACCGCTGGCGCTGCATCTCGGCATGCACGCCTTCTTCCTCAACCTGCGCGGCGACTACGCCGGCGCCTGTGCCAGCGCCGACGAGGCGCTGGTGCTGGCGCACGACGGCGGCACCGGCATGCTGGCGCAGTGGCATCGCTGCTGGGCGCTGCTGCACATGGGCGACTGGCCGCGACTGCTGCAGGCGCTGGCGGAGGCGACGCGCATCGCCGAGCGCGACGGCCACCGCCTGTGGCAGTTGGTCTTCGAGCAGTTCATCGCCTGGACGCTCGCCGAAGGCGGGCGCGTCGCAGTGGCGCGGGCGCGCGCCGATGCCGCCTACGCCGCCGCACGCGACGCGGGGCACGAGTTCGGCAGCGCGCTCGGCGCGGTGGTGTCCGGCTTCGTCGCCCTGCTGGCCGGCGACGTCGACGCCGCCGCGACGGTCTACCTGGCCGCCAGGGCCGACGCCGAGCGCGATCCGGCGGCGATGGAATGGACGTTGCGCGCGCCGCTCCACCTCGGCCTGTCCGCCATCGCGCTGGCGCGCGGCGACCGCGGCAGTGGCCAACCTCAACGATGCACCGACCGGCGGCGTGGCGATC
>JANRJF010000413.1:0-15068 GCA_033764095.1 Deltaproteobacteria bacterium | reverse complement strand
GACGGCGTGCGCCGCGCGTGTCTTGGACCGATACGGCTGCGCGGCCCTCCGCGGCCGCCTTCAACTGCTGGCGGCATTGGTGGGCCGCGCTACCAGTTCTCCCTATTCGGTCAGGCGCTTCAGCGCCTCCCGGTACTTCTCGGAGGTCTTGCGCACGACCTCCTCCGGCAGCTCGGGCCCGGGCGGCTGCTTGTTCCAGCCGATCTGCGTCAGGTAGTCGCGCACGTACTGCTTGTCGAAGCTCGGCGGCGAGATGCCGACCTGGTACTCGCTACGCGGCCAGAAGCGCGACGAGTCGGGCGTCATCACCTCGTCGATCAGGATGATCGCCCCATCGACGACGCCGAACTCGAACTTGGTGTCGGCGATGATGATGCCGCGCTGCTCGGCGTAGGCGGCGCCGAACTCGTAGATCGCGATGCTCAGGTCGCGCACGCGGGCGGCGACGTCCGCCCCGAGCAGGTGCTCCGCCTGCGCGAAGGAGATGTTCTCGTCGTGCTCGCCCTGCGGCGCCTTGGTCGACGGCGTGAACATCGTCGCCGGCAGCTTGTCGGCCTGGCGCAGGCCGGCGGGCAGCGGCGCCTGACAGACGGTGCCGTGCTTCTTGTATTCCTCCCAGCCGGAGCCGACGAGATAGCCGCGCACCACCGCCTCGACCGGCAGCGGCTTGGCCTTGCGCACGATCTGGGTGCGCCCGCGCAGGCGGTCGACCCAGGCGGCGGGGACGACGTCCTCCAGGCGGCGGTCGAGCAGATGGTTCTGCACCAGGTGGCGGGTGCGCTCGAACCAGAAGCTCGAGAGCGCGGTGAGGACGCGCCCCTTGTCGGGGATCGGGGTCGGCAGCACGACGTCGAACGCCGACAGCCGGTCGCTGGTCACCACCATCAGCGCGTCGCCCAGGTCGTAGACGTCGCGTACCTTGCCGCGAAACAGCAGCGGCAGCCCCTCGACCGCACTCTCGTACAACGTGTCGCTCATGATGCCTCCTGCCGCGGTGGTTCGGCGATGGTCTTACGCAAGCCCCCGCGGCGAGTAAAGGCGGGTTCCGGCGCGGCGCGCGACGGTGTATGCGGCGACGATGGCGGCTGACCCGGTTTCGACCCCGCGCCCGTTCGGCCCCACCGGCGGCCCGATCGTGCAGCGCCTGTGGTCGGCGTTGCGCCTCGACGGCGCCTTCTATCGACTGGTCGCCGCCGACGCCGGCGGCACCGGTCCGGTCGGCGCGTTCGTCTGTCTCATCGCGCTGCTGCGCGAGTCGGGCGTCGTCTACGATCTCAGCCAGGTCGAACGACTGTGGGCGCTGGCGCTGTTCGTCTTCGCGCTGCTCGCGGTGGTGCGTTGGCTGGTGATCGGCGGCGCGGCTCTCGCGATCACCCGGCTCGCCGGAGCGCCGACCGACTACAAGACGCTGCTGCGCACGCTCGGCTACGCCGATGCGCCGACCATCTTCGTCGCCTTCGGTGCCTATCTGCCGGACAGCCTGCTGCAGGTCGCCGACATCACCCTGCTGGCCTGGACGTTCGCCGCTACCGTCGTGGCGCTGCGCGCCGCGACCGGGGCGACGCGCGGGCGCGGCGTCGCGCTGGCAGTGCCGGTGTTCATCGTCCAGGTCGCCACCTTCATGCTGATGCACTACTGATCGCGTCCCCGCATGCACGATCCACGGCCTGACCACCCGAGCCTCGCGGCAACGCATCGACCCGGTGATCGGTGACGCCTGAGCTGACGCCGACCTTTCCGGTCACCGACCCGGCTGCCCTGCTGGCGCAGCTCGGGCCCGAACCGTTCTACGCGGCGGGGCTCGGCGTCGTGTGCCTGCTCGCTTTCGCGGTCAGCGGCCGGCTGCGCTGCCTGCGCGAGGAATTCGCCAACCTGCCGCGCCGCGCGGCGGCGCTGCTGCTGCTCTGGGTGGTGCTGGTGCTGACCGTCTTCTACCCGACCATCGAGCCGGGCGATGCGGCGGCGATCGATCCCGAGACGCTGTGGTTCCCGGCGCTCTTCACCACCCACCTGGTGCTGGTCGGCTTCCTGCTCCTGTGGTGGGCGCTCGCCTACCCGCAGCCGCTCCTGCGCTTCATCCGCCTGGAGACCGCCACGCCGCCCGACCTGCCGCTCGGCTTGCAGGTCGGCGCCATCGGCTGGGCGGCGGCGATGCTGACCAGTGGCGTCGTCGCGATGATCCTGGCCGGCATCGGCTGGGATGGCGGCAGCGGCGCCACGCTCGGCGACCCGTTCGACGTGCCGCCGCTGCTGCTCTGGCTCGCCGAGCTGCCGCTGAGCCGCAAGCTGCTGGTGATCTTCGTCGCGATGACGGTCGAGGAGGCCTTCTACCGCGGCTTCCTGCAGCCGCGCATCGGCTGGATCCCGTCCAGCATCCTCTTCGCCCTCAGCCACGCCGGCTATGGGTTGCCGACGCTGATGGCGAGCGTCTTCACCGTGTCGCTGGCGCTCGGCTGGGCCTTCCGGCGCACCGGCAGTCTACTGCCCTGTATCGTCGCGCACGGGTTCTTCGACGCCGTCCAGCTGTTGATCATCATGCCCTTCGCCGTCGAGCAGCTGCGCGGCGCCAGCGGCTGACGCCGCTGCCGGCGTGTCGTAGCGGAACACCAGCTTCCCGTCCGCCACGTCCACCGTCACCCGGCCGCCCTGCTGCAAACGGCCGAACAACAGCTCGTTGGCCAGCGGCTGCTTGATCTCGGTGTGGATCAGCCGCGCCATCGGACGCGCGCCAAAGGTGCGGTCGTAGCCCTTCTCCGCGAGATGCTTGCGCGCCGCCGGGGTGAGCGAGAGGAACACCTTGCGCTCGTTGAGCTGCAGGTCGAGCTCCATGACGAACTTGTCGACCACGCGCTCCGCCACTTCGGGGCTGAGCGGCGCGAACTGCACGATCGCATCGAGCCGGTTGCGGAACTCCGGGCTGAACAGGCGATCGAGCGCCTCCTGCCCGCGCTCGGCGGTCGAACGGCCGCCGAAGCCGATGGCGCGCCCGGCCATCTCACGCGCGCCGGCGTTGGTGGTCATGATCAGAATGACGTGGCGGAAGTCGGCCTTGCGGCCGTTGTTGTCGGTCAGCGTGGCATGGTCCATCACCTGCAGCAGGACGTTGAACAGGTCGGGATGCGCCTTCTCGATCTCGTCGAGCAGCAATACCGCGTGCGGATTGCGCGTGATCGCTTCGGTCAACAAGCCGCCCTGGTCGAAGCCGACGTAGCCCGGCGGCGCGCCGATCAGGCGCGACACGGTATGCTTCTCCATGTACTCGCTCATGTCGAAGCGCAGGAAGCTGACGCCGAGCACGTGCGCCAGCTGCTTGGCGACCTCGGTCTTGCCGACGCCGGTCGGGCCGGCGAACAGGAAGGAGCCGACCGGCTTGTCCGGCTTGCCGAGCCCGGCGCGCGCCACGCGGATCGCCGTCGCCACCGCGGCGATCGCCTCGTCCTGGCCGTACACCGACAGCTTGAGATCGGCGTCGAGCTGCTCCAGGCGCGACTTGTCCGACAGCGACACGTGGCGCGCCGGAATGCGCGCGATCTTCGCCACGATGCGCTCGATGTCGGCGGCACGCACCGTCTTCTTCTGCTTCGAGGCGGGCAGGATCTTGATCGCCGCGGCGGCCTCGTCGATCACGTCGATCGCCTTGTCGGGCAGGCGACGGTCGTTGATGTGCTTGGCGGCCAGCTCGGCGGCGGCGCGCAGCGCCCCACCGGTATAGGTGACGCCGTGGTGGCGCTCGTAGTGCACCTTCAGGCCCTTGAGGATGCGGTAGGTCTGCTCGACGGTGGGCTCGGTGACCTCGATCTTCTGGAAGCGCCGCGCCAGCGCGTGGTCGCGTTCGAAGTAGTTGCGGTACTCGTCGTAGGTGGTCGACCCGATGCAGCGGATCTTGCCCGAGCTCAGCACCGGCTTGAGGATGTTCGAGGCGTCCATCGAGCCGCCGCTGGTGGCGCCGGCCCCGACCACGGTGTGGATCTCGTCGATGAACAGCACCGCGCCGCTCTCCTTCTTCAGCGCCGTGATCACCGCCTTGAGGCGCTGCTCGAACTCGCCGCGGTACTTGGTGCCGGCGAGCAGCGCGCCCATGTCGAGCGCGTAGATCGTGCTGCCCTTCAACACCTCGGGCACGTCGCCGCGGTGGATCTTCAGCGCCAGCCCCTCGGCGATAGCGGTCTTGCCGACGCCGGCGTCGCCGACGTAGAGCGGATTGTTCTTGCGGCGCCGGCAGAGCACGTGGATGGTGCGCTCGACCTCGTCCTCGCGCCCGATCAGCGGATCGATGTCGCCCTCGGCGGCGCGCTGATTGAGGTTCACCGCGAAGGCCTCCAGCGCCTTGCGGCCGCCGCGTTTCGGCGCCTCGCCGGCCTCGCCGTCCTCCCCCTCGCCGCCGCCCGCCTCGTCCTCCTCGCCGCCGCCGACCTTGGAGACGCCGTGCGAGATGAAGCTGACCACGTCGAGCCGCGAGATGCCCTGCTTCTCCAGCAGGTAGACGGCATGCGAGTCGGTCTCGCGGAACATCGACACCAGCACGTCGCGGCCGCTGATCTGCTCCTTGCCGGACGACTGCACGTGCAGCGCGGCGCGCTGCAGCACGCGGCGGAAGCCGAGCGTCTGCTGCGGTTCGGGCCGCACGGCGTCGGGCAGCGCCTCCATGGTCTCGGCGAGGAACTTGTCGACCTCGCGCTTGAGCACGTCGACGTTGCCGCCGCAGTGCTTCACCACGTCGGACACATCGCTGTCGTGCAACAGCGCGAACAGCACGTGCTCCAGGGTGAGGAACTCGTGCTGCCGGCGCATGGCCTCGCGCAGCGCGAGGCCCAGGGTCACCTCCAGTTCACGGCTGATCATCATGATTCGCGGACCACCTCTCTCACGCCTCTTCCATGGTGCATTTGAGTGGAAACTCGTTGTCGCGCGCCAGCTTCTCGACCAGCGTCACCTTGGTCTCCGCCACCTCGTGGGTGTAGACGCCGGCCACCCCGATGCCGCTGCGGTGAATGTGCAGCATGATCTGGGTGGCATCGGCCGCCGACCGGTGGAAGACGCTCTGCAGGACCTGCACGACGAACTCCATCGTCGTGTAGTCGTCGTTGTGTAGCAACACCTTGTAGAGCGGCGGCATCTTGAGCCGCTTCTCGCTCTCGGTCAGGACGCCCTCGTCGCGGTCAGCCAGCGGACGGTCGCTCATCGCATCCCACTTCGCACGTGAGGATCTGTATACCGGAAACTCGCCCGGGCTGCGATGGGCCGTCCGCGGTTGCCGGGCGCCGCACACCGCGAGTAAAGCTGGCCGCACGCGCAGACGGAGGAGGATCGGATGAAGCAGCGTCGATTGGGCCGCAGCGGCCTGGTGGTGTCGGAGATCTGCCTGGGCACGATGACCTTCGGCAACCAGGCCGACGAGCGCGCCAGCCTGGCGATCCTCGACCGCGCCTGGGACGCCGGCGTCGACTTCCTCGACGTCGCCGAGGTCTACCCGGTGCCGCCGGACGTCAAGTACGCCGGCCGCAGCGAGGAGATCGTCGGCCGCTGGCTGGCCGACAAGCCGCGCGACGGCGTCATCGTCGCCACCAAGGTGGCTGGACCCGGCTCCGGCTGGTTCGTCGCCCCGGTGCGCGCCAACCATACCTCGCTCGACCGCCACCACATCGTCCGCGCCGTCGAGGGGAGCCTGCGCCGCCTCGGCACCGACTACATCGACCTCTACCAGACGCACTGGCCCGACCGCGGCGTGCCGATCGACGAGACGCTGGAGGCGCTCACCAGCCTGATCGAGGCCGGCAAGATCCGCTACGCCGGCTGCAGCAACGAAACCGCCTACGGCCTGACCAAGAGCCTGTGGTCGAGCGACCGCAACGGCCTGGCGCGCTACGAGACCATCCAAAACAATTTCAGCCTCTGCCACCGTCGCTTCGAGGATGAGCTCGCCGAGGTATGCCGGCGCGAGTCGGTGAGCCTGCTGCCCTACAGCCCGCTCGCCGGCGGCGTGCTGTCGGGCAAGTACCAGGACGGTGCCTACCCCACCGGCGCGCGCTTCTCGGCGTACGCCAAGGGCAACCCGCGCTCGCAGACCATGGCCCGGCGCTTCGTCAACGAACGCACGCTCGCCTCGACCGCGCGCTTCGCCCGCATCGCCGCCGACGCCGGCATGCACGTCGCGACCCTGGCCATCGCCTGGTCGCTGGCGCACGACTTCGTCGGCTCGACCATCATCGGCGCAACCAGCGCCGAGCAACTCGAGCCCACCCTCGCCGCCGCCGACGTGACGCTGAGCAAGGACGTGCTCAAGGCCTGCGACGAGGTGTCGCGCGAGATCCGCTACCCGATGGGATGAGCAAGTAGCGCGGCCCTCCGTGGCCGCTTCCCAGACGGCCACGGAGGGCCGCGCTACTTGAGCCGTTCCAGCGCGAGGCGCTCGGCATAGCGCACGACCTCGTCCGCGAGGCAGCGGTCGACGAACAGGCACGGGTCGTCGCCGAACGAAGCGCCGTCGTCGCGCATCGAGCCGAGCTGCGGATAGAGCACGCGGCGCGGTCCATAGCTGGCCACCGAGGGCGTCGCGATGCGGGTGAGCATGCCCTCGAGGCGGAAGAAGGCGAAGACGCGCTGCATCGGGTTGACGTCGGCGCCGAGCATGTCGAGCAGCTCGGCGGCCGCCTGCATGCGCTCGGTCTCGGCGCGATGCGCGGTCAGCCAGGCTTCGATCTCGGCCAGCAGCGCGCGGTCGGCCAGCCCGGCGCGCAGCGTCTCGGCCGCCTGCAGGCGCGGCATCAGCGCGGCCTGAAACGCAGCCAGCCCGGCGCTCGCGTCGGCGCCGGCGTCCAGGCTGGCGCGCACGACCGCGAAGGCGGCCTCCAGCTCGCGGTCGCGGTCATCCGGCAACGACGGCGAGAAGCGGTGCGCGGCGGCGAACAGGGCGAAGGCGTCCGGCGCACCGGCACCGAGCTCGGTCACCGCGGCCTGCCAGGCGGCGTCGGCATCGTAGGCGCGCGGGTCGCGCAGATAGGCGGCCGCCGTGTGCAGCGCCACCCCCGAGGCGTGCGCCTGCACCATCGGATTCAAGATGACGCCGCTGGCGTGCGCGGCCAGCTCCGCATCGCGGCCGGTGAACGGGCCGAGGTGGAGCATCGGCCGCATCGGTCCGTCGGCCACCGGCACGTTGTCCCACAGCAGCAGCTTGCGGCGCAGCGTCGCGGCGCGCCGCGCCGCCTCGGCCGCGGTGATGGTGGGGCTGACGACCGTGCGGCCGGTCCAGCCGACCTCGATCGCCGGGTCGAGCTCGGCGCCGAGCTGCTCCAGGTAGTCGGTCGGCGCGGCGCCGATGTAGTCGGTGGGGACCATCCACAGCGTCGCGTCGCCAAGCGCCGCGGCGACGGCGTGTGTCAGGTGCACGTGCGCCGCCGCCAGGCAGCCGAAGCGCTGCTGGTCGGCATGGTGCAGCAGCGTCGTCGGCACGTCGTCGAGCGCCAGCGAGAAGAAGCGCGCGCCGAGCGCCGCGAAGGCGCGGAACTTCGCCTGCAGCGCTTGTACGTCGTCGGCGTTGCCGTACTCGATGGTCAGGCCGGGCGAGATGGCGAAGCCGACCTCGACCCCCACCGCGGCACCGTGCGCGACCAGCGCGCCGAACTCGCGCAGCGCCGCCGCGTCGTAGGGCGTGCGCCACTGCTCGCGGTGCAGCGGATCGTCCTTCGGCGCGTAGACGTAACGGTTCATGCCCCAGGCGCCCAGCTTGTCGAGCAACCAGAGGCGGTCGGCGTGGCTGTAGGGCGGGCCGTAGAAGCCCTCGATGAGGCCGCGATGGGCGAAGGGAGAGGTCGATGTCGGCACGGCGCGGCAGATTCGTCGCCGCTCGCACACCTGTCAACCGACCCGGCCGGCGGCGGCGGAGGGCCGCGCTACCAACCGACGTGGAAACGCGCTACGCGCTCCGGTCATGCTCAAGCTTGGAATCGTCGCGTTCTGGAAGAACTACGACCGCAAAGCCGTCATCCACTCGGCGCAGCACGCCGAGGCGCTCGGCTACGACTCGATCTGGATCCCCGAGGCGTGGGCGTACGAGCAGTTCCAACTGCTCACCGAGCTGGCGCTGCAGACCAAGACGCTGAAGCTCGCCACCGGCATCGCCAACGTCTACAGCCGCTCGCCCGGCCTGCTGGCGATGAGCGCCGCGACGCTCGACGAGATCTCCGAGGGGCGCGCCATCATCGGCCTCGGCACCAGCGGCAAACTGGTGATCGAGAACTTCCACGGCGTGCCCTACGTCAAGCCATTGACGCGCCTACGCGACACCATCCGCATCCTGCGCGCGCTGTGGGCCGGGCAGCGGCTGACGCCGGACCTCACCACGCTGTTCGACGCGCGGCATTTCAAGCTGGAGATGACGCCGCGGCGGACGAACATCCCGATCTACGTCGCCTCGCTGCAGGACAAGGCGATCGAGAGCATCGGCGCGATGGCCGACGGCTGGCTGCCGACCTTCTGGCCGTACCAGCACCTCCAGGACGGCCTCGACCTGATCGCCAAGGGAGCGCGCGCCGCCGGCCGCGATCGATCGGCCATCGAGCTGGCGCCGTTCGTCGGCGTCGTGCCGATGGACGACGCCGCCATGGCGCGCTCGCTGATCAAGCCGATGGTGTCGTTCTACATCGGCGGCATGGGGACGTATTACCACGCCATGTTCTGCCGCTACGGCTTCCAGGAGAACGCCGACCTGGTGCGCGACCTCTACAACAGCGGCAAGCGCCGCGAGGCGACCGCGGCGGTGAGCGACGACCTCATCGACGCGATCGCCATCTGCGGCCCCGCCGCCTACTGTCGCGAGCGCCTGCAGGACTGGCACCGCAACGGCGTCGGCACGGCGCTGATCAACCTGCCCACCGGCATGCCGGCGGAGATCACCGATCAGCTGCTGAAGGACGTGGCGCCGTGAGACAGCTGTCAGCGATCAGCCTTCAGCAGCCTCAAAGCTGAGGGCTGAGAGCTGACAGCTGATCGCTGCGCTCATCGCGGCTCGGCCGGCAGCCAGAAACGGAACGTCGAGCCGCGGCCGACCTCCGACTCGACCGCGATCGCGCCGCCGAGCAGGTCGAGCAGCCGCTGCACGATGTACAGGCCGAGGCCGACGCCGCCGTAGCTGCGCGTCGACGAGCTGTCGGCCTGGCGGAATGGCTCGAAGATCGCCGCGCGCAGGTCGGCCGGTATGCCGATGCCGGTGTCGGCGACGCTGAACTCGACGCGCGGCGGGACCGCGGCGATGGCGACGGTCACACAGCCGGCGTCGGTGAACTTGACCGCGTTGTGCAGCAGATTCTTCAGCACCACCTTGAGCTTCACCGGATCACTGTGCAGCGCCGGCATCGCCTCCGGCAGCCGCCAGATGAAGCGCACCCCTTCCTTGCGCATCGACGCGACGTCGGTGTCGAGCTCGGCCACCATCTCCCGCAGATCGACCGGGCGCACCGCCAGCGGCACCTGGCGTGCCTCCAGGCGGCTCAGGTCGAGCGTCGTGTTGATCAGGTCGAGCAGCTCGCGGGCGCTGTGGTCGGCGCGACGCAGGCGATCGGCCTGCGCCGCGCTGAGCGCGCCGAATTCCCCGTCGAGCAACAGGTCGTGGTAGCCGATGATGACGTTCAGCGGCGTGCGCAGCTCGTGCGACATGGTGGCGACGAAATCGGACTTCACCCGATTGGCGCGCTCCAGCGCCTCCAGCAGCCGCGCGTTCTCCAGCGCCAGCGAGCCGACGTAGCCGATGCCGCGTGCGATGCGCTCGTGCTGCCCGGCGAAGACGCCGCGACCGGCGCGGAAGCCGGCACAGTGGAAGCCGATCGTCTCGTTGCCGCGGCGCAGCGCCACCGCGATGCCGCTGGACAGCTGCTGCGCGGCACCGAGCGCACGGCGCACCGGATCGTCGCCCGGCAGGTCTTCGAAGCGCGCCAGCCCGGTCGGCCCGAACGCCTTGAGCAGCCCGCCCGCCATGCTCGGCGTCAGGCGCACCACCTGCAGCGCCTCCCAGCCCTCGGGGGTGTCGCCATGGCTGGCGACCGGCGCATAGGCGCCCTCGCCCGGGTTCCACACCAGCGTCGCGCTGGCGTCGCAGCCGAGCACCGTGCAGGTGACGCGGCAGAGGGTGCCGTACACGTCGGCGCTGGCCAGCGCCATGATCAGCTCCTGGCCGACGCGCGCCATCGCGGCGCCGTACTGCGCCTCGGCCTGCTGGGCGCGGTAGAGCCCGGCCGCCTCGACCGACACCGCCAACTGGCGCGCCATGCCGGCGAGGAAGTTGGCCTGCGCCGGAGTGAACGGACGCGCGCTGCGATTGCCGACGCAGAAGGCGCCGCGCACCTGGCCGCGGATCATCAGCGGTGCCGCCGCCATCGTCGTCACCCCGAAGCGACGCAGCGCCTCGCGCTCGGCTTCCCCCCAGCTGTCCGGCCCGTCCACCACCAGCGTCTCGCCGGCGGCGACGCGGCCGCCGAACAGGTCGCTGAGCGTGAAGCGCGTCTGCCGCGCGGCGGCTGTCGCGTCCTCCGACAGGCCGAGCTGCGAGATCATCCGATACGACTCGCCCTCGGCGTCCCAGTAGATGGTGAGCACGACGTCGGCCGGCAGCAGGGTCGCGGCGCGCCGCTCGGCCGACTGCACCAGCGCGTGCAGGTCGATGGTCCCGGCCAGCTCCTTGGCCATCTCCAGCAGGGCGGAGCGCTCGTCCTCGCCGCGCCGCCGCTCGGTCACGTCGAACTGCGTGCCGGTGGCGCGCACGGCACGCCCGGCGTCGTCGCGCCGCACCACCTTGCCGCGGGTCAGCACCCACACCCAGTCGCCCGACTTGTGGCGCATGCGCTGCTCGGACTCGAGCGCCGGCGTCTCGCCGCGCAGGTGCGCCTGGATGCGCGCCCGCAACTCGGGGCGATCGTCCGGATGAACGAGCGACTCCCACTGCAGCACGTCGCCGCCGATCTCGTCGGCCTGGTAGCCGAGCATCTCCGCCGCGCGCGGGTTGAACACCACCGCGCCGGTGGCGATGTTCCAGTCCCACAGGCCGAGGTCGGCCCCTGCCAGCACCAGCTCCAGCCGCTCCTGGCTCTCGCGCAACGCCTGTGCCGCGGCGCGGCGCTCGCCGACGTCGCGCAGCGTGGCGATCAGCATCTGACCGCTGCCCCACGACGTCAGCGTCGCGGTCAGGTCCATGGCGCAGATCGCGCCGTCGGCGCGCTGGAACTGCTGCTCGCCCACCTCGGCACCGAAGGTGCGCACGTCCGACAGCAGCTCGTCCGGCGTCGCCCACACCTCGTTGGGAAACAGAATCGAGAAGTGGCGCCCAGCCAGGCGCGCCGGCGTGTAGCCGAGCAGACGCTCGACCGCCCGGTTGGCGCGCACGATCTCGCCGCTGGCGGGGTCGATCAGCAGGATGACGTCGAGCGCCTCGTCGAACACGTGCTCGAAGCCGGCCTCCGACAGCATGGCGCCGCGCCGCTCGGGCGGAGCGGGAACGGCGGAGGCAGATTTGTCGGAGCGCGCTCGCATGCCCACCAACGGCGGCCACGGGCTGCCGCCGCTCGCGCCGGATTATAGGCCAGAGTCCCGGGCGAGCGAGCGTTTTTTGCCGACCGGCGCATAGCAGCCGGCACAGCCCCCGCCCGGCGGTCAGGCGCAGGCGGCGTCTTCCGCCACGGCGCCCGGGGCGACGCTGAAGCCGGCCTCGGGGAACATGCGGTCGACCGTTTCGCGGAACTGCGCCGCCGTCTCGGCGCGGGTGATCTGGTCGCGGAAGGCGCGCGCCCCGGGAATGCCGGTGAGGTAGCGCACGGCGAACTTGCGCATCACCACCGTGCCCCAGCGCTCGCCCTCGCGCTCGACCATGGCGGCGTGATGGCGCAACAGCAGGGCGCGTTGCTCGCTATGCGTCGGCGCCGCCGGCACCGGCTCGCCGCGCAGCGCCGCGGCAATCTCGCGGAACACCCACGGCCGGGTGAGCGCGCCGCGCGCCACCATGACGCCGGCGGCACCGGTCTCGCGCAGGGTGGTCAGCGCCGAGGCGGCGTCGTGGATGTCGCCGTTGGCGATCACCGGCACCGACACCGCCTCGACCACCTCGCGGATCATGGCGCGGTCGCACGGCACGCCGTAACTGTCGTCGGCGGTGCGGCCGTGCACGGTCACCGCCGCCGCCCCATTCTCCGCGGCGCTGCGCGCCACCGCCGGCGCCGTGCGGGCGGCAATCGATGGCCCGAGGCGGATCTTGGCGGTCACCGGCACGTTGCCGGCGCCGCGCTTGGTCGCCGCCACCAGCCGCCCGACCGTCGCCGGGTCGCGCAGCAGCGTCGCGCCGGCGCCACACTTGCCCATGATGCGCTTCTTGGGACAACCGAAGTTAAGGTCGATGACCGTGATGCCGAGGTCGACCAGCCGCCGCGCCGCCTCTTCCAACGGCGCCGCTTCGCGATCCCACAGCTGCACGCCCAGCGGTCGGGCCTCGTCGGTGACGCCGTCCAGCCGGTCGGGCGGCATGCTGCCGCCGATCCAGCCGCCGGCCGACACCATCTCGGTGTAGATCAGCCCGCAGCCGCCGAAATCGCGCACGATGTCGCGAAAGATGCGGTCGGTGAAGCCGGCAATCGGCGCCGACATGACCGGGTGCGCGAGCTCAACGTTGCCAATGCGGAGCGTCATCGAATTCCAAAGCTTAACCACAGATGAACACGGAGAACCACAGAGTCCACGGAAGCCTCCGTGTTCATCTGTGGCGCTCTGTGTTCATCTGTGGATTCAGAGGACTCGTTCGGCCAGGCGTTGGAGCGCCTCGTCGGCTTCGCGGGCGCGGCGCCAGGGCAGCGAGACGACGCGGTCGATGCCGGCCTCGGCGTAGCGGGAGACATCGTCGCGGCTGAGCTCGCCGCCACCGTGGCTGACGGTGCAGTCGAACGGCAGCTCGGCGCGGCCGGCGGCCTGGCGCAGCTCGCGCAGCCGGCGCACCTGCACGGCGGCGCTCTCCGGCGTGTGACCGACGCCGTACCAGCCGTCGCCGATCTCGGCGGCGCGCTTGAGCGCCGCCTCGCTCTCGCCGCCGACCAGGATCGGCGGGTGCGGGCGCTGCACCGGCTTGGGCTCGAACTTCACCGGCCCGAAGGTGAAGTGCTTGCCGGCAACGCGCGGCTCGTCCTCGGTCCACAACGCGCGCAGCGCCTGCACGCCGGCACGAGTACGGCCGGCGCGGGCATTGAAGTCGAGCTCCACCGCCTCGAACTCCTCGGCCAGCCAGCCGGCGCCGATGCCGAAGCTGACCCGCCCGCCGGACAGCACGTCGAGCGTCGTCACCATGCGCGCCACCGAGATCGGGTGGCGCAGCGGCAGCACGTAGACGTTGGTGCCGAGCCGGATGCGTTGGGTGCGCGCCGCCACCTGCATCAGCACCATCAGCGGATCGAGCAGCGGGGTCGCCGGATTGATCGGCGGCACCCCCTCCTTGGCGTAGGGGTAGCGGCTGCGGATGGTCGCCGGGAACACCAGGTGCTCGGCCACCCAGACCGATTCGAAGCCGAGCGCTTCGGCGCGCACGGCGACGTCGGCCATCTGCTCCGGCCGCAACATGAACAGCGGTACGCCGATCTTCATCGCCCTTCCCTCTCACGCCAGGCCGAGGCGCGCGAACTGCTCAGCCGGCGCCTCGACCTCCTCGAGCGCCGCGCGCAGCGCGTCGGCCGCGTCGCGCTCGCCGGTCCCGCCGGCCAGATTGCGCGTCTCCTGCGGATCCTCGCGCAGATCGTACAGATGGTTGCCGCTGAACTCGCCCCACGCCCAGAACGGCAGCAGGTCACCGGCCGCGTAGGGCTGGCGGATGACCGGCACGGTGGAGCCCGGCATGCGCACCAGTGCGGCGCGCGCGTCGGGCAACGGCAGGCGCAGCTGCGGCATGCGGTGGACCGGCATGGTGGACCAGCGGTTCGACCACAGCGCCAGCGGCGCGTTGTCGCCCTGCGGCGCGCGCGCGTACTTGCGGTCGTGGGTGATGACGTGCACCTCGCGCCCCCACACGCCGGAGAGCACCGCCTCGCGTACCGCGGTGTGCTCGCCGTGGATCAGCGGCAGCAGCGAGCGCCCGTGCGTGCGCTGCGCGAAGCCGACGCCGAACAGGTCGGCGAGCGTCGCGGCGATGTCGACGCTGGTGGTCAGCGCCTCGACGGCGCGCGGCGCGACGCCCGGCCAGGCGATGAGCAATGGAATGTGGCCGAGCGGCTCGTACACCGGCACCGGCGGCTTGCCCCAGATGTCCTTCTCGCCCAGGTAGTGCCCGTGGTCGGTGCACAGGATCACCGCCGTCGTCTCCCACAGGCCGCGGCGGTCGAGCGCGTCGAGCACCCGTCCGAGCCAGGCGTCGATCATCGTCAGCTTGGCGCCGTAGCAGGCGCGCAGCTGCTGCGCCTGGCGCGGCGTGAGCATCCCGCGCGCCACGGCGCCGCGCACGTAGGGCGGCCAGATGAGGTGCGGGCCTGCCCACTCCGGATCGTAGAGCGAGGCGTAGGGCTCCGGCGTGTCGAACGGCTCGTGCGGGTCGAACTCGTCGACGAACAGCAGGAAGCGCTGATGCGCCGGGGCCTGCTCGTCGAGCCAGCGCGCCGCCGCCGCCATGGTGCGCGGACCGGGGAAGTCGGCCTCGCCGCGGAACCAGCCGCGCGAATCGTCGTAGGGCGTGTGGCCGCGGTGAAACGACGGCGCGCCGAGCCAGGACGGATCGGGCCGCGTCTTCCACGCGTCGCTCTCGTGGCCGCGCTGGTAGTCCCAGGCAGTGAAGTCGCAGTGGTAGTTCTCGCCGCCGACCTCGAACAGGTGCGGATGGTCGCTGATCAGCTGGGTCACCACGCCGGCGGCGCGCAGCGGCGCGGTGATCGGCTCCTCCCAGAGCTCGATCGAGCCCCACGGCTTCCACAGGAAGTCGAGCGCGCCGCACAGCAGGTCGTGGCGTGCCGGGATGCAGGGCAGGGAACCCGTGTAATGACGCGTGAAGCGCAGCGCGCGCGCTGCGAACCGGTCGAGGTTCGGGGTCGCGAACTCGCGGCCGCCGTACGCGCCGAGCATGT
>JANRJF010000412.1:0-21782 GCA_033764095.1 Deltaproteobacteria bacterium | reverse complement strand
GCGCCCGGCCCCGCTTGTCTGGTGCGAGGAAGGTGCAACGGCGCGCCGGGGGAAGCGGTTGGCGGGACGGCGATCGCGCCTCCCGGCGAGCGTGTCGCGCGATTACGCCAGGTCGAAGCGATCCAGGTTCATCACCTTGGTCCAGGCGGCGACGAAGTCGGCGATGAACTGCGGCTGCGCGTCCGCGCTGGCGTAGACCTCCGCCAGGGCGCGGAGCTGCGAGTTCGAGCCGAAGACGAGATCGGCGCGCGTCGCGGTCCACTTGAGCGCGCCGCTGGCGCGATCGCGGCCCTCGAAGACGTCCTTGGCGTCGGAGACCGGGGTCCAGACCGTGCGCATGTCGAGCAGGTTGGTGAAGAAGTCGTTGGTCAGCGACTCGGGGCGGGCGGTGAAGACGCCGTGCTTCGACTGGCCGACGTTGGCGTTGAGCACGCGCAGACCGCCGACCAGCACGGTCATCTCCGGCGCGCTCAGGGTCAGCAACTGGGCCCGGTCGACCAGCAGCTCCTCGATCGACGCGGCGTACGGACCCTTCTGATAGTTGCGGAAGCCATCGGCCGGCGGCTCCAGCACGGCCATGGCATGCACGTCGGTCTGCGCCTGTGACGCGTCCATGCGCCCGGGCGTGAAGGGCACGGTGACCGACTGCCCGGCGTTTCGCGCCGCCTGTTCGACGCCGGCGCAGCCGGCCAGCACGATGAGGTCGGCGAGCGAGACCTTCTTGCCGCCCGACTGCGCGGCGTTGAACGCGCGCTGGATGCCCTCCAGCGTCGCCAGCACCGCGGCGAGCTCGGCGGGCTGGTTGACCTCCCAGTCCTTCTGCGGCGCCAGCCGGATGCGCGCGCCGTTGGCGCCGCCGCGCTTGTCGGAACCGCGGAAGGTCGAGGCCGACGCCCAGGCGGTCGAGACCAGCTGCCCGACCGACAGGCCGGCGGCGAGCACCGAGCGCTTCAGCCCCGCGATGTCCTGCTCGTCGATCAGCGGGTGGTCGACGGCGGGGATCGGATCCTGCCACAGCAGCGCTTCGGTCGGGACCTCGGGGCCGAGGTAGCGGGCGCGCGGGCCCATGTCGCGGTGGGTGAGCTTGAACCAGGCGCGCGCGAAGGCGTCGGCGAACTGCTCGGGATGCGCGAGGAACCGTCGGGCGATCTTCTCGTAGGCGGGATCGAAGCGCAGCGAGAGGTCGGTGGTCAGCATGGTCGGCGCATGGCGCTTCGACGGATCGTGCGCGTCCGGAATCGTTCCCGCCCCCGCGCCGTGCTTCGCCGTCCACTGGTGCGCGCCGGCCGGACTCGTCGTCAGCTCCCACTCGTAGCCGAACAGGTTCTCGAAGAAGTTGTTGCTCCACTGCGTCGGGGTGGTGGTCCAGGTGACTTCCAGGCCGCTGGTGATCGCGTCGCCGCCCTTGCCGGAGCGGAAGCGACTTGCCCAGCCGAGCCCCTGCTCCTCGATCTCGGCGCCCTCCGGAGCCGGCCCGACCAACGCCGCGTCGCCGGCACCGTGCGTCTTGCCGAAGGTGTGGCCGCCGGCGATCAGGGCGACCGTCTCCTCGTCGTCCATCGCCATGCGGGCGAAGGTCTCGCGGATGTCGCGCGCCGCCGCGAGCGGATCGGGCTTGCCGCCTGGGCCCTCAGGGTTGACGTAGATCAGGCCCATCTGCACGGCGCCGAGCGGATTGGCCAGGTCGCGCTCACCGGAGTAGCGGCTGTCGTCGCCCAGCCAGGTCTTCTCGGCGCCCCAGTTGATGTCCGCTTCCGGCTCCCAGATGTCCTCGCGCCCGCCGGCGAAGCCGAAGGTCTTGAACCCCATCGACTCGAGCGCGACGTTGCCGGTGAGAATCAGCAGGTCGGCCCAGGAGATGCGGCGGCCGTACTTCTGCTTGATCGGCCACAGCAGCCGGCGCGCCTTGTCGAGGTTGCCATTGTCCGGCCAGCTGTTGAGCGGGGCGAAGCGCTGACTGCCGCGCCCGGCGCCGCCGCGGCCGTCGCCGACGCGATAGGTGCCGGCGCTGTGCCAGGCCATGCGGATGAACAGCGGGCCGTAGTGACCAAAGTCGGCCGGCCACCAGTCCTGCGAATCGGTCATCAGCGCGTGCAGGTCCCTCTTCAGCGCGGCAAAGTCGAGGCGCTTGAACTCCGCCGCGTAGTCGAAGTCGCTGGGCATCGGATTCGAGCGCGACGACTGCTGGTGCAGCAGGTCGAGCCGCAACTGGTTCGGCCACCAGTCGCGATTCGAGGTACCGCCGGCGGTGTGGCTGAACGGGCACTGCGCTTTGGTCGACATCGGTGTGGTCTCCCTGGATTGGTTGCTTCGCGGTGACGCCACCCTGCGTCCGCCGCGTCGTGACGGCAAATACAATGAACCGATCAGCGTGATTGCGATGCGCTATCAGGCGCCGTACGACGCTTTCGCGACGCGACCGCACTGCACCGGGTATACGCGTTCGCGATTCTTCGTCCAGAGGCTGTCCGCCACTGCCCGGCGGCGTCGCGCGCTACGCGGTGCCGCGATGCCGCCCCGCGCCGGCGGCCGCCGACGCGCGGACCGCGGCATCGAATCGGATCGCCAGGAACTTCTCCCGCCCGACGCCCGGAACCGGCGGCGGCTCGACACCCGCCTCGTCGCGCCAGAAGCGCGCATCGGCGAGCAGCGCCGCGACGGCGCGCAGGTGGCCGTCCTGGGTGAAGATGACCCCACCGGCGCGCAGGCGCGGCGTCAGATAGGTCAGACAGGTGCGCGTCGAGGCGAGCAGGTCGACGTCGAGCAGCGCGACGTCGACCTGCGCATCCAGCTCGGGCAGCGTCTCGGCGAACCAGCCCTTGCGGTACACGACCACCTCGGGCGCGCCGAACGCCGCGACGGTGCGCTGCACCTCGCGCAGCCGGCCGCGGAAGGCGCCGGGGCGAAACCGCATCGGGCGGCCGTCGAGATCCTGGTGCCGCTCGTCGTTCGGCGGCATGCCGCGGAACGAGTCGAACACCACCAGTCGGCCCCCGGCGAGCGCGGTGACCAGGGAGAGCTTGGCGGTGCTGGCGCCCTTCCCTGCCCCGCACTCGACCACCGTCAGTCCGGCCTGCCCGGCACGCGCCAGGATCGCCTCGGCGACCGCCAGCATCTGCGCCTGCGAGTGGTAGGCACGCACCTGGTTGGTGATGCGCACGAAGCGCGCCACCAGCCACAGCCGAGTGCTCAACCGCGGGCCACCGTGACGGGCGCCGCGCAGGAAGGCCAGCACGGCGCGCCGGTCGCGGCCGGCGAGGAAGCGCAGCGACTGCAGTCGTCGGTACAGCGTACCGCGACCGCGGCGCACACGCAGACCTTTCACCGCGGCGGCGCGCAGGCGCGGAACGAGCATGGCGGGCGCCTGCCCCTCTCCACGGGCGCGACGGGCTGGCCCTCGTCGCGCCGCGCACTGCCCGATCGGTGGGCGAGCCGTGCACAGCGAACGCGCAGCAGGTTGGGCCGGTGCGCCGCGCGAGCTTGCCATGACGGTCGTCGTTGAACTGGCATTTTCCTTGTAGCTACAGCGAGTGCGGCAATGGGGTCCACAGGGGGGGCCGGGCCATGAGCGCAGCTCAGCGACGCACCGCGCCAGCCGTCGGCGCCTGGCTTCTCTGCATCATCACCCAGCCCGGTGTGGCGGCGGCACAGTTCACCTTCACCGAAGCCGGCGGCAGGATCCTCAGCGGCCAGTCGAGCAGCGACTCGGCATCGACCACCATCGACGCCTCCGGCCAGCAGGCCCAGCCAGAGAATACGAACATCGTCACCATGCGCGCGGCGTGGAACGTCAATGCCGACGCCGGTCCGGGACTGGTCTCGCCGGAGATCGGCATCCTCTCCTTCGCCGTCGGCTTCATCCTCGAGCACCCCGCCAGCTTCAACCTGCGCCTCGACTTCAACCTGGAAGGCGGCCTGCTGCGCGTCGCCGACAACCCGGAGTGCCTCGGGTCCATCACCCAGGCGGACATCTCCATCGCGACGCTGACCCGCCGCGGCGCGCCCGATGTGGCGTTGCCGATCGACATCGTGCTGCCCGGTGAGACGCTCGAGCTCGACGGCAACACCGCCGGCACCAGCCTCAGCCGCCAGGCCAGCGCCCGCTTGCTGTTCCGCGACGAGCCGGTCGAAGCCACCACCTACGTGATGGAGATCATCGTCTCGGCCACCGCGATCAGCCAGTCCTGCGAGGTCTCGGCCCGCTTCGGCGCGCAGAACGGCAGCACCACCAGCTGCGACGCGTGCGGGTATCCCGGCTTCGCCGAGCGCATCCAGGAACGCGACGGGCTCTTCGTCACCGCCATCTTCGAGAACCTGTGCGGCAATGCGACCCTCGACCCGGGCGAGGACTGCGACCTGGGCCAGACCAATGGCGCCGAGGGAACCTGCTGCGACCGCTTCTGCCGCGCCGCCTCGCCGGGCTCGGCCTGCGGCGACGACGGCAACCCCTGCACCGCCGACGCCTGCACCGCCGGCGGCAGCTGCGTCCATCCGCTCATCGGCGGCGCGGTCTGCGACGACACCACCTGCGTCTGCGACAACGACGGCCTCTTCTGCAACGGCAAGGTGCAGTGCGGGCGCAGCGGCGGACTGTGCATCGTCCTGCCCACCCCATGCGCCGAGGACGACACCTGCGACGAGGCCAACGACACCTGCCTGACGCCGTTCGGCACCGCCACCCCGGCGGTCAACACGCCGACACCGACGCCGACCACCGTCGCCCAGGCCTGTACCGGCGACTGCAACGGCGACGGCATGGTGGTGGTCAACGAGCTGGTGCTCGGCGTCAACCTGGCGCTCGGTCTGCAGCCGGTCTCCGCCTGCCCGGCCTTCGACGCCAACCGCGACGCCAGCGTGGCGGTCAACGAGTTGGTCGCCGCGGTGAGCAACACGCTGGCCGGCTGCCGGCCCTGAGCGCCACCACCGCGCGGACTCCCGAATCAGCGGATGACCGGCAGCGGTCCCGCCTGTACCATCGCGGCCAGATGACACGCCGCCGCCGTACACTCGCCGCCCTTGGACTGCTGCTCGCCGCCACCTCCCTGCTGACCGCCTGCGGCTCGTCGGGCTCCGGGCCGCCACCGGCCGGCGACGGCATCAGCGCGGTGTTCAACGAGATCTACGACGGCGACTTCGACGCCAACAACGCCAATGCGCCGTACGAGCGCTTCGACATCGTCTACGTCGCCTTCGCGCACATCGACCGCACCACCCACGCGCTCGACTTCGAGGCGAAGGTCGGCAAGCAGGTCGAACGCGAGCGCCTCGCCGCCCTCAAGGCGAACACCGCCGAGCTGCGCGCCGCCGGCGCGCTCAAGCTGGTGATCAGCCTCGGCTGGGGCGAGCAGGAGCAGGTGTCGGACGACGACCAGACGCCGCTGCTCGAAGCCTACATCGACGAGGTCGCGCCCTCGATCCGCCGCTTCGTAGACGAGTACGAGCTCGACGGCTTCGACATCGACTACGAGACGCCGCGCTTCACCAGCGCCGCCAAGTTTCGCGAGGTGGCGCAGAAGGTGCGCGCGGCGCTCGGCGACGACTACCTGTTCACCATCACGCCGAACAACACCGATCAGCTCGACGGGGCGGCGCTGCGCCGCTATTTCGATTACGTCAACGCGCAGAGTTACAACGCCGACATGGACAGCGACTTCAGCGTCGGCGATCTCACCCGGATCGGCGTCCCGGCCGCGATGATCGTCGCCGGCGCCGACATCGAGAACGTCAACCACTACCAGGACGACGCCAACCGGGTCGCCTGGGCGATCAACCAATACGACGGCGGCCGCCTGGCCGGGGTCTTCATCTGGCAGCTCAAACCGGCCGCGCAATTGTTCCCCGGCGGCCGCTTCGTCGACTACGCCGACCAGGTGTGGAACGCCACGCATCCGTGAGCTGCCCGGAACGGCTGCGGCGTCACGCCGAGCCGACCGCCGTTGCGCCGCCCGCGACGCGCGTGCGAGATGCACGCTGGCCGCGGGAGCGCATGTGAGAACCGTCCTCATCACCGGCACCTCGTCGGGCTTCGGCCTGCACACCACCGTCGAGCTCGCCCGACACGGCTGGCAGGTGCTCGCCACCATGCGCGACCTCGGCAAACGCGCCGCGCTGGAGCAGGCGCTCGGCGCCGCCGGCGTCGCCGCGCAGGTACGGCTCGCGCACCTCGACGTCACCGACGCGCCGGCGATGCCGGCCGCCGTCGCCTCCCTGCTGACGATGAGCGGCGGTCGCCTCGACGGCGTCGTGCACAACGCCGGGGTGGCGGTCGGCGCCGCCTTCGAGGATCTGCCGCAGCCCGAGCTGCGGCGGGTGATGGAGACCAACTTCTTCGGCGTGCTCGAGCTGACCCGCCTGCTGCTGCCGACCTTTCGCGCCCAGCGCCGCGGCCGCATCGTCGTCGTGTCGAGCAATTCGGCCTACGCCGGCGAGCCGGCCAACTCGATCTACTGCGCGTCGAAATGGGCGGTCGAGGGGTGGGCCGAGTCGATCGCCTTCGAGCTCGCCCCGTTCGGCATCGACGTCGTGCTGGTCGAGCCGGGCCCCTATCGCACCGAGATCTGGAACAGCTCGCCGCGCATCAAGCCGGCTGCCAGCGCCTACGGCCCGTTCCTCGAGCGGCTCGAGCAGGCGATCGACGCGCACGTCGCCGCCGACGCGCGCGATCCGCGCGAGGTGGCGGTGGTCATCGCCGGGGCACTTGCCGCCGCCGCGCCGCGCTTCCGCTATCCGGTCAGCCCGCAGGCCAGGATCGGCCACTTCCTGCGCGGCAAGATCCCCAGCCGCTGGCTGCGCCTCGGCGTGACGCGCCTGCTCGGCCTGCACACCGTACGCCTGTAGCCCGCTCGCCGCGCGCCGGGACGTCGCCGCGCCGCGGGCTCGACGTGCAATTGGCGGCCGCTCGTGCGCAGGGTCGGGCTCGGGGGGAACGATATGGGAGGCGCGATGGCGACGAGGCGACTCCTCGTGTCGATCCTGCTCGCCGGCGTGCTGCTCGGCTGCGGCGACGACGCGCCGGAGCCATCGACCGGCCGGAGCCCCAACGTCCTCTGGATCATCGCCGACGACATGAGCTTCGAGGTCGGCGCCTTCGGCGACGCGGTGGCGCGCACCCCGAACCTCGACCGGCTGGCGCGCGAGGGGGTGCGTTACCCGAACGCCTTCGCCACCTCCGGCGTCTGCGCGCCCAGCCGGGCCACGCTGCTCACCGGCATGTACGCGACCTCGATCGGCGCGCACCACATGCGCAGCCTCGCCGGCGGCTACCAACCGGTGCCGCCGCCGAACATCAGGACCTTCACCGAGCCCCTGCGCGCCGCCGGCTACTACGCCAGCAGTCTCGGCAAGCTCGACTACCAGTTCAGCGACGTCTTCGGCGGCGCCCCGCTGACCAACTGGGACGAGACCAACCGCGACTGGCGCGGCGCCGCGCCCGGGCAGCCGTTCTTCACCCAGGTCTCGTTGTTCGAGACGCACGAGAGCCGACTGTTCGGCAGCGCGACGCCGACCACCGATCCGGACACGGTCGCCGTTCCGCCCTATTATCCCGACACGCCGCTGGTCCGCCGCGACATCGCGCGTCACTACGACAACGTCGCCAGTCTCGACGCCCAGGTCGGCCGCTTGCTCGACCGCCTCGACGCGGACGGTCTCGCCGACGACACCATCGTCTTCTTCTTTCCCGACAACGGCCGCGGCCTGCCGCGCGACAAGCGCTGGGTGTACGACGGCGGCATCCACGCGCCGCTGATCGTGCGCTGGCCCGGACATCTCGCCGCCGGCTCGGTCGACGAGCGGCTGGTCAGCTTCGTCGACTTCGCTCCAACCGTGCTGGCCCTCGCCGGCCTCACGGTGCCGCCGCACATGCCGGGCCGCGTCTTCCTCGGCCCGCACGCCGCCCCCCCGCCGGCGTTCGTCTTCGCCGCGGAGGACCGCAACGACGAGGCGCCCGATCGCGTCCGCGCGGTGCGCGACGCGCGCTACAAGTACATCCGCAACTACCACCCCGACACGCCGTACGGGCAGACGATCGCCTTCCGCGACCAGCTCGGCACCATGCAGGAGATCTACCGCCTGCACGACGCCGGCGCGCTGGCGCCGCCGGCCGACTGGTACTTCCGCGCCACCAAGCCGGTCGAGGAGCTGTACGACACGGTCGGCGACCCGTTCGAGCTCGACAATCTCGCCGAGCGCCCGGAGCAGCGCGCGCGCCTGGCGCGCATGCGCGCCGCGCACCTGCGCTGGGTGACGGAGAGCGGCGACCTCGGCGCGGTCCCCGAAGCCGAGCTCGCCGAGCGCTATTGGCCCGGCGGCGTACAGCCGGTGACGCCGCCGCCGCGCATCACGCTGACCGACACGGCCGCGGGAGGGGTGCGCGTGCGCATCCGCTCCGAGGTCGACGGCGCCTCGATCGCCTACACCCTGGCGGACGACTCGCGGCCGCATTGGCAGCTCTACAGCGCACCGCTGGTGCTGGACGCGCCCGCCGTCGTGCGGGCGCGCGCCGTGCGCTATGGCTGGGCAGCCAGCCCCGAGGCCAGCGCCGACGTCGTCATCCACCCGAGAGCGGCGCGCCGACCGCACGCCTCGCCAGGAGACACGATGACGCGAAGGGCCGCGCAGTGATGCACCCGCAGTTGACCCGCCCGGCAGCGAGCGGCGCGGCGCGTGCCGTCGACCGCGGCGGCGCGACGACGCGCCGCCTGTCCCCGCTTACGGCCTGAGGACACGCGGTGCCGGATCGCGAGCCCGACGCGCCGTCGCGGGAGAGTGCGACGCTGGCCTTCCTGCGCCACGCGTTGACCGCCACCCGATATCCCGCCGCGCTGGCGGCGGCGCAGGCGGCCGCGCATGGCGTGAACGACGGCGAGAGCCTGCGCGCGCTGATCGAGCGCGAGCGCATCGGCCCGCTCCTGCACACGGTGCTGGGCGCATCGCAGACCCTGTCGGAGACCACCCGCGCGGCGCTACGCGACGCCTACCGCGCCACCGCCATGCGCAACCTGGTGCTGCTGCACGAGCTCGGCAGCAGCCTGCAGCGCCTGGCGGCGGCCGGCGTCGAGGCGATCGTGCTCAAGGGCGCGGCGCTGCTGCTGCCGCTCTACGGCGGGCTGGCGATGCGGCCGATGGCCGATCTCGACATCCTGATTCGCCGGGAGGATCAACCGCGCGCCCAGCGCGTGCTGCTGCAGAGCGGCTTTCGGCTGGCGCGGCTGGAAACCCACGCAGGGCTCATCACCGCCCACGAGAACGAGCTGGCATTCACCAAACCGGGCGCGCTGACCGTCGACCTCGACGTGCACTGGAGCCTGTTCGACTCGCCCTTCTACCAGCGCCAACTGGCCATCGAGTGGTTCTGGCAGGACGCCCGCATGCGGCAGCTCGGCGGCGGCGTGACGGCGCGCACACTCGCCCCCGAGGCGCTGCTGCTGCACCTCTGCGCGCACCTGATGCTGCATCACAAGGGCGTCGGCGTGCTGTGGTGGAACGACGTCGCCCAGCTGGTCCACGTCGAGGCGGAGCGCATCGACTGGAACGCGGTCATCGACCGCAGTGTGGCCAACCAGCTGGTGCTGCCGGTGCGCGGCGTCCTCACCGCACTGGCGGCGGAGTGGCGCGTCCCGGTTCCCGACACCGTGCTGCAGCGGCTGGCGGCGGCCACCCCGGGCGCGGCCGAAGCCGACCGGTTCAGGCGCCTCAGCGGCGAGACCAGTCCGCTGCAACGCTTCTGGATCGACCTGCGCGACATGGGCGACTGGCGCGCTCGTCTGCACTACGCGCGCAGCATGGTGCTGCCCTCGCCGGCGTTCATGCGCGACCGCTTCGCCATCCGCTCGGCGTGGCTGGTGCCGTTCTACTACCCGTATCGCTGGCTGCGGGCGCTGCGCGGCAACCTCCGGCGCCGGCGTCACGGCTGACGCGCAGCGCCGGCTCCTCGCACGTTCAGCGCCGGGAACTCGGGATAGGGGTTGCATGAATCCCGGAGGCGACCGTAGACGGGTCGGATGGGGGAACGACGCGGGGTCCGCATGCGCGGCAGGCTCATCCGATTCATGGCTCGCCTGCTGCCGGCGCTGATGCTGGCCGCCGGCGCGGCCGGCGCCGCCAGCGCGCAGGAGTGCACCGGCGACTGCGACGCGGCCGACGGCGTCATCGTCAACGAGATTCTGCGCTGCGTCGCGGTCGGGCTCGGCCACGTCGGGCTCGCCGCCTGCGACGCCTGCGACGCCGACGGCGACACCGAGGTGACGGTGGACGAGCTGGTGGCCGCGGTGGACAACGCGCTGAACGGCTGTCCGCTGCTGCCGCCGCCCAGCGCCGTGGCGCGCTTCGCGCTGCCGGAGGGTGGACCGCTCGACTGGGGCAGCGTCCCCTTCCCCAGCGATCTCTATCGCGACGCCAGCGGCGCGGTGCGCATCGGCGCCCTGCCGGTCGAGGTCGAGAAGCCGCTGCACGCCGCGATGCGCGACCTGCTGCAGACGCGCGATGGCTTCTGCGCCACCTGCAACGTCTACTTCGCGCTCGACGGCGCCCTCGACCCGACGACGCTGCCAGCCGGCGACGTCGCCGACCCTGCCGACGCGGTGCTGCTCGTCGACGTCGACCCCAGCTCGCCGGAGCGCGGACGACTCTTCCCACTGCGCAGCGAGTGGGACGCGACGCGCGGCCGGCTCGCCATCCGGCCGCGCGCCGGCATCGCGCTGCATCGCAACCGCCGCTATGCCGCCCTGCTGACCACCGGCCTGCGCGCCGCCGACGGCGCGCCGCTCGCCGCCAGCGACACCTTCCGCCTGACACGCCGCCGCGGCGGCGCCGCCACCGAGTCGGTCGCGCACGCCCGCGCCGTCCTCGCGCCGGCTTTCGACGAGCTCGAGCGGCTCGGCATCGGCCGCACGCGGATCGTCGCGCTGGCGGCCTTCACCACCGAGGACGTCACCGCCGACGTGCTCGGCGCGCGCGCCGCCGTCCAGGCCGACCCACCGCTCGAGGTGGTCATCGACCGCCGCCGCGCCGGCGTCGAGATCGACGAACTGCTCGGCGTCCCGGGCGAGGACCGGCCGGGCATCGACTTGCCCCCGGCGAGCGGTCAGGCGGGCACCCGCTCGATCGTGCACGACGCGCTCCAAGAGGTGATCACCGGCCGCTTCTTCGCGCCGCGCGTCGTCAGCGGCAGCGGCACCGAGATCGGCACCGCGCTGCGCGACGACAGCGGCGCCATCCGCGCCGGCGCGCGCGAAGCCGTGCCGTTCGTGCTGACGTTGCCGCGCACGCCGGCTGGCGCCCCCATGCCGGTGCTGGTCGCGCACCACGGTTTCAGCGCCAGCCGCGTCACCGGCTTCGCCTCCGCCAACACCGCCGCGCGCGCCGGCGTCGCGGTGCTGGCGATCGACGCGTACCAGCACGGCGACCGCGCCGCCTCGGCAACCGACGCGCTGCACGCCATTCGCGGCGACGTGCCGGGCCCCGACGGGCTCGCCGAGACCGTCGCGCTCGACGTCACCGGGCACGTCTTCGGTGTGCTCGGCGCCGCTCCCGGCCTGGAGCTGTTCACCGGCTATTCGCTCGGCGCGTTCCTGCAGTTCGCAGCCGACGTGTCGTCGGCGGTGCGCATCACGCGCGATGGCAGCCTCGCCAACGCGCTGCGCGCCAGCGGCGCCCTCGGAGTGGACTTCGACGCGCAGCGTATCGGCTTCATCGGCAACTCGCTCGGCGCGGTGGTCGGCGCCTCGGTGCTGACCGCCGAGCCCGACGTGCGCTTCGCCATCCAGAACGTCGCACCCGGCTCGATCGTCGAGACGCTCGCCCAGTCCACCGAGTTCCGCCCGCTGGTCGACTCGCTGTTCCTGCCCATCCTCGGCGTCACCGGCCCGTTCGACGAGGTGAATCGCCACCTCATCTTCGACCCGCTGGTGGACCTGTCGCGCTGGGTGCTCGAACCGATCGACCCGCTGGCGCTGGCGCCGTACCTGCTCCGCGACCCGGTGCGCGCCGGCGAGGCGCCGGCGATCCTGTTCCAGATCGCGGCACTCGACGAGGTCGCCTCCACCCCCGCCAGCGAGTCGATGCTGACCGCGACCGGTACGACGCGGGTGACGCGCTACGACCCGGCGGCGCACGGCATGCTGGAGGTACTGAACCAGGTCTCGCGCTACGAGCCGCCCGCCGCGCCGCCGTTCGTCCTGCGCCCGACCGAGCTCCCGGTACTCAACCCGATCGTCGCCGAGCACGCCGAGATCGCCGCCTTCCTGACCGAGCACGTCGGCCCGCTGCCCTGAGCCGGCGCCGCGGGAGCGCGCTCAGCCGGTGGCGCGTCGGCGTGGCGCGCCCACCAGCGCCGCCGACCGCTCAACCGCCGGCGCGCTGCGCACCGGCTCGCCGCTCCCCAGGGTGAAGAAGAACGAGGCGCCGCGTTCGGGCGCGGCGTCGCACCAGACGCGGCCGCCGTGGCGCTGCACGATGCGCTGCACGATGGCCAGCCCGACGCCGGTGCCCTCGATCTCATCCGAGTGCAGGCGCTGGAAGACGCCGAACAGGCGCTCGGCGTATTGCATGTCGAAACCGCAGCCGTCGTCGCGGACGAAGAACACGTCCGCGCTCCCGTCCCGCTCGCAGCCGACGGTGACATGCGCCGGATCGCGATGGCGCGAGTACTTCAGCGCATTCGACAGCAGGTTCACCCACACCTGCTTGAGCAGCGCGCGGTCGCCGCGGCACCGCGGTAGCGGCTCGACGTGCAGCTCCAGCGCCCGTCCGGCGGCCAGCGGCTGCAGCTCGGCGAGCGCCGCCTCGACCACCGCGCCGGTGTCGACCTCGTCCACCGCCAGCGGCGCGGCATTGAGATGCGCGAAGGCGAGCAGGTCGTCGATCAGCGCGTTCATGCGCTGGGCGCAGTCGCGCACCACCTCCAGGCAGTGGCGACCGTCGGCCGGCAGCTGGGCGGCATAGTCCTCCAGCGCGATGCGGGTGAAGCCGTCGATGCGGCGCAGCGGCGCGCGCAGGTCGTGCGACACCGAGTAGCTGAACGCCTCCAGCTCCCGGTTGGCGGCCTCCAGCTCGGTGGTGCGGGCGCGCACGCGCTGCTCCAGCTCGGCGTTGAGCAGGCGGATCTCCTCGGCGGCGCGCTTCGACGCGGTGACGTCCTGCAGCGCGCAGCGCAGGCGGACGACGCGCCCGCCGTCGACCACCGGATGGCCGATGGCACGGATCCACTTGCAGTCGCCGGCGTCGGTGACCAGCTCCAGCTCGAGGTCGAACGACGCGCCGCGCTGTCGCGCCGCCTCCAGCGCGGCGGCGAGACGGGCGTGCGATTCGCCGCGGTAGAGGTGCAGGCCGAGGTCGGGTGGCGGCGCGGTTCCCGCAGGCAGGTCGTGGATGCGGGCGACCTCGTCAGTCCAGAATCCCTCGCCGCTGGTTGGGTCGAGGCTCCAACCGCCGACCCGCGCCATCCGCCCGGTCTCCTGCAGCAGGCTGTCCTGGAAGCGCAGCGTCTCCAGCATGCGCGTGCGCTCGGTGGTGTCGCGCAACAGCGTCAGCCGCGCCGCGCGGCCCTGGTACGACTGCGCTTTGGCCACCATCTCGACCGGAACGACGCGGCCATCGACAGCGAGCATCTCGGTGTCCCAGTTGGGCGACGCCTCGCCTCCGGCGACCAGCCCTGCCGATCGCTCGGCCAGCCCGGCTCGACAGGCAGGCGTCAGCAGCTCGGCCAGCGGGCGACCGACGATCTGCTCGGCACGCTCGGCGTGCCACAACTCGAGCGCGCGCCGGTTGGCGTAGACCACCCGGTCGTCCTGGTCGATCAGCAGCGCGTCGGGCAGCAGGTCGACCAGCAACCGCCAGCGCTCCTCGCTCTCGCGCAGCGCCTCGAGCGCCTCGCGCCGCTCGGTCACCGATTCGGACATGATGATGATGCCGCCGATGGCACCGGCGTCGTCGAACCACGGGCGGACCTCCCAGGTGATCCAGTCGGTGCGACCATCGGCGCGTGGGAAAGCGTCCTCCTCGCACCGCTCGATGCTGCCGGCCAGGCAGCGGCGATGCACCGCCTTCCAGCGCTCCGGGATCTCCGGGAACACGTCGTAGTGACTGCGCCCGACGATGTCGTCCCAGCGCACGCGCAGATCGTTGATCCAGCGCCGGCTGGCGAACAGGTAGCGCATCTCCCGATCGAACATGGCGATCGCCGCCGGGGCGTTCTCGATGAACAGGCGGAGCTGGCCCTCGCTCTGGCGGAGCGCGTGGTCGGCGCGCGCGCGCTCCGAGACGTCGCGCACCAGGGCGGTGAAGAAGCGTTCCCCGCCGATCTCCAGAGCGGAGATCGAGGTCTCGAGGGGGAACTCACTGCCGTCGGCGCGGCGGCCGATCACCGAGGCGCCGCGCGCGACCGGCGCCGCGTGCGCGGTGGCGTCGGCGAAACTGCGCATCAGCTCGCCGTGCCGGTCGCGGAAGCGCTCCGGGATCAGGCGGTCGAGCGGCTGTCCGACCAGCGCCGCCGCGCTGACGCCGAACATCGCCTCCGCCGCCGGGTTGAGCCGCGCGATGCGATAGCGGGCGTCGACCAGCACGACCCCGTCCATCGCCGATTCGATGATCGCCGCGTAGCGCCGCTCGCTGGCGTGCAACCGCGCCTGTGACTCGCGCGCGTGATGAATGAGCGCGACGATCACCGCGCCGCCGACGATCAGCATCAGCCACTCGACGCCGCCCAGGCCGCTCGCCAGCATGTGCGATGGCGGCTGCACCGCCACCGCGGCGAGCAGGGCGGAGAGGCCCAACGCCGCCACCCCCGGCCCGAGACCGCCCAGATAGGTGCTGACGGCGACCGGGATGAGGAAGATCTCCAGGCCCACGTCCTGGTCGCCGACCGGCCCGATCGAGAGGCGCACCGCCAGCGTCAGCAGGGTCAGCCCACTGGCGAACGCGAACCAGCGCGCCTGATGCATCGCCGACATGCCGCCCCGCCTACATCAGACGAGGCGCCACTTGTCACATGGCGTGCAGCCATATGGGTCGACCGGCGATGCCGACAGTTGTGCAGGGTGAGCGGCCACCATCCCCTCTCCAGCGGCCAGGTTCGCACATTCGCGGCCACCATAAAGAGCGAATCACGCCCGCGTCGGCATAGAGCAAAACGCCCCGTGCCGCCGGGACGCCAGCCGCCCGCGCGCCGCTCAGCCGGCGGCGCGCGCCGCGGCGCGGCTGCGGAAGGTCAGGCCCTCGAAGCGACCATTGTTCCGCCAGGCGTCGATGTACTGGAAGAAGGCCACCGGACCGCCGGGATACCCTCCGAGGGTGAGGCGCTCGCGGCGCCCGAAGGGACGGCCCTCATTGTTGTAGTAGCCCGGCGTGCAGTCGGGGTTGCCGAGGAACGCCTGCGGATTGCTCTCGATCAGCTGCACCCAGTGCTGCTCCGCCTCCGGCGTCGGCTCGACCTCGTCGGCGCCGAGGTCGAGCGCATGGCGCACCACGGCGGCGATCGTCGTGCCGATGTCGGTCAGGTTGTGGGTGATGTTCGAGATCAGGTTGGCGCCCTGGCCGAGCCCGACGATGAACAGGTTCGGGAAGCCGTGCACGTGCGTGCCGTGCAGCGTCTGCAAGCCCTCCGCCCAGTGCTGCGACAAGGTCTCGCCACCGCGCCCGACGGTCTCGAAGCCGGACCGCCGCCGGTAGTCGGTGGCGAACTCGAAGCCCGAGGCGAAGATCAGGCAATCGAGCTCGTAGTGCCTGCCCGCCACCCAGACGCCGGTGGCGTCGATGCGCTCGACGCCCTTGCCGTCGGTGTCCACCAGGTGGACGTTCGGCAGGTTGTACGTCTGCAGGTACTCGTCGTGGAAGCACGGCCGCTTGCAGAGCTGCCGGTACCACGGCTTGAGGCGCTCGGCGGTCTGCGGGTCGCGCACGATCGCGTCGACGCGGGCACGGATCTCGGTCATCTTCTCGTCGTCGCTGTCCTCGAACGCCTTGAGGATCGTCGCCGGCTCGAAGCTGGCGCCGGCGTTCATCGCGGCGACGACGCGATCGCGCACGCGGATGGCGATGTCGGTCCAGCCGTCCTGCACCAGATCCTGGTCGGCGAAGCCGCCGGTCTGCAGGGTGGCGAAGTTCATCAGCCACTCCTGCTGCCAGCCCGGCTTGAGCGTTTCGAACCACGACCGGTCGATCGCATGGTTGTTGCGCACGTCGACCGACGACGGCGTGCGCTGGAAGACGAACAGCTGCTGGGCGTCGCGGCCGAGCGGCGGAATGCACTGCACCGCGGTCGCGCCGGTGCCGATGATGCCGACGCGCTTGTCGGCCAGCTTGGTCATCGGGGCGCCGGCCGGATCCCCACCGGTGTACGCGTAGTCCCAGCGGCTGGTGTGGAAGGCATGACGGGCGAACGTCTCGATGCCCGGGATGCCGGGCAGCTTCGGACGGTGCAGCGGGCCGGTGCCCATGGCGACGAAGCGCGCCCGGATGACGTCGCCGCGATCGGTGTGAATGACCCAGCGCGCTGCGCCGTCGTCCCATTCCAGGCCGGTGATCGCGGTCGAGAACAGTGCGTGCTCGTAGAGGCCGAAGGTGCGCGCGATGCGCTGCGCGTGCGCGTGGATCTCCGGCGCGAAGGTGTACTTCTGCGACGGCATGTGGCCGGTTTCCTCGAGCAGCGGCATGTAGACCATCGCCGCGGTGTCGCACATGGCGCCGGGATAACGGTTCCAGTACCAGACGCCGCCGAAGTCGCCGCCAGCCTCGATGATCAGGATGTCGTCGATGCCCGCCTGCTTGAGGCGCGCCCCGGTGACCAACCCGGCGAAGCCGCCGCCGATGAAGGCCAGCGTCACCTCGTCGACGCGCGGCGCGCGCTCGACGCGCGTCACGTACGGATCGTCGACGAAGTGCGCGAAGCGGCCGGTGGGCTGGATGTACTGGTCGTTGGCGTCCGGCCGCAGGCGCTTGTCGCGCTCCTGGCGGTACCGGACCCGCAGCGCGTCGCGCTCCGCCTGGCTCAGATGCACATGCCCGTTCGTCATCGCTCCCTCCAACTGGCTGCGCGCGGTCCGCACCGCGCCGGCCGGAATCCAGCACTGCTCGTGCCACCGGTCTCGCGCCGCCGCCGCCTGATTCGTCCTAGCGACAGAGCGCGGGTGTTCTCAAGCCAGTCAATCGATGCCGCACGGTTGGGAATGCCGGCCGGTCGGGTCGCGGCCGCCGCGGCGGCAGGCCGAACGGGGTGCGCCACCCCTCAGAAGACTCCGTCGGCGCACACCACCGAGGCGTCGGGGAAGCCGCAACGCCGCGCGCTGCCGCTGCAGTCGCCCGAGCAGCCGACGCAACGCAGTCCGCCCTGGCACTCGCTCCGCTCGTCGCAGACCCCGCACAGCGGTACGGCAGCAGCGGGGCACTGATCGAGCGGCACCTCGGTGCAGGTGGCGAAGTGCTGGTCGGGCGCGCCGTCGGCGTCGACATCGAGATCGAGCGTGCCGCCCGCGCCGTAGGTTGCGGCGACGCGGCCAGCGCCGAGCTCGGCCTCGAGGCGGCCGCCGCTGAAGCAGCGCTTGGCCCGTTCGAGGCGCAGCGGCTCCACCGTCGCCAGGGTCACCCGGCCGGTGCAGTCGGCGTCGACGCTGCCCTGCACCTGCATCCGCACGCTGCCGTCGTCCTGCGGATCCTCGACGACCTGCAGATCGGTGAAGCCGCTGAGCGATGCGGTAGCGGCGACGAAGTCCGCCGCGCTGACCGCGCCGGCGAGCGTCGCGCCGGCGACGCAGCGGTCGCCGCGCGGCGTCGCGCCGACCGCGATCTCGACGCCTTCCAACACCGTCTCGCTGTCGTGGATCAGGCCGCCGAGGCCGTCGGTCTGCACGCGTCGCAGCACCCCATCGAACCGGCGCCGGCCGCTGCCGCGGATGCCGACGCCGACCAGGTTCGGATTGCTCACCGTACAGTCGCCGGGCGCCCGCTCGTACTGCTCGCGCAGATCCTGCAGCGAGCGCAGCACCGCGCCGCCGCCCAGATCGACGTCGCGGCTGAAGTCGTCCAGCGCGACGCTGAAGCTGGCATCGAGCGGCAGCGCCCCCGAGCACAGCACCGAGCTGTCGCTGGCGATGGTGAGCTCGCCGTTGAGCGTGCCGGCGCCGATCGCGTCGCCGAAGCGACACCCCGCGAAGCGGTGGCGCAGCGCGCCGTCGGCGCAGCATACCTCGAGGCTGCCGGACAGCTCGCAGTCGAGCCGCTGGCAGCCCGCGCTCACATCCGAGCCGGCGCGTGCGGTGCGCCGCGCGCGCCCGGCGGTGATCACCGCGGTGAGGATGCTCTCCTGCACGTCGAAGATGCGGAACAGCGGTTCGACCGCCACCCGCGCCGCGGCGGCCAACGCGGCGGCATCGGGCGGTGTCGCCGTCGGCGGCGCGGTGGCCGTCGGGGTCGGGACCACCGGGCAGCCGTTCAACGCGTCGCCGACCGCGACCAGCAGCTCGTCGATGGTGACGCGCGCGTCGCCGTCGCCGTCCACCGCCGGGCACGCCGCGCCCGACACGTCGCCGAGCGCGATCTGCACCGCCGCGACGATCTCGCCGACCGCGACGGCGCCATCGCCGTCGCAGTCGCCGGCGCAGTCCTGCGCATGCAACGGCGCCGCCGCGGTCATCGCCGCGGCGGTCAGGGTGAGCAGGAGCAGTCGTCTGGCGCGCATGGTGATCCTCCATGGGTCGGCCGGCCGACCCCTGATGCTGTCCACCCTAGGCGCCGTCCCGGTTAGCGCCGAGGCGCGATCGGTTAACTGACCGGTAAAGTTCCCGCCCGCATTCGACAGGCGTCGCCGATCGGCACTTTCGCGGACACGCCCGATCTGGTTGGCTTGCGGCGTCGTCCACCCCCACTCGACCGGAGGAACCCGTGCTGACGCTCTTCCACGCCCCGCGCTCGCGCTCGTCGCGCATCATCTGGCTGCTCGAGGAGCTCGGTGCCTCGTACACCATCGCGATCACCGACATCCCGCGCCAGGACGGCAGCGGCGCCGCCGATCCGGCCAATCCGCATCCCGACAAGAAGGTGCCGGCGCTGCTCGACGACGGCGAGCTGATCACCGAGTCGAGCGCCATCGTGCAATACCTGACCGACAGGTTCCCCGACGCCGGGCTGGCGCCGCGCATCGGCGAGGCGCAGCGCGGTCCCTACCTCACCTGGCTCGCCTACTACGCCGGCGTCATCGAGCCGGTGATCAACTTCGCCGTCGCCGGGGTTGCCGACAACCCGATGCTGCAGCGCACCTTCCGCGACCGCGCCGCGATGGATCGCCGCATCCTCGCCGGGCTCGCGCCGGGTCCGTTCCTGCTCGGCGAGCGCTTCTCCGGCGCCGACATCCTCGTCGCCAGCCTCGGCCACTTCGTCCGCCATCTGCTGCCGGCCGGCGCGGTGGTCGACGCTTACCTGGCGCGTTGCAACGCCCGCCCCGCCCTGGCGCGCGCGCTGGCGCGCGACAACGGCTGAGCGCGGCGCGTCGGCCGCGCACCGCGTCGCTTGCCGTCGCGCGGCGATCCTGCTCATAGGGCGCCGATGTCGACGATGAGTGAAGCGGCACGCGCACTGCGGGCGATGATCGGGCAGCCGATCGGCACCCCGTCGGTGGCGCCCGATCCGGTCAACCAACCGATGATCCGCCACTGGGCGGCGGCGTTCGAGGACGCCAACCCGGTGTACGTGGATCCGGCGCGCGCCGCCGCGTCGCGCTTCGGCGGCATCGTCGCGCCGCCGCTGATGCTGCAGACCTGGACGATGCCGACGCCGAAGATCACCGGCATCGCCGAGCGCGGCGGCTCGCCGGTCGAGTTCGGCACCAACCCGCTCAGCGCGCTCGACAACGAAGGCTATATCGCCACGCTGGCGACCAACTCCGAGTTCGAGATCGTGCGCTATCTGCGCCCCGGCGAGGTGATCACCTCGACGATGGCGATCGAGTCGGTGTCGGAGGAGAAGCAGACCCGCATCGGGCGCGGCTACTTCATCACCTGGGTGACCACCTACCGCGACGAGCAGGGCGCGGTGGTCGGCACGCAGCTCTTCCGCATCCTCAAGTTCATCCCCGACCTGTCGCTGCTGCCGTCATGAGCGAGCGCCTCGCCCCGACGACCACGCCCGACAGCGCGTTCTTCTGGGACGCGCTGAAGGAGAACAGGCTCCTCATCCAGCGCTGCGGCGGCTGCGGCGCACTGCGCCATCCGCCCCGTCCGATGTGCCCGCGCTGCCAATCGCTCGCCTGGGACACCATCGAGGCCTCGGGGCGCGGCGTCGTCTACAGCTTCGTGCTGCCGCGCCACCCGCAGTGGCCGTGGTTCGAGGGCACCTACATCGTCGCGCTGGTGGAGCTGGAGGAAGGCACCCGATTGGTCGCCAACCTCACCGACGTCGATCCCGCGGCGGTCAGCATCGGCATGCCGGTGCAGGCCTACATCGAACACTACGACAACGGCGTGTCGCTGCCGCAGTTCCGGCCGCGCCGCGCGGAGGGATAGGCGCCGACCATGCCGGGTCTCGACTGGAACGCCATCCGCGTCGGCGACGCGATCACGCCGATGCACCTCAACGTCACCGCCACGGTGGTGGTCGCCGGCGCCATCGCGACGCGCGACTTCATGCCGGTGCACCACGACCGCGACTACGCCGCCTCGCAGGGCGCGCCGGACATCTTCATGAACATCATGACCGACAACGCCTACTGCAGCCGCTTTCTCACCGACTGGGCGGGGCCCGAGGCGATGGTGAAGCGCATCGCCATCCGCCTCGGCGTGCCGGCGACGGCCAACTCGCGGCTCGACTTCAGCGGGACGGTCACCGGCACCTCGCGCGGCGACGGCGAGGGCCTGGTCGAGGTCGCGTTCCGCGCCGTCAACGACCAGGGCGACCACCTCTCCGGGACCGCGGTCATCAGCCTGCCGTTGAACGACAGCCGTCAGCCATCAGCGCTCAGCCGATCGGAGACACCGCGGTGAGTCGCACGCTGCACAATCGGGCCGCGATCGCCGGCATCGGGCAGACCGAGTTCTCCAAGGCGTCCGGGCGCAGCGAGCTGCAGCTCGCCTGCGAAGCGATCAAGTCGGCGCTCGACGACGCTGGCCTGGCGCCAGCCGAGGTGGACGGTCTGGTCACCTTCACCATGGACTCCAGCGAGGAAGCCGAGGTGGCGCGCAACCTCGGCATCGAGACGCTGTCGATGTTCAGCCGCGTCCCCTACGGCGGCGGCGCCTCGTGCGCGGTGGTGATGCAGGCGGCGATGGCGATCGCCACCGGCGCCGCCGACGTGGTGGTCTGCTACCGCGCCTTCAACGAGCGCTCCGGCTTCCGCTACGGCGGCTCGGGCATGGCCGGCGCGATGCTGCCGCCGTGGCTCGACTGGTACGGCCCCTTCGGCCTGCTCTCGCCGGCCGCCTGGGTGGCGATCCACGCGCGCCGCTACATGCACGCGTACGGCGTCACCAACGCCGACTTCGGCCGCATCGCGGTGGTCGACCGCCGGCATGCGGCCAACAACCCCAACGCCTGGTTCTACCAGCGCCCGATCACGCTGGAGGATCACCAGGCCTCGCGCTGGATCGTCGAGCCGGTGCTGCGCCTGCTCGACTGCTGCCAGGAGAGCGACGGCGGCGTCGCGCTGGTGGTGACGACGCCGGAGCGCGCGCGCGACCTGCGCCAGCCGCCCGCCGTGATCGCCGCGGCGGCGCAGGGCGCCGCCGCCGACGGCGAGCTGATGACCAGCTACTACCGCGACGACATCACCGGCCTGCCGGAGATGGGCGTGGTGGCGAAGA
>JANRJF010000411.1:0-4856 GCA_033764095.1 Deltaproteobacteria bacterium | reverse complement strand
GCGCAGGATGGCCCCGCTGCCGAACAGGTGAACGCGCGGGCGGTCGCCCGCTTGGGTGGCCGGCGCGAGCTTGTAGAGCCCGCGCCGGATGCCGTCCTCGACGCCGGCGGGCATCGGCGGCATCGGGTACATCTCGTTGTATACGGTCAGGTAGTAGAAGCCCTGTTCGCCGACCTCGTACATGCGGCGCAGGCCGTCCTGGATGATCACCGCGACTTCGTAGGCGAAGGCCGGATCGTAGGCGCGCACCGTCGGCACGACGCTGGCGAGCAGCTGGCTGTGGCCGTCCTGGTGCTGCAGACCCTCGCCGGCGAGGGTCGTGCGGCCGGCGGTGGCGCCGACCAGGAAGCCGCGGCCGCGCGCGTCGGCGTTTTGCCAGATCAGATCGCCGATGCGCTGGAAGCCGAACATCGAGTAGAAGAGGAAGAACGGGATCGTCGGCACGCCGTGCGTCGCGTACGCGGTCCCGGCGGCGGTGAACGACGCCATCGCGCCCGCCTCGGTGATGCCTTCCTCGAGCAGCTGCCCGTCGGTCGCTTCGCGATAGTAGAGCACGACGTCGGAGTCGGCTGGCTCGTAGCGCTGCCCGAGGTGCGAGTAGATGCCGAACTTGCGGAACAGTGCGTCCATGCCGAAGGTGCGCGCCTCGTCGGGTACGATCGGCACGATCAGCCGCCCGAGTGTCGGGTCGTTCATCAGGTGCTGCAGCAGGCGCACCAGCGCCATGGTGGTGGCGACCTCGCGATCGCCGGTGCCGCCGAGGAACTCCTGGAAGCGGTCGAGCGCCGGCGGCGCCAGCGGCGTGGCGCGCACGCGCCGGCTGGGGACGTAGCCGCCGAGGGCGCGCCGCCGCTCGTGCAGGTACTCGATCTCCTCGCTGTCGTCGGGCGGGCGGTAGAAGGGCGTCTCCAGCAGGTCGCGATCGGCGATCGGGATGCCGAAGCGGTCGCGGAACTCGCGCAGCTCCTTTTCGTTCAGCTTCTTCTGCTGATGGGTGACGTTGCGTCCCTCGCCGGCCTCGCCCAGCCCGTAGCCCTTGATCGTCTTGGCGAGGATGACGGTCGGGGCGCCGCGGTGCTCGAGCGCGGCGCGGTAGGCGGCGTAGACCTTCTCCGGGTCGTGGCCGCCGCGCCGCAGCTTGCGCAGCTTGGCGTCGGTGAGGTCGGCGACCATCGCCAGCAGCGCCGGGTCGGCGCCGAAGAAGTCCTGGCGGATGTAGTCGCCCGACGACACGGAGTACTTCTGGTAGTCGCCGTCCAGTACCTCGCCCATGCGTTGCACGAGCTTGCCGTCGCGATCCTGCGCCAGCAGTGGATCCCAGTCGTCGCCCCAGATGACCTTGATCACGTTCCAGCCGGCGCCGCGGAACAGCGCCTCGAGCTCCTGGATGATCTTGCCGTTGCCGCGTACCGGGCCGTCGAGGCGCTGCAGGTTGCAGTTGATCACCCATGTGAGGTTGTCGAGGTGTTCGCGCGCCGCCAGTGTGATGGCGCCGAGCGACTCGGGCTCGTCGGTCTCGCCGTCGCCCAGGAACGCCCAGACATGGCTGCCGTCGGTCTCACCCAGGCCGCGGTTCTGCAGGTAGCGGTTGAAGCGCGCGTGGTAGATCGAGCAGATCGGCGACAGCCCCATCGAGACGGTGGGGAACTCCCAGAACTCTGGCATGAGCCAGGGATGCGGGTAGGACGATAGCCCGCCCCCGCCAACCTCGCGGCGAAAGGCGTGCAACTGGGCTGCCGTCAGGCGTCCCTCGAGAAAGGCGCGCGCGTAGACGCCGGGCGAGGCATGGCCCTGGAAGTAGACGAGGTCGCCGACCCGATCGTCGGTATGGCCGCGGAAGAAATGGTTGAAGCCGGTCTCGAACAGCGTCGCGCACGACGCATAGGTGGAGATGTGCCCGCCGATGCCCGGGTAGAGGCGGTTGCCGCGCACGACCATCGCCATCGCGTTCCAGCGGATGAGGCTGCGGATGCGGCGCTCGATGTCGCGGTCGCCCGGATAGACTGGCTGCAACTCGGGCGGGATGGTGTTGACGTAGGGCGTGTTGGCGGTGAACGGCAGGGTGACGCCCATGCGCAGGCCATGCTCCAGCAGGCGCGAGAGCAGGTAGCGGGCACGCTGCGGTCCCTCGCCGCGCAGGACCGTGTCGAGCGATTCGATCCAGGCGCTGGTATCGGCGGGGTCGGTGTCGGCGCGGTGGAAGGCGTCCATGCGCCGCACTGTACCACACACCCGACGCTGGGGGTGGTGCGGGGAGAGGGGCGCGGCCCTTGGGGGGAGGGCCGCGCCCGGACGAAAGGAGGAGAGGTGGAGCTAGTTGACGGTGACCGGGATCTGTCGCCGCTTGGCGCGCTCGTGCTTCGGGATGCGCAGTTCCAACACGCCGTGCCGGAGTACGGCGTCGATTTGCTCGCCGGCGTAGCGGGCCGGGTCGCGAAGCGTCAGCTGGCGGACGAACTCGGTGACGATGGTCGAGCCGTTGCTGCCCTGGCGGGCGCGACCGCGCAGCGCCAGGACGCCGTCGTTGAGGGAGACTTCGACGTCGCCCGGCGCGACGCCAGGCAGGTCGGCGGCGACATACAGTGCCTGATCGTCTTCGACGATCTCCAACTCTGGCGTGCGCCGGAATACGCGCTCGGGTTCCGGCGTCGGACTGGTGACGGGGATCTGGGTATCGCTCATGGGTGCAATCCTTCTCGTGCGTGGAGTCAGCTGACCTTCACTTCGATCTGGCGCGGCTTGACCTCGGCGCGCTTGGCGATGCGCACCGTCAGGACGCCGTGCTCGGCCCGGGCGCTGATCGACTCGGCATCGAGATCGTCGGCCAGCCGGACCGCGTAGGTGAACGTTCCCGAACGGCGCTCCTGCAGCCGCGTGCGACTGTTCTCCCGCGTCGGGGCGGGACGCTCGGCGCTGATCGTCAGGACGCGATCCTCGACCGTGAGCGTGATCGCCGCCGGATCGACGCCGGGCAACTCGGCGCGCAGGCTGACGCCATCATTGTCCGGGACCACCGCGACCGGCGACTCGAGCGAGGCCGGCAGGGCGCGGCCGAAACCGAACCCACGACCGAAGAAGCGGTCGAGATCGCGGTCGAGGCGCAGAAAATCGGCGAACGGGTGACTGTGGACCAGCATGGATATCCTCCTTGCCCCACGTCGGGGCGGGGCGTGATGTGCGATGCGAGACGGCGGCAAACTAAGCCGCAGCCGTTGTCTGTCAAGGCGTCGCGACGCGGGAATCTCGGCTGGCGACGTTGCGGCGTTGCTCGTCGACGCCCACTTGGGTTTAAGGCCCGCATGACCGAGTCGGTTGCGCTGCCCGAGCTCTCCGCCGCGTCGCTGCCGGCGGAGCCGTGGAGCGACTGGCTGCGCACGGCGGTCGGCGGCACGCTCGATGCGGCGGTGGTGGCGGCGGTGAGCCGCGTCGTCGACGCCGCCCTGTTGCCCTCTGCCGCCGCGCTGCCGGCGCTGCGCGCCGCCGCGGCACCGTTCGTCGCAGGGCCGCTGGCGCGCGCGCCGCGGCGCTACTTCGCCTTCGTCGACCAGGCGCCGGATCCGCTCGAGGTGGAGACGCGCTATCGCCGGCGGCGGCCGGGCGGCGTGATCGTCGGTCGGCGCTTCGCCGGGCGCTACGTGCCGTACGGGGACGCGCCGCCGGATCCCGACGCCGACGCAATCCTGGTCGAGCACTGGATGCACACCGACGCGCCGCCGCGAGGGACGCTGCTGGCGCTGCACGGCTTCGCGATGGGGCAGCCCTGGCTCGACGCCCGGGCGCTCCTCGCCGACGCCTGGTTCGCGCGCGGGCTCGACGTCGCGCTGCTGACGCTGCCCTACCACGGCGCCCGTGCCGGCCGCGCCGCGCGCGTATCGGGGCAGCGCTTCGCCGATCCGCACCCGATGCGCCTGCACGACGCGGTGCGCCGCGCCGTCTACGAGATCCACGCCGTGCGCGGCTGGTTGCGGCAGGCGAGTGGGCGGCCGGTCGGCCTGCTCGGACTCAGCCTCGGCGGATATCTCAGCGCGCTGACCGCCGGACTGGTGGACGACCTCGACTTCGTCATGCCGATGGTGCCGCCGGTATGCATCGGCGACCTCGCCTGGCGCTTCTTCGCCCGCAGCCGGCGCGCCGGCGACGCGGCCGCGTATACGCACGCCGAGCTGCGCGCGACCTACCGTGTGCACTCGCCGCTCAGCCACCGGCTGCGCGTGCCGCGCGAGCGGGTGCTGATCATCGCCGGGCGCGGCGATCGCATCGTCCCGCCCGAGCACCCGCACGCGCTGTGGCGCCATTGGGATGGGCCCGCCATCCACTGGTTCAGCGGCAGCCACCTGGCGCCGTTTGGGCGGGCCGGCATCGTCGCCGCCGGCGTCGCGCATCTGGAGCGGCTGGGCATCCTGTGAGTCGCGTCGGTCGGCCGCCGCGCCCCGGACCGCTCGGAACGCTGGTCGGTCATTGGACGGATTCGATCGGCCGCACCGGCTGCACGGTGGTGCTCGCGCCGGCGGGGGCGGTCGGCGGCCTCGCGGTGCGCGGCGGCGCGCCGTGCACGCGCGAGACGGAGATCTTCAAGCCGACCCGCGGCGTCGATCCGCGCCTGGTGCACGGCGTCGTGCTCGCCGGCGGCAGCGTCTTCGGCCTCGCCGCCTGCGACGGCGTGGTGCGCTGGCTGAGCGCGCGCGGCATCGGGCTGCAGACCGGGCACGCCTGCGTTCCGATCGTCGCCGCGGCGGGACTCTACGATCTCGCCAGCGGCGATCCGCACGCCTGGCCCGATGCCGCCGCCGGCGCCGCGGCCTGTGCGGCGGCGCGCGCGGCGGGCGTCGACGAAGGGCCGGTCGGCGCCGGTTGCG
>JANRJF010000410.1:0-13050 GCA_033764095.1 Deltaproteobacteria bacterium | reverse complement strand
ACGACGTCCTCGGCGAGCGGTTCGGTCAGATACGAGAGCCCCTTGCCGTCGCGCGTCGGTTGCCAGTCGAAGTCGAGCGTGATGCTCGGCTTGATGAAGTCGTAGGCGCCCTCCTGCGCGTAGCCGACCATGCCGATGGCGGCATCGAAGGTGAAGCGGTCGGCGCCGGCGTCCGGCGCGGGCGCCTCGGCCAGGCGGCCGTCGGCGTCGAGATAGAGGCGCCACGGCTCGACGTCGGCGGGCGGGAACTGGTCGAAGTGCGTGGAGAACCTCGGCACCGGCGCGCCGAGCGCGCCTTCGGGATCGCCCATGCCGACCTCGAAATCGACGGTCACGGCCGGATCCGCTTCCCAACGCGCCAGGGCCTGCGCGTACTGGCTGTCGTCCAGATCGGCGAAGCGATCCGGATCGAGCTGCAGCGGCACGCCGAAGTTCTTCTCCATCTCGAGCGGCAGCGCGGCGCGTACCACCGGGACCAGGCGCGGGACGCGCTCGGCGACATAGAGATCGAGGAACTCGTACCAGCGGCTCAGATTGTGCGCGGCGTACCCGTCGGGATGGTGGCCGTTGAAGAGCACGAAGCGCTTCTTGCCCGGGCCGCTGAAGTTGCCGAGCATGGTCGCGAAGCGCGGCCCGGTCTGTTCGTCCTGCCACGCGCCGGTGAGGAACACCGGCCGGTTGATCATCGGCACCAGCTTGGAGAGATCGCGGTCGTCGGCATCGGCGGGGCGGAACTGCAGGGCCCGCACCAGGCCCTCGAAGCCGACGCTCTGATCGCGCAGCGCCTGATTCGCCTCGCACTCGTGATCGCCGGCGCGGATGCGGTCGAGCGCCCAGCCCTGTCCGCCGGACGACTGACGCTCGCGCTCGAGCAACCACTGCTTGGTGAACCCGGCGTTGTAGATGCCGCCCGGCCAGGACATCTGCCAGGCGTCTTCGATCACCGACAGCGACGCCAGCGCCGCCAGGCTCGGCGGCTGTGTCGACCCGGCGTAGAGCTGCGCGATACCCGAGTAACTGAGCCCGATCATGCCGACGTGGTGGTGCAGCACCCAGTCCTGGCGCGCCACGATCTCGATCAGATCGTAGCCGTCCGCCTGCTCGGCGGCGCTGAACACGTCGAAGACCCCGCCCGAGCAGCCGGTGCCGCGCAGGTTGACGCCGACGGTGGCGTAGCCGAAGGCCTGCGCGATCATCGAGCCGGGCTCCGGATCGGCCGGATTGGAGGGGTCGTAGCCGGAGAGCTCGATGACCGTCGGATACGGGCCGGGGCCGTACACGCGCGGGTCGGGGAAGCGCACCATCGCGGACAGCGTGGTGCCGTCGCGCATCTCCAGGTAGTTGACGCCCTCGTCGGGCTGGTGGGGGGGAAGCACCCCGCCGGTGATCTGCCAGGGCACGCCGTTCAGCGTCTGGCGCTCGTAGAGCGACACCGGTGGATGCTCGTCGCGCGCGAACACGTGAAAGGGCTCCGAGACCTGGAATGGACGCGCCGACTCATCGCGGATGACGTAGCCGTCGCCGGCGCGCAGCGTCTGTCCGCTGCCGGTCGGCGGTGCGCCTCCGGTGCCGGTCTCGTAGACCAGATACTCGTCGGGAATGTTGGCGAAGGTGGCGTTCCCGCCGGTATCGGCGATCAAGGTGATCAGCCGCTTGCCGGTGGCATCGACCAGGGTGAGCGCCTGCTTCGCCGCCGCGCCGGTGACGGTCACCTGGCGCACACCCGGGTTGACCCGGAACGTCGCCGGCACCGTGCGGTCATCCGGGGTAGCCGTCGGCGTGTTGGTGGTGGTCGCCGTGACGGTCGTCGTCGGCGTGTCGGCGGCGGTGGGGGTGCGGGTGGCCGTCGGCGTGTCGGTGCTGGCCGCGGTACGGGTCGCGGTCGGCGTGCTGACGCCGGTCGCGGTGCTGGTCGCCGTCCGCGTCGGAGTCTGCGAGCTGCCCCCCGAGGAGCTCCCCCCACAGCCGGCTGCCACCGCGACCAACAAAACGGCGCCGAACCGGCGCCAAGACGAGCCTGTCATACTGTTCCCCCCCGAGAGCGCGCTGCCACCGCTATCCGCCGAATGGATCTGCGCATCGCAGTCCACCAACGGCACTCCGACAGCCTTTCCGGACAACCGCGACGATACGGTGCGGCTCGTCGGTGATGCAACCGCAGTCCGGTCGAAGGTCCGAATTCAGGCCTGAAGCGGCGCCCGGATCGGCTCTCGCGACGAGACAGCCGCGGCAGTGCCCGCCGTCGTCGAGCTCGAATGGCGAGGCATCCGCGCCTTCGATCGGCTCAGCCGTTGCCGTCCATGGCGAGCCCGTTGCTGCCGCACACGCCGAAGGTCCCGCCGCTCTGGATCTGCCGAACGCGGACCTCCACGCCGCCGGCGCCGTAGGGTCTCTGCAGGGTGATGTGATGCTGCTCGTGGAGCGCCTTGTTGCCGCGGAAATCCCAGCACCCCTGCTCGCCGGGTCCGAGCACGTATGAGCCGATGCTGCTGTGCAGGGGCTGCCAGTACGACACGATGCGCACCGGCCAGGCGGACGTGTTCTCCAGGACGATGAAGCCAGTCTCGACGCCGAAGTTGTCGCTGTTCAGTTGCCCGCAGTAGATGTCGGGACCGTTCGGCGGGATGTCGCTCGAATAGCACGTGTAGCCGCGGCCCGGGTTGTCGGTGGACTCCCACTGCGGCTCGTTCTCCCGGTAGGGCTCGAAGACCATGTTGAGACCGTTGTTGCCGCAGCTGATCGACGAGTCGATCGCGGCGACGCGGATCTGGGCCGTCCCGACGCCGGCCTGCCGTTCGATGCTGATCCCGAACCCACTCTGCCGCCCGTCCGCGGTCGAGAAGCAGCCGCTGGCGCCCGGCGGCGCGACCCATCGCCCGACGATGTAGCGCGTATCGCCGACTGGATAGGAGAGCACGGCGACGGTCGTGTCGCCGGTGTTGGTGAGCGTGATGCTGCCGCGACGCCTGCCGAGGTGACCGCAGTACCGTTCCGCATCCACGTCGGGACTCATCGTGCAGGTCGCGCCGACACGCGGGAAGCTGGTCGAGTCGCTGTCGTCGGTGCCCCAGTCGGGGCTGCGCGGGTTGACCGGGTCGGAGATCCGGAAGCCGCTGTCGCCGTCGCCCTCGCCCCCGTCCGTTCCCGATCCACAGCCGCTCGCGATCATCGTCACTGCCGCCGCCAACGCGACGAGGCGCGCCGTCCCAGGCCGGCGCCGCACGCCGCCGGTCGATGCACCGCGCCGCTTGCCGGCACGGCTGCCGGCGGCCGTGATCGGCGTGCGATTGGTGGGGACAACGACAGTCGTGCTCCACATGATTGGCCTCATCTGGACTCCCTCCCGTGCGACGGACTCGCTTGCAGCACCCTCGCATTCGCCAGTGCACAGTGTCTACTGAACAGATCGCCTGTCGCCGTTGACGCTGCCGCCTAGCCCGGATGGATCGACGTCGACCGAAACCGACCGCGGGGCGGCGGCGATACCGCCGCCGCTGCGGCGGTGATAGGTCGCTCGCATGGCTGCGACGGCGCCCCCGAGGCGCGGCGCGGGTCTCGTCGTGCTGCTGGTGACGCTGCTCGCGGTGTGCGCGCTCGACCGCGTGCTGCTGCGCGTGCTCGGGTTGCCGGTCTGGCAGTACGATCCGGTGCTGCTCTACACGCACCGGCCGAACATGGTCGCGGCGTGGGACTCCTTCCCCGGCGCCTACCCGCTGCATACCAATCGCTGGGGCCAGGCCGACGACGATTTCCCGCGCGACAAGCCGGCCGGCGAGTGGCGCGCGGTGGTGATCGGCGATTCCGTCGCGATGGGCTTCGGGCTGCCGCACGCGGAGGCGCTGCCCGATCAGCTGGAACGGCGCCTGACCGCTGCGGCGTCGCGCCCGGTGCAGGTGATCAACGCCGCGGTCAGCGGCTATTCGACGGTGCAGTATCCCGAGGCGTTGCGCCGCGCCCTCGCCTTCCAGCCCGATCTCGCGCTGATCGGCTTCTGCCTCAACGACGTGCTCGCCACGCGCAAGAGCAACGTCTGGTTCGCGTTCAAGGGCGTGCTGCCGTCGGCCGACCCACTGCTCGCCTGGGTGGTCGCCGAGACCGGATTCGGCCGCCTGGCGCTGCGCACGCGTTCCTGGCTGGCGAGCGGGACATACTTCGAACGCGCCGCGCAGTACCGGCGGTTGGCGGTCGACGTCGCCGAGGATTCGTCCGATGACGCGGAGCGCGAGGCGCAATGGGCGCGCGCCCTGCATGAGCTCGACCTGGCCGTCGCGGTGGGGCGCGAGGCCGGCATTCCGGTCGCGGTCCTCGTCTTCCCGTACGTCGGGCAGCTCGAGCCCGGCGGTCACCGCCGGCCGCAGGCGCGGCTCGTCGAGTGGGCGGCGCGACAGGGCGTGCCGCTGTTCGACGCCGCGCCGCCGCTCGATCGACGCGTCGCCGCCGGCGAGGCGCCGCAGGCGTTCTTCCTCGACGAGCTGCACTTCCGCCTGCTCGGCAACGCGCTGATCGCCGACGCGCTGGCCGCCTGGCTGCTCGAGACCGGCATGGGGCCGCCGCCCGCGCCGGCATCCGCAGGCTGATCGTCGCGCGCCGGCCGGCGGGTGCATGGGCACGATCGACAGATCGTGGTCGGCTCACCTTGCGCCCTGGGATCACACGCAATCGCCGACGACGCGCGCAGGGGCGGCCTTGGCCGGCCCGTGTTGGCGACCGCACCTCGGTTCCTCGCCAGCGCGGCGCGCCACGTGGTCGCCCTGCGTGCGACCGCCAGCGCGGGCGCGCCCCTACGGCCGCATGCAGCGAACGCGCGGCAGCGGCCGGTCAGTACGCTTCGACCAGGCGCGCGACCTCGTCGGCCAGCGCCAGGCCGCCGAGCTCGCGTGACTCGGCGCGTTTGACGGCGAGGTAGGCGCGGGCGAGCGGCTCGCCGAGCGCGGCGAGCAGGACGGGGTCGTGCTCCAGCGCGGCCAGTGCGTCGTCGAGGCTGGCGGGCAGTCGGACGATGCCGCGCGCGGCACGCTCGGCGTCGCTCAACTGGCCGGGATCGAAGTCGACCGGCGGCGGCAGGTCGAGGCCGCGCGCGATGCCGTCGAGCCCGGCGGCGATCAGGCCGGTGAGCGACAGGTACGGGTTGGCGCTGGCGTCGCTGGCCTTGAGCTCGACGTTGGTCGGGGCGCCCTGGCGCTCGGTCGGCACGCGCAGCGGCGCCTCCTTGTGATCGTAGCCCCAGACTCGGTAGACGCCCGCCCAGGCACCCGGCCGCAGGCGCCGGAAGGAGTTCGGCGTCGGCGTGCTCAACGCCAGCAGCGCCGGCAGATGCGCGTGGATGCCGCTGACGAAGGCGCGCGCCTCGGCGCCCAGCCCGTCGCCGGCGCCGGTGAGGTTGGCGCCGTCGCGCCACAGGCTGAAGTGGATGTGCCAGCCGCTGCCCGCCTCGTCGGCGAAGACCAACGGCAGGCAGGTGCCGAGCAGGTCGTGCTGCGCCGCCACCGCGTTGATCGTCTCGCGCACGACGACGAAGCGGTCGGCGGCGAGCAGCGGCGCGCCGTGCTCGGTGGAGAGCTCGAACTGGCTGAGCCCCGCCTCCTTGAGCATGGCGCGCACCGGCACGCCCTGCGCCTCCAACGCCGCGGCGATGTCGTCGAGCACCGCCCCGGCGTGATTGAGGCCGTGCGCGCTGGCGTAGTGCGAATTCTCCAGGTGCTCGAGCCCGGCGGCGCCGCGGCGCAGCAGCATGAATTCGTGCTCGAAGGCGGCTTGCAGGGCGAAGCCGGCGCCGGCCAGGCGCGCGACGGCGCGGCGCAGCGCGCTGCGCGGACAGAAGGGCCAGGGCGAGCCGTCGCGGCTGACGAAGGCGCCGAGCGTCGCGGCGTGCGTCGGCTGCCAGGGGACGATGCGCAGGGTGTCGAGATCGGGGCGCAGCCACACCTGGCCGATCGCCCCGATGCCGAGGCCGGGCTGCACCGCATCGGCGAACACCGGCAGCGCCTGCACGCCGGACACCACGCCCAGCCCTTCGGCGCTCATCGCCGCCGCGCGCGCCGCGCTGACCGCCTGCGTGCGCAAGACGCCGGCGCTGTCCACCCAGCCGAGGCGCAGGAACCGCACCTGCGCCTCGCGCAACCACCGGTCGAGCTCGCTTCCCGCTTCCATGGCTGGCGCACGTACGACACCGGCGCCGCGCCGGCAACGGCGAAACGCGAAGTGCAACTAACAGCCGTCAGCGATCAGCCTTCAGCCTTCAGCTCTCAGTCGTCAGGCAGTAGTTCCTTGATCGCTGACACCTGGCGCTTGCGTCCGCGCGCCGCGCGCGGTTGTCATGCCGGCATGACGATCACCGCCGAGCACATCCGCGCCGTCTTCGCCCGCTACTGCGAGCTGGTGTCGCAGGGCGACGTCGAGGCGATCGCGCAGCTCTACGCCGAGGACGCGACCGTCGAAGATCCGCTCGGCTCGCCGCCGCATCGCGGCCGCGCCGCGATTCGCGCCTTCTACCGCGCCGCGGCCGGCGCGGTGCGCCTCGAACTGGAAGGCCGCGTGCGCAGCGCCGGCAACCAGGGTGCCGCGGCGATGATCGCGCGGCCGAACGCCGATCCGCGCACGCGCGTCGAGACGCTCGACGTCATGACCTTCGGCGACGACGGCCTGATCACCTCGATGCGCGCGTACTGGAGCGCCGACACCATCTACCGCGACTGAACGGCGCCGCTACCTGTACTGCCCGCCGGTCGCCGCTTTCCATTCGTCGATGACCTTGTCGGTCTCGACGCGGTTGTAGATGTCCTCCTGGAAGGAGAACTGGCCGTCGCCGGCGTAGTCCATGGCGGTGAAGCCGGCGAACTCGTAGTAGCTGCCGTCCGGCCGTTGCCCCGGCAGCCGGTTGAGCCACTTGTGCACGACGCGGTTGCCGTCGATGCACACCCACTCCACCGGGTACGTCCAGCCCTTGCAGTACTCCATCACCGGGACGAGCCAGGCGAGGATCGCGTCACGGCCGCGAAAGATCCCGTAGTGGTGCTCGTGATAGACCGCGTCGGCGGTGAAGGTGTTGCCGAAGCCCGCCCAATCGTCGGCGTCCTGCAGTTGCATGCGCCGCTGCCACGCCGCGTGGATCTCCTCCCGGCTGAACTGGCTCATCGCTCCTCCTGGGCTGGTCGCGTCGGCACGCCACGCGCCGGCGGAGCTTGCGCAGATGCCGAGTCCAAAGGCCACCGCCGCCATGTCGTCGAAGGGAGCCGTTTGCTGACTGATGCGTCAGGTACGGCGTTGGTACCTGGCGGCAAGCAGCAGCGCGGTGGCGAGCGCCGCCCCCACGACACCGAGCTCCACGCCGCGCCAGAAGCTTCGCGGCACGAAGCGGAACACCACCCGATGGTGCCCGACCGGAACCGCGACCGCGCGGAACAGGTAGTCGGCGACCAGCACCTCGACCGGTTCGCCGTCGACGGTGGCCTCCCAGTCGGGATAGCTCTGGTCGGTCAGAATCAGCAGCGCTGCGGCCGGCGTGTGCACATCGACAGCGACCTGGTCGGATTCGTAGACGACGATTCGCGCCGCGCCCGGCTCGGGCTCGGCATCGCTTGCCATGGCGACCGGAAGCGGGCGTTCGACGATCGCGCTCCGCCGCGGGTCGAAGTCGGGAGCGGTCAGGCGGTCGAGGACCCGATCGGCGTCGGCAATGACCTCGGCGTGGTGGACGAGAAACGCGCGCGGGAACGCGGCGGGGTTCTCGTAGACGCGCGTTCCATTCGCTTCGAACACCAGCGAGAACCGCCCCGGTGGCGTGGCGGGCCCGAAGCGTGCTCCCCTGCCCTCGACGATGAAGCGCGTGCCGAGCAGGTCGAGCAGGCGCAGGTTGGGTGACTGTGCCGTGGCGACGACCTCGCCCTGTGGGATGGTCGGGGGCAACCCGAGCCGACGGGCGAACTCGGTCCGCAACTGCTCGGCGGCTTCGGGCATCAGCCGCTGGGCGTAGTCGGCGAAGCGGCGCAGGTACACGTTCTCGCGATCGCCGACCACGAAGAGGCCCTCGACGATACCCGACCGCTCCGGCGTATCGCGGCTGAGCGGCGTCAGGAACGGCAGCGCCGGCCGGACGATATATGTGCGGTCGAGCCCTTGTTGCTGGCGCAAGTAGGCGGCGACCGCTGGCGTCAGGCGGTGCAGCTGCGGGTGCGTGGCCGGAAGCGGGGCGGTATTCAGCACGGCCGGCAGCAGCGCGGCGACCGTTGCCACCGGAAGCAGGGCGATCAGCAGCGGTCGCACGCGCAGCGGCAGCTGGACGTAGCAGGCCAGCCACAGCCCTGCGCCAGTCAGCTGCTGTCCGAGCCGTACAACCAGAGGACCGAACGGCGCGGTGGGCGGAAACACCGGATAGGTCAGGACCCCGTCCACCATCGGCGACGCGGCGCCCGGCAAGTTGGCGAAGCGGCCGACCGCCATCAGGGCTGCGCCGCCGATCAGCGCCAGCAGGCTTACGGCGGTCGCCGCCCCCGATCGGTGGCGTAGCGTCCGCAGCCCATCGACCCCGAACCCGGCCAGCACCGCCATCCCGAGCACGGTGACGGGGAAGAAGCGCAGCGGCACACGAAAGGCACTGCCGCCCGGGAGCTCGTGCCACAGCGCGAAGAGCGGGCCCTGCGTCCCGAGACCAAGCAGCCACGTCAGGGCAGTGAGAGCGAAGAAGAATCGGACGCCCGATCGCGGCGGCGCAAGCGCTGCACCGCATGCGGCCAGCAGCAGGGCGGGGACGCCGACGTACGGCATGGCGAACATGCGCAACGGTTCGTCATGCATCGGCAGCAGCGTGCGCAGGACGCTGACGCCCAACGGCACGGAATTCACTGCCGTCTCGGCGAGCGACAACGGCGCACCACCCCGCACGCTGGCGCGTACGAGATCAAGCGCGGGCAACAGCTGCACCGCCGCGAGACTGAGCGCGAGGAGCAGCGCAGCGACCAACCCCAGCACGCCCCTGGCCAGGCGCGAACGGCCATCGGGCGCGCGCCAGCTCGCCCCCAGGCGCACGACGGCGTACGCCGCCGCGGCGTACGCCGTGAGGACGACGTACATCGGGTATCCACCGAGGAACTGCGCGGCGCCGCAGAGTCCCAGCAATACCGGCCACCGCAGGCGCTCCGGCTGAGCGCACAGGCGGTGCACGAGCGCCAGCGACACCGGCAGCCACGGCATGGCGTAGAGATGGTGGGGGAGAAAGACGAGACCGCTGACGGCCGGGGCAAACGCGAACACGCCACCGGTGACGATCGGGGCCGGCCACGAGAGTCCGAGTGTCGCCGCGAGCAGCGCGGCGCCGAGCAGGGCCAACGCGAGGTGCAGCAGCGCGCCGACCTTCTCCGCCAGCCCGATCGGCAGTACGAGATACGGCAGGTTGAGCGGGTACAACAGCTCGTGCTGGCCAGTCGCGAAGAATGGCGACCCGGCGTGCTGGTGCGGATTCCAGAATGGGAACTTCCCCTCGCGCAGCTGGCCGAATCCGTACCGCAGGGTCGGCGAATAATAGACGTAGTCGTCGACGCTCGCCGTCGGCTCGTTGGTCGCGACGATCGACGACTCGATCCGCCAGTCCCACCAGGCAACGACCAGTACAGCGGCCAAGGCGGCGGTCGTCACCACTCGCGCGCGGCGCCTCACGACTTCCAGCTAACACTGATCGGTTGGTCTTCGCGAAGGATGTCTCGTGTGGATATCGATTTTTCTGCCTGGCATATTCCAGGCGCGCGGTCTTGCTACTTATTGACATTGCGACCCATCCCTGACCGTCGACGGCGGGGCCCGCCGTCTGACAGGCTGTGAGCCGTGGGCATCGGCACGCAGTGGCGGGCAACGCGCCGCCGGCATCGCGTCCTGATCGGCGGCGCGCTGTTCGGCGCGGCGTTCGCCTACCTGTTCGCCTTCCGTAACGAGGGCATCTTCCATCTCGACGCCGTCTACCTGGCGCAGGCGGTCGAGGACCTGTACCGCGGCGTCTGGCATCGCGACTGGCGCTGCGGCGCGGTGCTCGCCAACGCCGTCGTCTACTTTCCGTTCTGGCTCGTCGGCGAGGACGCCGAGCGCGCGACGGTCCTGGCGAGCGTCCTGTTTCACGCCCTGGCGGTGGCGCTGGCGTTCCGCTTCGTCGCGCGGCTGTCCGGCCGTCCGCTGCAGGCCGCGCTCGCCGCCGGCCTGTTCGCGCTGTCGCCGGTGTTCAGCGTCGCCAACACCTTCGGCAAGGAGTACGGGCTGGCGCTACTCGCGCTGCTGGCGGCGTTCGACGGCGCGGTCGCGGCGCACGACCGCGACAGCGCGCCGCGCGCCGCGCTGGCCGGACTGCTGCTCGGCGTCTCGTACACGATCTGGGAAGGGCTGCTACTGGTCACGCCGATCCTCCCGCTGCTGCTCTTCGCGCCGCGGCGGTGCCGCCGGCGCCCGGCGCCGGGGCCGCGCCGCGTCGCCGCCGGCGCGGCGCTCGGCTACGCGCTGGGGCTCGGCTTCGCGCTGGCGACGTCGCTGCTCTCGATGCTGCGCACCTACGCCGCCACGCCGCAGATGACGCACGTCGGCGACGCCGCCGCCGTCACCCTGCTAGCGGCGGGTGGTGACCTGGTGCGGCTGCAGGGCGGTCCGTTCCTCGCCGCCGCCGGGCTCGGGCTCGGGCTCGCCTGGCGGCAGGCGCGCTACCGCCCGGTCCTCGCCTGCGCCGCACTGCTCGCCGCCACCGGCCCGGTCTACGGCGCGCTGACCACCTACGGACCACGCTACCTCGCGCTGTGCGCGCTCGGCCTGGCGATGTTCGCCGGCGCGGCGTTCGACTTCCTGCTGCGCACGCCCGGGGCGCGCGTCGCCAGCGCCGCCTGCTACGCCCTCACGCTCGCCGCGATGCTCGCCGCCGCGCACCCGCTGCTCGCCGAGCGGCGCTCCTACAACGGTCCGAAGCGCTATGCGCAGCTCATCGCCGACCAGACCGAGCCCGACAGTCTGATTCTGGTGATGGATGACTCGCGCTTCGTCGAGTACTACGCGCGCCGCGCCACGCTCGGCCACCCGATCGGCGACCGCGCCGCGATCGACGCATGGGTGCGGCAGGTGGTGCGCGAGAGCGAGCGGCGCCCGGTGTACCTCACCGACTCCGGCCTGATGTACGACCCCGGCCACCTCGTCCGTCGGGCGCTCGACCAGCACTTCACCTTTGTCCTCGTCGCCACGCAGCCGACCGAGGACTACCACCACGCCGAAGGCCTGCTACGCCCCTATCAAGGGCACCTCTGGCGCCTGCAGCGGCAGTAAGGGCGGGCGCGGCGCCGTCGCAGCGACAGCGCCGATCGGCGGACGCCGCGCTCAACCCTTGCCGGCGGCGAGGTCCATGATCAGCGCGCCGAGGTTCCAGCTGTCCCAGCCGCGGACGATCTTGCCATCGGCGAGCTCCAGCCAGGTGAGTCCGCGCGCCGAGACGGCTCGGCCGGTGGCCGGCAGGCCGGCGAGCGGGCCGGTGTGGGTGCCGTTGACGCGCCAGCGCACGGCGACCTTCGGCCCCTGTTCGATGACGTCTTCCACCGTCATGCGCAGGTCGGGAAAGGCGCCGGTGAGCTCGCGCCAGCTGGCCTTGAACTCGGCCGGGCTGCCGACGTCGCGGCCTTCCATCTTGCCGTCGATGCCGGGCGCGATCACCGCGTCGATCGCGGCCTCGTGACGCTTGTTCCAGACGTCGTCGTAGAACGCTCGGACGACTGCGGCATTGGACGCCATGCTCGTTCCTCCCCGTTGAAACGCAGCCGTGAGGCCACCCGCGTGATTCGGACGCGAGCTAGTCCCGCCTGAACCCGTCTGTCAACGGCGGACCCGACACGCCCGCACGCCGCGGACATCCCGTAGGGGAATTCCCCAGCTGTTGGCGCGGACGTCGCTCGGGTAGCGAACACGTCTTCGATGGGAGGATGCGATGATGTTCGAGACGCGCCGCTGGAATCTGCCCCTCCGCACGTGGCCGACGCTGCTGCTGGTGCTGGCGACCACCGCGGCCGCGGTGGAATCCGTCGCACCGGTCGCCGCCCCGCAGACGCTCGGCACCTTCCCGGCGTGCGAGACCTCGGCGGTCCGCTGGCTGGCGTGCGCCCCCGGCGCCGATCATCGCTGTGCGATCGTCGGCGACAACGAGCTGCTCGGCAAGGATGAGGTTCCCGCCGGGCAGCCGCGCACCAATCTGTTTGGCTTCGAACAGACTCCCGACGGCCTGCTGGCGAAGCAGCAGCCGATGACGCTCGTTCTGGCCAACGCGAAGAAGATCGACGACATCGAGGCCATCGAGGCGCTCGACGGCACGCTGCTCGTCTTCGGCTCGCACAGCCGCAAGTCGTTCAAACGTCAGTGCGAGATCGACAAGGACCGCCTCGCGTTCGCCGTGCTGGAGCGCAGCGGCAGCACGCTGAAAGGCACCGTCGTCCTGACGCCGCCGGATCAGTGGTCGACGATGCTCTCGGACGGCGGCTGTCGGGAGCAGCTGATCACCGTCGCCAGCGCCGATCCGGCACACGCGATGGCCGACCAGATCTGCCAGACCATCGCCGCGGCGCATGCCGCCGCGACGCAGACCGAACAGGATTGCAGCCGCGCCTTCAACATCGAAGGCGTCGTGGCGCTTCCCGACACGAACGGCGTGCCGCGCGTGTGGGTGGGGCTGCGGAGCCCGCTGGTGGGGGCCAAGGCGGTGCTTTTGCGCCTGCACGACCTCACCGCGCTGCGCTTCGACGCGGTCGCGCTGGTCGATCTCGGCGGGTCCGGCGTGCGCGACCTGGCCTACGCGCGCGACGCCCTGTGGCTGCTGGGTGGACCAATGGGCGACGCGCAGACACCCGGCACCCTGTGGCGCGTGACGGCGTCGGAGCTGACCAACGGCGCCTCGCCCGCGGCGACTCGGGTCACCTCGGTCGACCCGCTGCCACCGTTCTCGGAAGGACTGACCATCGACGACGCCAGCGGTGAGATGCTGGTCGTGGTCGACGGCGAGCTCGGCACCGGCACATGCACCACGCCGGCCCAGCAACTGCGCCGCACGCT
>JANRJF010000409.1:0-11032 GCA_033764095.1 Deltaproteobacteria bacterium | reverse complement strand
GCTCGGGTCAGCCGCGCGCGCGGGCGCGCAGCGGCGGCGGCGACGGCGGGGCGAGCAGCGCGCCGCGCGCCAGGTCGAGCACGGTACGTTTCCAGGCGGCGCGATCGGGCGGCGTGCTGCGATTGAGCACCTGCGTCTGGTACGGGCGCGCCGCCAGGCTGTGGTAGAGGATCGCGCCGGTGAGCGCGAGCTGGAAGCGGAAGCGGTCGACCTGACGAAAGGCGCCGGCGCGCTGGCCGGCCTCGAGAAACGCGTCGAGGCGCAGGTAGATCGCCGAGGCGGCGCGGCGCGTCTCCGGGTCCATGACCTCCGACCGCTCCATCAGCTCGCGGAACAGCAGCGGCACGACGTTCGGGTCGGTGGCGACCAGGTCGATGTAGCCGCTGACGAACTCCTCCAGGCGGGTCTCGAATGGCGCCGCGCCGTCGAGGCGGTCGGCGACGTCGTTCAGCCGCGCGAAGATGCTGAGCAGGACGGCGTTGTAGAGCGCGTGCTTGCTCTTGAAGTGCTTGAACAGGGACGGCGCGCGGATGCCGACCTCGCCGGCGATCTCGCGCAGCCCGACGCCGCGAAAGCCGCGCCGCGCGAATAGCGCCGCCGCCACGCGCAGCACCTGGTCGCGCCGCGCTTCCGGCTCGGCCGTCGCCTGCGGCTGCGCCTTGGGCATAGTTCGCGCGGCTAACACGTGTTAGCCGCGAGTGTCAACGCGCCGCGCGCCGCCGCGAGTCCTTCCGGCTGGTGGCGATAGACGATAAGCGGAACGCGACAGGCGACCCGACCGCATGCGCGTGCTCTATTTCGATGCCTTCGCTGGCGTCAGCGGCGACATGACCGTTGGCGCCCTGCTGGCGCTGGGGGTGCCGCTGGCGCACCTGCGCAGCGCGCTGGGGCAGCTGCCGGTGCACGGCTATCGACTGCGGGCGAGCGCCGTGCAGGTGCACGGCATCGGCGCGACCAAGTTCGACGTCGATCTCGACCACGACGCCGAGCATCCGCATCACCAGGCGCACGCGCACCGCCACTACCGCGACATCCGCGCCATGCTGGAGGCCACTGGGTTGTCCGACGGCGCGCGCCGGCGGGCGCTGGCGATCTTCGCGCGGCTGGCGGCGGCCGAAGCGCACGTGCACGGCGTCGCGGTGGACGACGTCGCGTTCCACGAGGTCGGCGCGGTGGACTCGATCGTCGACATCGTCGCGACCGCGATCGGCATGGAGTGGCTCGGCGTCGAGCGCGTCTACGCCTCGTCGCTGCCGCTCGGCAGCGGCCTGGTGCGCTCGCAGCACGGCGTCATTCCGGTGCCCGGGCCGGCGACGGTCGAGCTTCTGCGCGACTTCCCGGTGCGCGTCGGCGACGGCAGCGGCGAGCTGGTCACGCCGACCGGCGCCGCGATCGTCGCCGCGTTGGCCCAGCCGGGCGCCGCGCTGCCGCCGCTGCGGATCACGGCGGTGGGCTACGGCGCTGGCACGCGCCCGCAACCGGATCGGCCCAATCTGCTGCGCCTGATGCTCGGCGAGCGTGCGGTCGCGGTGCAGCACGACGGGCTGGTCGAGATCGCGGCGAGCATCGACGACGCCAACCCCGAGCTCTACGCGCACGCCCTGGAGGCGGTGCTGGCGGCGGGGGCGCGCGACGCCTGGCTGGTCGGCGCGCAGATGAAGAAGCAGCGCCCCGGCGTGGTGCTGCACGCGCTCGTCGAGGCGGCGGCGCGCGATGCGGTGACCACCGCCATCCTGCGCGAGACGACGGCGATCGGCCTGCGCTTCCATGCCGTCGAGCGCGTCGTCCTGCCGCGCCGGCAGATCGTCGTCGACACGCCGTACGGCCAGGTGCAGGTGAAGCTGGCCGAGGCGCCCGACGGCACGCTCAACGTGGCGCCCGAGCACGACGACTGCCGCCGCGTCGCGCAGCAGCACGGCGTGGCGCTGAAGCTGGTCTACCAGGCGGCGATCGCCGCCGCGCTGGCGCGCGTCTGAGCGCTCAGCCGAGCAGCGCGTCGAGCGCCAGGTGGCGTTCACCAAGCTCGGCCAGGCGCTGGCGCTCGGCGTCGTTGCAGATCAATGCGCCCAGCCAGGGAAGCTCGCCGATGGACGGCCCGATCAATTCGGCGAGCAATGCGGCGTTGGTCTGCATGGCGAGGTCGGGATCGGGGCGCAGGCTGTTGACCACGTAGCCGGCGATGCGCAGGCCGGCGGCGCGCGCGCAGCGCACGGTCAGCGCGGCGTGGTTGACGCAGCCGAGCCGATTGCCCACCACCACCAGCACCGCCAGGTCGCAGGCGGCGGCGAGATCGGCGAAGCTGTCCGCGCCAGCCACCGGCACCAGCAGACCGCCGGCGCCCTCGACCAACTGCAGGGCGCAGGTGGCGCCGTGCGCCTCGATCGCGGCGACCAGCCGCGCAGTCTCGAGCACGACGCCGGCGCGGCGCGCCGCGACCGTCGGCGCCAGCGGCTCGGGCAGGCGCACCGGACAGACGACGTCGATGGGATCGGACCGGCCGGCGAACCAGCGGAGCTGCAGGGCATCGGCCGGTACCAGCTGCCCGTCGGGGCCGGTGGCACAGCCAGTCTCAACCGGCTTGATGACGCCGACATCGATGGCGCGGCGTCGGAAGGCGGCGGCGATGACGCTGCCGACCGTGGTCTTGCCGATACCCGTGTCGGTACCGGTGATGAGCAGGCGCGAGGTCACGCAGGCGGTCCGTCCGTACCGGACCCGCCTAGCATGCGACCTGTCGCGTCAGAACAGCTCGACTCAGGACGCCCAGGCCAGCACGGCCAGGCCGGCCCACAGGGCCAGGCTGAGCACCGTGCCGGTGAGAAACCCGAGCAGCGGCATGCCCGGCAGCCGGTCGTTGACCAGCTCGTCGGTCTCCTCAACGCCCTCGAAGCTCTGTGCGATACGCTGCATGGCTCGCTCCGTTTCCGTGTACCTAGCACGCTAGCAATCGCAATGCCTCAGGGGGGCACGATTTGTTTCTCTGGTCGTGTGCCGGTGGGGTGTGCAGTTCATCCTCAGCAGGTGCCAAGGAACTGCACACTTTTCCCAAAATCAGGCTCTTTTTTGCCGCCAGGCGGTCGTTTTCAACCGCGCGGCAGCTCGGCGACCGCCTCGGCGATCGATTCGACCGTCACCGCGACCAGCAGGTCGAGCTCGGCGCGGCTGATGCTGAGCGGCGGCATGAGGATGATCACATTGCCGAGCGGGCGCAGGATGACGCCGCGCCGCCGTGCCGCGGCGACCACTCGCTGGCCGAGCTTCAGCGCCGGGTCGAACCCGGCGCGCGTCGCGCGCTCGCTGACCAGCTCGATGCCGACCATCAGGCCCCACTGGCGCACGTCGCCGACCTGCGGCAGGCGGTCCGGCAGCCCGGCCAGCAGCCCGGCCAGGTGACAGGCGCGCTCGCCACCGCGCCGCACCACCTGCTCGCGTTCGAAGACGTCGAGGTTGGCGATCGCCACCGCGCAGGCGAGCGGGTTGCCGGTGTAGGTGTGGCCGTGGAAGAAGGCCTCGAAGGCCTCGTAGGGGGCGAGGAAGGCCTCGAACAGCGCCTCGCTGGTCAGCGTCGCCGCCAGTGGCAGGTAGCCGCCGGTGATGCCCTTGCCGAGGCAGAGCAGGTCGGCCTCGATGCCCTCGTGCTCGACCGCGAACAGCTTGCCGGTGCGGCCGAAGCCGGTGGCGACCTCGTCGCAGATCAGCAGCGTGCCGTGGCGCCGGGTGAGCTCGCGCAGGAAGGGCAGGTAGCCGGTCGGCTGCGACCACATGCCGGCGGCGCCCTGCATGAGCGGCTCGACGATCAGCGCCGCCACCTCGCCGCCGTGCGCCGCGAAGACCCGCTCGGCATCGGCACAGGCCAGCTCCAGGGCGCGTTCGGGAGTGTGCTGCCGCTGCCAGCGGAAGACATGCGGCGGGTCGATGCGCAGCGCCGGGGTGATGACCGGCCGGAAGAAGCGGTGGAACGCCTCGCTGTAGCCGACCCCGACCGCGCCCAGGGTGTCGCCGTGGTACGCCTCGGTGAGGGCGACGAAGCGGGTGCGGCGCGGCTCGCCGCGCAGCTGCCAGTACTGCAGGGCCAGCTTGAGCGCGATCTCGACCGCCGTGGCGCCGGCGTCCGAGTAGAAGACGCGGGTCAGCCCGGCCGGGGCGATCTCGATCAGGCGCTTGGCGAGCACCGTCGCCGGCACGTTGCCGAGCCCGAGCATGGTGCTGTGCGCGATGCGATCGCACTGCGCCTTGAGCGCCGCGTCGAGCTCCGGCTTGCGATGGCCGTGCACGTTGCACCACAGCGACGAGACGCCGTCGAGATAGCGCCGCCCGTCGCTGTCGATCAGGTAGTTGCCCTCGCCCGACTCGATCACCAGCGGCGGCTGCGCGAGCCAGTCGCGCATCTGGGTGAAGGGATGCCAGAGATACTGGTGATCCCAGGCCGCCAGCTCGGCGGTGGTCGGGCGGCTCACCGGGCCACCCGCGCGGCCGGCGCCGGCGGCGCGGCGACGGCGGCAAACGCGGCGAGCGCCGCCTCGATGTCGGCATCGGTGTGGGTCGCCATCACCGTGACGCGCAGGCGGGCGGTGCCGGGCGGCACGGTCGGCGGGCGGATGCCGTGCGCGAACACGCCGCGCGCCAGCAGCGCCTCGGAGCACGCCATGGTCGCCTCGGCGTCGCCGATCAGCACCGGCAGGATGTGGCTGTCGGCGTCGCCCGGGACCCGGTAGCCGAGCTGCTGCAGGCCGGCGCGCAGGCGGCGCGCGTTGTGTCGCACGGCGTCGCGCCGCGCCGGCTCGCGCCCGACGATGGCCAGGGCAGCGCGCGCCGCGGCCACCACCGGCGGCGGCAGGGCGGTGGTGAAGATCTGCGTGCGGGCGCGATTGACCAGGAAGTCGATCAGCGGGCGGCTGCCGGCGACATAGGCGCCGAAGGCGCCGAGCGCCTTGCCGAGCGTGCCCATCTGCACGGTGACGCGGCCGCGCAAGCCGAGCGCCTCGACCAGTCCGGCGCCGCGCGCGCCGACCACGCCGGTGGCGTGCGCCTCGTCGACCATCACCATCGCGTCGTAGCGCTCGGCGAGGTCGCAGATCGCCGCCAGCGGCGCTGCGTCGCCGTCCATGCTGAACACCGAATCGGTGACGATCAGCCGGCGCCGCGCCGGCACCGCGGCGAGGCGCGCGGCGAGCCCGTCGACGTCGGCGTGCGGATAGACCGCGACGTGCGCGCGCGACAGCCGGCAGCCGTCGATCAGGCTGGCGTGGTTGAGCGCGTCGCTGAACACCGCGTCGCCCGGCCCGACCAGGCTGCCAATGACGCCGAGGTTGGCGTGGTAGCCGGAGGTGAACAGCAGGCTCGCCGCGGTTCCCTTGAACGCCGCCAGCTCCGCCTCCAGCAGGTGGTGCGCGCGCATCGAGCCGGAGATCAGCCGCGAGGCGCCGCTGCCGACGCCGTCGCGCTCGGCGGCCGCCACCGCCGCCGCGACCACCTCCGGATGGTTGGCCAGGCCGAGGTAGTTGTTCGACGACAGGCAGAGCACCGAGCGGCCGTCGAGCACGACGCGCGCGTCCTGGGGTCCGTCCACCGGTCGCAGCGCGCGCCGCAGGCCCTGTGCCGCCAGCCGCTCGAGCTCGGCGGCGAACCAGTCGTCGGGGTGCATCGACGAGTAGCGCTAGTGGGCGCGGTGGCGGCGTGTCAACAAACCCGCCGCCGGGCGTCGCTCGCGCGGCGGCGGGGCACCGGTGCGCCGCGCCGAATCGCGCCATGGACACCGATGCTATGCCGCGCAGCCGTTGGTTCGCCGCGCGGTTCGCGCTACTCGGGAGCGCATGGCCAAGGCGCGTACGGTGTTCGTCTGCCAGCACTGCGGGGCGCAGCAGACGCGCTGGCTGGGACGCTGCCCGGACTGCGCCGAGTGGAACACGCTGGTCGAGGAGCGCATCGCGGTGGAGGCGGGCGGCGGCGGGCGGGCGGCGACGGCGCGGCCGCAGCCGGAGCCGATCACGGCGCTGGCGGCGGCGAGCGAGCGGCGCAGCACCACCGGCATCGGCGAGCTCGACCGGGTGCTCGGCGGCGGCCTGGTGCCGGGCGCGGTGGTGCTCATCGGCGGCGATCCGGGCATCGGCAAGTCGACGCTGGTGCTGCAGGCGCTGGCGGCGCTGGCCGGGCGTGGCCGCGCCCTCTACGTGACCGGCGAGGAGTCGCCGCAGCAGGTGAAGATGCGCGCCGACCGGCTCGGCATCGGCGCCGCCGAGCTGCTGGTGCTGGCCGAGACCCAGCTCGACGCGATCCTCGAGCAGGCGCGCGCGGTCGATCCGCTGGTGCTGGCGATCGACTCGATCCAGACCGTCGCCAGCGATCAGCTCGGCTCGGCGCCGGGCAGCATCGGCCAGGTGCGCGAGAGCGCCGCGCAGCTGGTCCAGTTCGCCAAGCGGCACGGCCTGGCGACCATCCTGGTCGGGCACGTCACCAAGGAGGGCGCCTTCGCCGGCCCGCGCGTGCTGGAGCACATGGTCGACACCGTCCTCTATTTCGAAGGCGATCGCGGCCACGCCTTCCGCATCCTGCGCGCGGTGAAGAACCGCTTCGGCTCGACCAACGAGATCGGCGTCTTCGAGATGAAGGAGCAGGGGCTCGACGCGGTCGCCAACCCGTCGGCGCTGTTTCTCGCCGAGCGGCCGACCGACGTGCCGGGCTCGGTGGTCATCGCCAGCCTCGAGGGCACGCGGCCGATCCTGGTCGAGTTGCAGGCGCTGGTGTCGCCGACCGCGCTCGGCACGCCGCGCCGCACGACGCTCGGCATGGACCACAACCGCGTCGCGCTGCTGGTCGCGATCCTGGAGAAGAAGATGGGCCTGCAGCTGCACGGCCACGACATCTTCCTGAACGTCGCCGGCGGCGTGCGGCTCGACGAGCCGGCCGCCGATCTCGGCGCGCTGGTGGCGGTGGCGTCGAGCTTCCTCGACAAGCCGATCGACCCGCAGACGCTGATCGTCGGCGAGGTCGGCCTGGCCGGCGAGGTGCGCGCCATCAGCCAGGCGGAGGCGCGCGTGCGCGAGGGCGGCAAGCTCGGCTTCACCCGCTGCCTGCTGCCGGAGAGCTCGCGCCGGCAGCTGCCGGCGGTTCCCGGCGTCGAGCTGCGCGGCGTCGCGGCGCTCGGCGACGCCTGGGACGTGCTGTTCTGACCGGCAGAGCGCCGCCCGCGGCGCCCGCACTCCGGCCGGCCCGCCTCAGCGGCCGACCAGGCGGAACAGCGCCACCAGCACCAGGCACGAGACCACGTTGCCGGCGGCGATGATGCTGAACACGGTCGCGTCGGTGGCGCCGAACGCGTGTACCGCGAGCAGCGCGCCGCCGACCACCAGCACGACGCGTGCGATCATCACCGTGAGCGGCAGGGTGGCGCGCGCCAGGGCCTGGAACGACGAGGCGATCACCATGCTGCAGACGACGAAGAAGTACGACGGCCCGACCCGGTGGAAGTAGCGGGTGGCGATGGCGGTGATCTCCGGGGCCTGGGTGAAGAGATGGATCCACACCTCCGGCCGCCAGGTGACCAGCACCGCCGGCACGGCGACGACGGCGGCGGCGACTGCCGCGGTCTGCACGACGTAGCGCCCGACCAGGTCGCGCCGCCCGGCGCCGGCGGCCATGCCGACCAGCGTCAGGCCGGCGGCGGCGACGCCGAAGCCGAGCGAGAAGAGCAGGAAGTCGAGCCGCGAGCTGAGCCCGTACGCGGCGAGATGCGCCGTGCCGAAGGTGGCGACGGTACCGGTCAGCACCAGCAGCGCGATGTAGTTGAGCCCGGCCGAGAGCGCCGCCGGCACGCCGACGCGCAGGATCTCGACGAAGTGGCGGCGCTGCAGTCCACGCGGCCAGAGGCGCGGCTGCAGCGGGCTGCGCGGGCCGAAGATGTACAGGCTGCGCGGGATGAGGCCGAGCGCCTGGCCGGTGAGCGTCGCCAGCGGCGCGCCGGCCAGCCCGAGCCCGAGCCAGAACATGAACAGCGGCGTGAAGGCGATCTGCAGCAGCAGCGACAGGCTGGAGCAGATCGCCGGCACGCGCACGTTGCCGGCGCCGCGCAGGATGGAGTCGAACGTCCCGACGGTGAAGCTGATCAGCAGGCCGCCGAACAGCACGCGGGCGAACAGCACCGCCTGCTCGAGCACGACGCCGTCGCCGCCCATCAGGCGGAACAGCGGGCGGGCGCCGAGCTCGCAGCCGGCGATGCCGAGCACCGCGACCCCGACGGTGATGACCATCGAATGCTCGGCCAGCGCGCTGGCGTCGCCGTGGCGTCCCCCGCCGAGCGCGCGCGCGATGCCGGCAGCGACGCCGGTGCCGAGCCCGCCGGCGACCACGGTGATGAGGATCATCACGATCGGAAAGACCAGCGACACCGCCGCGATCGCATCGTCGCCGAGGCGGCTGACGAAGTAGGTGTGCAGGATGTTCGACAGCGCCGCGATGAGCATCACCATCGTCGTCGGCGCGGCGAGCCGGACGATGGCGCGCAGCGGCGGCTGCGCCAGCAGGGCGTGCGCGTGGTTGGCGGCGGGTGGGCTCACGCGCCACCGCCGTCCGCCGCCGGGGAAGCGGGTTCGTGCCCGGGGCAGCGCAGGACCGGCAGGGGCGGGTAGCGGGCGTAGCGCGGGTCGGCGGCGGCGCGCGCGCACAGATGGAAGGTCGAGCCGCGCGCCGAGCGGATGCGGCGCGCGTGCCGGCAGTCGCCGCAGAGCCCGGCCGCGCCGCCCTCGCCAGTCACCGCGCCACCGCCCGGGCGCGGCTCACGAAGCGGTGGGCGCGTGCGTGAAGCCCTGACCGTACTCGATCTTCGCCTTGGCCTTGAGCTGGTCGAGGAAGTTCTTCAGCGCGGCGTTCTCGGCCTGCGTCTGCAGGCGGTTGGCCAGCGTCGCCTTGCCGCTGTCGAACTGCGCCGGGTCGGGCGGCACGCGCTCGGCGAGCACGGCGACGACGACGTCGCGCGGCATCGCGTACACGGCCGGCGCCACCGGCGCCTCGGGGGTCAGGCCGAAGGCCGCCTTGACGAGATCGGGCAGGTTGCCGAGGTCCGGAATACCCGGGCTCATGCGGCTGATCTGCTTGGCGTCCTGGACGGTGAGCTGTTCCCTCGCCGCCGCCGCGTCGAGATCGGCGCCGGTCTTCAGGCCGGCGCGGATCTCTTCCGCCTTCGCCTTGGCGAGGTCCATCGCCTTCTGGTCCTTCACGTCGGACGCGACGATGCCCTTGATCTGGTCGAGCGGCGGGATCTTGGTCGGAATGCGCTCGACCACCTTGATGATCGAGTAGGCGGTCGGCTCGGTGACGATCTCGCCGATCTCGCCCGGATCGGTGGCGAAGGCTTCCTTGGCGACCTCCGGCCGGAAGGCGGTCGCCACGAACGGCGGCGGGGTCTGCACCGGCAGCTTGAGGTCGGCGGCGACCTTCTCCAGCGGCTCGCCGTCGAGCATGCGCTCGTGCGCGTCCTGCACCGCCTGCAGGGCGGCGCCGCGCGCCTTCTGCGTCTTGATCGCCTCGACGATGGTCGCCTTCACCTCCTCGATCGGCTGGGTGCGCTCCGGGCTCTTGGCGTCGAGCTTGATGATGTGCAGGCCGAACGGCGACTCGACCACGTCGCTGATGCCGCCCGGCTCCAGCGCGAAGGCGGCCGCCTCGAAGGTCGGCGTCATGACGCCGCGGCCGAAGCTGCCCAGGTCGCCGCCGTTCTGCGCCGTCGAGTCCTGCGAGTACTGCTTGGCCAGCGCGGCGAAGTCCTCGCCCGCCTTGGCCTTGGCCAGGACCTCGTCGGCCTGCTTGCGCGCCGCCGCCTTGTCGGCGTCGCTGGCATCGGGCGCGACCTTGAACAGGATGTGGCGCGCCTGCACCTCTTCGGGCTTCCTGTACTCTTCGAGGTGCGCGTCGTAGTACGCGCGCACGTCGTCGTCGGTCGGCGTCACCTGCGCGGCGAACTCGTCGGCACGGAACTCGACGAGCTGGATCGAGACCTTCTCCGGCTCGCGGTAGTGCTCGGCGTTGGCCTCGTAGTACTTGCTGACGTCCTCGTCGCTCACCTGTACCTGGTCGGCGAAGCGCGCCGCCGGCACTTTCATCACGCGCAGGTTGACGCGCTCGTTCTCGTAGCCGAAGCGGTCCTTCATCTCCTGCTCGCTGACGTGCACGCCGCGCCGCACCACCTCCTGCAGCTTGCCGGTGAGCAGCTGCTGGCGCTGCAACTCCTCGAAGTCGCCCGGCTTGAGGCTGTTCATCTGCAGGATCTGGACGTAGGCGTCGCGGTCGAAGCGGCCGCCCTGCTGGAACTGCGGCATCGAGGAGATCGAGTCGCGCAGCTCGTCCTCGTCGACTTCGAGGCCGAGGCGCGACGCTTCCTGCAGCATCAGCTGGTTGGAGACCAGCTGCGCGATCGCCTGCTCGCGCAGCAACTCCACCGGCGGGGCCATGTCGGCGCCGAGGTTGCGATACATCGCGTTGAGGTTCTGGTAGGCGCGGTCGAAGTCGCGCCGCAGGATGGGGTGGTCGTTGACCGTGGCGGCGACGTCCATGTGGTTGCGGCCGACGGTGCCGACGCCCCAGAACAGGAAGACGAACACGATGACGACAAAAAGACCTTTCAGCAGGGCCGAATCGGCCCGCTTGCGCATTGTGTCCAGCACGGTGGGGATCTCCTCGCGAAGCTCCGGACGATAAAGAAGCACCGCTGCAAAAGCAACTTGCACAACGCTCACCTTGCCCCATCCGGCGAAAGCTGGTACGCCCCGACCGCTCCACAACCCGAAACACATCAACCCGGACACTGAGGCTGGCGGCGGATGGTGCTGAACTTCCTTTTGGGCATGTTCTCGAACGATCTGGCGATCGATCTGGGAACGGCAAACACCCTGATCTACGTCAAAGGCGAGGGCATCGTCTGCAACGAACCGTCGGTGGTGGCGGTGCAGAAGGAGGCGCGCGGCGGCCGTCGTGTGCTGGCGGTCGGCGCCGAGGCGAAGAAGATGCTCGGCCGCACGCCGGGGTCGATCGTCGCCATCCG
>JANRJF010000408.1:0-6849 GCA_033764095.1 Deltaproteobacteria bacterium | reverse complement strand
CCCTCGTAGCGCGCCTGGTAGGCCTCCTCGCTGGAGCTGATCGACAGCAGCGGCTTCCACTGCGCCGCCTCGGGCAAGGCGTCCTCGGCCTCCAGCAGGTGAACGAGGTTGATCTCCACCAGGCGCGCCGTGTTGCCGGCGCGCTCGAGGTAGCGCGACATCCAGTACAGCGAATCGGCGATGCGGCTGAGCATGAAGCGGACGATCCCCCCGGAACGCGGCAAACCGGTCTTGCGCCCACCGGGCCGGCTCTCAAGTGGCAATCGGCATGCCACGCATAAGCGCGTGTGGACCCGCTCAGGGCGCGCGCGCGGCCGGAGTGCCTTGCCCGGTATTTGGGCAGCGGAGACTGCGGCCTAGGCAGGGGCGGGAACCACAAAGGCACAAAGACACCACGGCTCACCAAGGGAGCTGTCTGGGGTCGAGGGGACGACGGTTCATTGAAGGACTGAGCGGCTCGGCCCCTCGACCCCAGACGGCTCCCTTGGTGAGCCGTGGTGTCTTTGTGCCTTTGTGGTTCCCGGCGCCCGTGCTACGCGCCGAACGGGGGGATCACCGCATGCGGATCAGGCTCGGGGCTGGGCTGTTGCTGCTGCTGGCGCTCGCCGCGCCGGCGTTCGGCGCGTGCGACGAGCACTTCGATAGCACCTTCGACATGATCCAGACGCTGATCTTCGAGCGCCACGGCTGCACCGCCGCGGCCTGTCACAGCGGCGCCGCGCCGGCCGGCGAGCTCGACCTGACGCGCGGCGTCGCCTACGCCAACCTGCTCGACCAGCCGGTGCGCTCGATCGCCAGCGCGCAGTTTCCCAACCTGCTGCGCGTCGTGCCGGCCAACAAGGGGCGCAGCCTGCTGTGGTTGAACCTCGCCGCCGCCAGCCAGCCCGAGCGCTGGCAGGCGCCGCTGCGCCCGATGCCGCTCGGCGGGCTGCCGCCGCTGGCGGCGGCGGAGCTGGAGCTGGTGCAGCGCTGGATCGAGGACGGCGCCCCGCTCGACGGCGTCGTGCCCGGCACCGCCGAGCTGTTCGACGCCTGCCTGCCGCCTGCCGAGCCGCTGCAGGTGAAGCCGCTCGACCCGCCGCCGCCCGGCGTCGGCGTGCAGATTCGCGCGCCGCGCCAGGTGCTGCCGCCGTCGAGCGAGCGCGAGACCTGCTCGGCCAGCTACTACGACCTCACCGACCAGGTGCCGGCCGAGTTCCGCACGCCGGACGGCAGCAAGTTCCGCTACAAGAACATCGAGGCGCGCCAGGATCCGCTCAGCCATCACGCGGTGGTGATCGCCTACACCGGCGCGACGCCGATCACCGCGCCGGTGTGGGGCAGCTTCGCCTGCCGCGGCGGGGTGCGCGACGGCCAGGCGTGCACGCCGACCGACACCGCCTTCTGCGGCGCCGACGGCGTCTGTGCGAGCCCGCCGGTGCCGTCGGTCGCCTGCATCGGCTTCGGGCCCGGCGACGCCGGCATCGGCAACGGCTCGACCAGCCTGTTCACCAGCATGGGCTCCTCGCTCAGCGGCCGCGACGGCGTCTACGACGAGGCGCCGCTGAAGGGCATCCTGGTGTGGAACTCGCACGCCTACAACGTCGTCGACCAGCCGGCGAAGCTCGACATGTGGGTCAACTTCACCTTCGCCGCGCCCGACGAGCAGCGCCGCCCGCTGCGCCGCTTCGTCGACGTCACCGGCATCGCCAAGATGGTGGTGCCGCCGTTCGCCATCGACGAGGTCTGCCATCACTACGTGCTGCCGGCCAACACGCGCCTGCTCGACATGAGCTCGCACACCCATAAGCGCGGCAAGCGCTTCCGCGCCTTCGCCGGCCGCTTCGCCTGCGCGTCCGGACCGAACGCGGGGCAGCCGTGCTCGCCCTACGGGCCGGATCCGATCTTCCCGGTGCGCGACCTGTGCGCCGGCGCGCCGTGCGAGTCGGTGGCGCCGCCGGCGGCCGGCGACTGCAACGGCGACGAGGCGGTGTCGATCGACGAGCTGGTGCTCGGCGTCGGCCTGGCGCTCGACGGCGCGCCAGCTGCGTCCTGCGAGCGCTTCGACGCCAACGGCGACGCCGCGGTGACGGTCGAGGAGCTGATCGCCGCGGTCGGCGCCGCCGTCGCCCCGCGCCTGCGCGATCCCGACGAGAGCCTGCTCTACACCAGCCTCACCTACGCCGACGCGCTCATCCTCGGCTTCGATCCGCTGCTGCAGCTCGGCCCGCGCGTCGCCACCGACGCCGAGCGCACCGTCACCTACTGCGCGCTCTACGACAACGGCTGGAGCAATCCGGCCGAGGTGAAGCGCCGGTCGCTGACGCCGACCAACGGCTTCCCCTGCGCGGCGACGCACTGCGCCGCCGGTGCGCTGGGTGCGCCGTGCCGGCAGAACAGCGAGTGCGATTCGTCGCCCGGCGCCGGCGACGGCGCCTGCGACGCCTGCACGGTCGGCTTCGGCGTCACCACCGACGACGAGATGTTCGTGCTGACGGGGTCGTACCTCGAGCGGTAGCGCGGGCTCCCCGCGCGTGACTCAGATTCCTTCCCCCGCGCCAGCGGGGGAAGGCCAGGATGGGGGCGACGATTCCTCAGCGAATCGGCGGCGTCAGCCGATCCAGCACCCAGCGCGCCAGGTTCGGCAGGTGGCGTGCGACGGTGTAGCCGGCGGGGAAGACGACGCGCGCCTGGCGGCGCTCGACGGCGCGGCGGATGCGCCGCGCCAGCTCCTCGGGCGCGGCCTCGCGCGCCAGCCGCTTGGTCCAGTGGTCGGCAAACGAGTCGAACGCCTGCGTCGACATCGCCGTGCGGATCGGGCCGGGATACACGGTGACGACGGTGACGCCGCTGCCGCGCAACTCGCCGCGCAGCACTTCCGAGGCGGCGGCCAATCCGGCCTTGGCCGCGGCGTAGTAGGTCGTGCCGAGCAGCGCGGCAAAGGCGGCGACCGAGCACACCTCGACGATCGTGCCGCTGCGGCGCTGCAGCATCGACGGCAGCACCGCATGGGTCAGCCGCAGCGGGTTGATCAGGTCGAGCCGCAGCATGCGTTCCGGTTCCTCCAGGTCGCCGTCGGCGAAGCGTCGCACCATGGTCGAGCCGGCGTTGTTGATCAGTACGTCGATCGGCCCGAGCGCCGCCTCGGCGCCGGCGATCCATTCGCCGCAGCGCGCCGAGTCGCTGAGGTCGGCGGCGACGACGTGGGTCTTCGCGCGCAGACCGCTCGCCAGCTCCTCGAGCAGCGCCTGGCGGCGCGCCACCAGCGTCAGGCCGTTGCCCGGCGCATCGAACTCGCGTGCCAGGGCTGCGCCGATGCCCGATGACGCGCCGGTGATGACGACGTGCATGTCGCGTTCCTCGTCTCCGTACCGCGCGCGGTTAACGCACGGCCCAGCGCTGCGGTGCAACCCGGCGCAGAGAGGAGCGCGGGCGTCCCCGCCCGCCGCGGCGCGCGGCGCCCAGTCCGGGAGGCCATCGCGCGGATGCGGGCAGGGACGCCCGCGCTACCCACTCGCGGACGCGGTTGGAGTCAGGTCGCCGCGGTCGTGCTCGCTCGCCTGCGGCGCCGCAGCAGCAACGGCACCAACAGCCACCATGCCGAGTCGCCAGCAGCGCTGCCGACGGCGCAACTGCCGCCACCGCCACCGCTTCGAGGCGATGTCTCCGTCGCCGTTGGGGTGATGGTCGCGATGGCGGTCTGTGTCGGCGTCGCGATCGGCGTGCGTTCAACGGTGGCAGTGGGCGTCGCGGCGTCGACGATCACCGCACCGTCGATGCCGTCGGCGGGCACCGGTTGTCCATCGAGGTTGGACGCCAGCGTGTTGCTGGTGGTCAGCGGGTAGCTTCCCGGCGCACTGCCGGCCGCCACATCGATGTCGCAGCTGAACATCACGGTGCCGTCCGGTACACCGGTATTGCCGGGTGCCACGACGATCGCGCGCACCCCGCTGCAGTCCGCTCCCGGCGTGCAGCCGGCGGGCAGGAACGAGAATGACGAGCCACCGACCGGGATCTCCCTGCCCCTCAGGCACGACGGCCGGCCGTTGGGCCGCGTAGCGATCGGGGCCGCGGCGTCGAAGGCGAGATCGATCTGCGCGCCGGCGATGTCCTCGTCGGTGCGCAGCGTCACGTCGACGACCACGCGCTCGCCCGCCGCGCCGTGCACCGAGGCGACCGCGAGCTGCGTGGAGACCTGGTCGAAGACCAGGAGCGAGCCGTCCTCACCGCCGGTCGGCAACGGCTGGCCGTCGGCATTCGACGCCTGCGCGTTGGTGATGGTGAGCGGGTAGCGGCCGAGCGGCACGTCGGCGGCGATGTCGATGGCGCAGGTGTAGAGCACGCTCGCGTCGGGGATCGGCGGATCCTCGGTACTGTCGAGCGCCAGGATGAGCGCCCGGATACCGGTGCAGTCGACGCCCGGCTCGCACTCGGGCGGCCGGAAGGAGAAGGTGACGGCGCCGAGACCGGGAATCTCCGGGCCGCGGGTACAGTCCGGCGTGCCGTTCGAACGCGCCGCGATCGGCGTGTGCAGGTCGAAGCCGAGATCGTTCTGCGTGCCGCCGGCGCCGTCCGCAGCGTACAGCGTCACACTCACCGTCTGCCGCGTTCCCGGCATGGCGAGAATCTGCCCGGCGCTGATAGTCGCGCTGACGCCCTGCTCGACGGTCAGCATGCCGGGAACGCCGTCCACGTCCAACGGACTCCCCTGCGCATCGCTGGCGCCGAGATTGGCGAGCGCGATCGGGTAGGTGCCGGGCTCCGACAGCGGTGTGATCTGGATCTCGCACGTGTAGAGCACCGTACCGTCCTCGATGGTCTCGCCGTCCGGGGCGATGACCACGGCGCGCACGCCGGTGCAGTCGACGCCGCGCGCGCAGCCGTCCGGCAGGAAGGTGAACGTCGCCTCGCTCTCGGCTGGCAGCTGGAACCCGATCGCGCAGAACGGCGTGCCGTTGGGCCGCACCAGGATGGTCGCCTGCGGCGGAAAGACGAGATCGTTCTGCGCCCCGGCCACCGCGTCGGCGGTGCGCAGGGTCACGTCCAGCGTGCGGCGCGCGGCCGGCAGCCCGGACACGCCGTCCACCTCGATGCGCGTCACGCTCTGTCCCGCCGTCGCCGGCGCGGCGCCGAGCGCCAACGCCCCGTACAGGATCGCAGCCAGACTTCCCTTTGCGCTCCGCATCGCGATGCTCCTTCGCCGCGTTGATCGCTCGGCCGCCGCTGCCGCCTTCGCCGATAGTGCGGTTGCCTACTGACAAGCAAGGGTGAACTGCCGTTCGGCGGGTGAGCGCGAAAGTTCTTGCCTTTGCTTCGCGCCGCGTGTCACCACGCCGTAGCAGCACGGCACGCAGCGCGACGAACGGGGGAGCGCATGGGCATGCGAGGGATCGGGACGGCCTGGGTCGTGGGAGGCGTGTTGTGCGTCGGCACGCTGCTGGCGCGGCCGGTGGCGGCGCAGGTGTGCAGCGGCGATTGCAACGCCGATCTCGCGATCAGCGGCGCCGAGCAGATCAGCGGCATCGGTATCGCGCTCGGCGACGGCGCGCTGGGCAGCTGCGCAGCGGCGGACGCCAACGGCAGCGGCGGCGTCGACATCGCCGACGTGATCAACGCGGCCAACGCGGCGCTCGGCAACCACTGCCGGCCGCTCGGCAACCCGCACGCGCCGCCGGGGACGGTGTCGATCAACGTCGGCGTCGCCAGCGGCACCTCGGGCGCCACGGTGAGCTTCCCGGTGTCGCTCGATTCCGGCGGCCTCGACGTCGCCGGCATCCAGAACGACATCGCCTTCGATCCGCTGACGCCGGTCGCCGCGACGCCGAGCGGGCGGCCCGACTGCACCGCTAATCCGGCGCACGGGAAGGACGTGTTCGCCGCTTTTCAGCCGCCCGGCTGTACGGTCGGCGTCTCCTGCACCGCCATGCGTGCGCTGGTGCTGTCGCTCAGCGATCTCAGCCCGATTCCCGACGGCGTGCTGTACACCTGCAAGGTGGCGATCAGCCCGTTGGCGCCGGCCGGCACCTATCCGCTGTCGAACTACAACCTCGGCACGTCCGATCCGGACGGCAACGCGCAGGCGGTGAACGGATCGGACGGCGCGGTGATCGTCGGCACGGCGCCGGACGCCGACGGCGACGGCGTGTCCGACGCCGACGACAACTGCGTCGCCGAGCCGAACCCCGACCAGTCGGACATCGACGGCGACGGCCGCGGCGACGCCTGCGACAGCAGCGAGTCGCCGACTTCGCTGGTGGTCAGCATCGCGCGGCTGCGCACCTCGCCGCCGGCGGCGACGCGCGGCCTGCTCAAGGTCCGCGCCTTGCTGAATGACAACGACTCGGAGGGCGACCTGGAAGCGCGCGCCCTGAGCGAGGGCCTGACCGTGCGGGTGCGCGACGCCGCCGACTTCGACGCCACCTGGAGCCTGCCGGCCTGCCGGCGGGTGGGTAGCGGCGGGCGCATCGACTGCCGCAGCGCCGACCGCAAGCGCCGCGTCACGCTGCAGGCGAGCGGGCAGGGCCCGTACCTCTACCTGGTGCGACTCAGCGCGACCAATCTGTCGCCGCTGGAGACCGGCGCCGGCCCGCTGCGCGGGCCGGTGAACGTGACGCTGGTGCACGGTGCCATCGACCGCATCGATCTCATCGGCAGCTGCGCCGCCTCGCGTGCCAACGGCCTGAGCTGCAGGGAGCGGTGAGGAGACGGGGGGTGGGGGCTAGGGGGTTGGGGGTTAGGGGAGGACTCCAGACTCCAACCCCCCTGGGCCCGGGGCCCGCTACCCGAAACCCCCGGCCCCGAACCCCGAGCCCCGAACCCCCGCGGCCCCGACCCCCCGCCCGGCGCCGCCAGAGGCGCCCCCCCCCAGGC
>JANRJF010000407.1:0-3548 GCA_033764095.1 Deltaproteobacteria bacterium | reverse complement strand
ACTACGAGGCGCTGCGCAGGTTGCGGACCGCGTCGCCCTTGCCGTCGCCCTTGCCGGGGATGCCCCACAGCGAGCCGGCCGCGCCCAGCACGGTCTCCGCCTCCTCGAGGAACTTGAGCCAGCGGATGTTGTAGTGGCGCGGGTTCTCGAGCTCGGAGATGGTGATGCCCTTGAGCTTCTCCAGCGCGTTGGCGACCGACTCCTCGACCGTCACCACCGGGCGGAAGTCGAGGACGTTGGCGATCTTGCGGCCCGAGACGCGGTAGTTGCGCACGCCGGTGTAGCCGTAGGCGGCGTCGATCTCCACCGGGATGCCGTGCTCGGCGAGCGCGCCCTTGACGCGCAGCGCCAGCTCCGAGATGCGCATGTTCTTGAACGTGATGTTGAAGATCTGGCCGCGGATCTTGTCCTCGTCGGCTTCGACGCAGGCCATGTAGGCGCGCGCCGCGTCGCGCACGTCGACCAGCGGGCGCCACATCTCGCCGCCGTAGTGGATGGTGATCTTGCCGCGCGTCAGCGCGTCCTTGAGGAAGGTGTTCACCACCAGGTCGAAGCGCATGCGCGGCGACCAGCCGTAGACCGTCCCCTTGCGCAGCACCACCGGGCAGAAGTTCTGATCGGTGAGCGGCAGCAGGCGCTGCTCACCCTCGAACTTCGAGCTCGAGTAGGCGGCGCGCGGCGACACCTCGGAAGTCTCGTCGAGGATCAGGTCGGCGTCGGGATCCTCGACGCCCTGATCGTAGATCGAGCACGACGAGGCGAAGATGTAGCGCTGCACGCCGGCCTGCTTGGCCTGCTTGGCCGACACCTCGGTGGCGACCGTGTTCATCTGGTAGTTCGCGTCGGGATTGAACTCGGCGGTCGGGTCGTTCGACAGGCCGCCCAGGTTGATCACCGCGGCGACGTCGTCGAACACCGCCTGGTCCATGGCGCGCATGTCGCCGGTCATCACCTCGACGCGGTCGCGCACGTCGCGCAGGCCGTATTCGCCGTAGATCAAGCGGTCGAAGATGCGGATCGCGTAGCCGCGCTTGAGCAGCTCGTCGACCAGCACCGAGCCGACGTAGCCGGCTCCACCGATGACCAGAATCTTCTTTGCCTTGGCACGCATCGCGACCCCCTGGGAACAGTGGAACCTAAAGGGGGCCGGCGCGGTATGTCAACGCGATTGTGGGCCGCGCCGGTCCTCCGGTCGGGCGCGCCGCGCGCCGACCAGGAACAGCCCGCCGACACCGACGTTGAACAGCATCGCCAGCAGCCAGCTGAGCAGCGAGTAGCTGACCGCGAGGTCGCGCGGCACGTCGAACAGGTCGAGCGCAACGACGCAGCCGGCCTGCCAGGTGCCGACGAAGCCGGGCGCCTGCGGCAGAAAGACGAAGGCCGCGACCAGCACGGTGGTCGCCAGCGCCGCCGGCAGCAGCGGCGCGGCGATGCCGAGCGCCAGCAGGCAGCAGAGGAAGAGCAGGGAGACCAATGCCCACTGCAACGCCGACAGCGCGCTGACGCGGAGCACGGTGCGTGGATCGGCGAGCCCGCGGCAGCCGTCGAGCAGCCCGAAGGCAATCGCCGCCAGGCGCTCGCCCAGCCACGCCGGCAGCCGGCCGAGCAGCGCGCGCAGCCAGCCGTCGACGGTGGGGCGCCAGTACTGCGCCACCACCAGCGCCGCCATGCCGCCGGTCCCGGCGGCGGCCAGGCCGCGCGCCCCGGCGCTGACCGCGGCGGGCAGCGGATAGAGCAGCGACAGGGCGAAGAACGACAGCAGGATGAACAACAGGTCGAACAGGCGCTCGACCACCACGGTGGCCAGCACCGGCGCCATCCGCAGCGCGCAGCGCCGCGCCAGCAGCGCCGGCCGCACCAGCTCGCCGAGGCGCAGCGGCAGCACGGCGGTCGCCGCGTTGCCGACCGCGGTCGCCGACAGGGCGGCGGCGAAGCGCGCCGCGCCGAGCGGGCGCAGCAACTGCACCCAGCGCGCGCTGCGCACCGTCAGGTTGACGGCGGCGACCAGCAGCACCAGCGCCGCCCACCGCGGGTCGGCGCCGGCCAGCGCGCCGCGCACCGCCGGCCAGTCGGTGCCGCGCGTCGCCAGGTAGAGGCACGCGGCGGAGACGGCGATGCCGACGATCAGCTGCAGGGCCTTGCGCACCCGACCTCCGCCGCAACGCCTAGTCGGCCAGCTCGTTCACCGCGATGACGACGCCGCCGGCGCCGTCGGCGCGCACCGCGGCGATCGCCTCGGCCAGCGCCACGGTGCCGCCGGCAGTGATCTCGCTCGCCAACAGCGGCACGCGGCTGGTGCGCAGCGCGGCGCGCACGGCGTCGGGCGTCGGCTTCATGCGGAAGCCGCGCGGATTGAGCGGGCCGATGACGAAGTCGGGGGTCAGCTGCCAGCGCGCCAGGCGCTCGAGCAGGTGGCCGAGGTTGAGCGTCTGCAGGCCGGCGCGCAGCCCGGCGCGGCGCAGGTGCGCGACGATCTGCCACAGCGCCTCGCGATGGCCGGCGGCGAGCAGCAGGTCGGTGAGCGGCGCCGCCAGCGCCACGCCGCGCAGGTCGACCCCGCGCAGGCTGGCGCGCTCGAGCTCCAGCAGCACCGGCACCAGGCCGCGGAAGTCCTGCGCCGCCAGCGCGCGCACGTGGCGCGCCCCGGTGCGCGCCAGGCGCCACCAGGCGCCCGGCCCACCCGGCAGCAGGCGCGCCACGGCGGCGCGCGGCAGGCCGCTCTCGGCCGCGTCGCGCAGCAGCTGCGGCATGTCGGGCAGGATGGCAACCACCGGCGGCCGGCCCGAGCGCCCTGCTGCTGCGGCCGTCGCCGGCGGCGCGCGCCATCGTCGCCCAGCTGCCGCGCCGCGTGCCGGTGGTCGGCGTGCTGCCCGACATGCCGCAGCTGCTGCGCGACGCCGCCGAGCGCGGCCTGCCGCGCGCCGCGCTGGCGCGCCTGCTGCCCGGCGGCCCGCTCGCCTGGTGGCGCCTGGGGATCACCGGCCTGCGCCACGTGCGCGACGTCGCCGGGCAGGACTTTCGCGGCCTGGTGCCGGTGCTGCTCGAGCTCGAGCGCGCCAGCCTGCGCGGCGTCGATCTGCGCGGCGCCGCCCTGGCGGCGCCGCTCACCGACCTGCTGCTCGCCGCCGGCCATCGCGACGCGTTCGCGCACCTCATCGACTTCCTGCGCGGCGCCGGCCTGAGCGCTGGGTTCGAGACGCTCAACCTCGGCCATCTCCTGGCGCGCCTGGCGACGTGGCAGCTGACGCCGGACTTCGTCGTCGGCCCGCTCAACCGGCGCGGCTTCCGCATGAAGCCGACCCCCGCCGCGGTGCTCGCCGGCGTGCGCGCCGCAGCCGCGCCGGTACTGGCCAGCGAGCTCACCGCCGGTGGCACCGTGCCGCTGCCCGACGCCATCGCCTACGCCCGCGCCCAGGGCGCCGCCGGGGTGGTGATGACGCTCACCGAGCTGTCGTATTGAACGCGGTCGGCGCGGCTCCGGGCGCACAACTTCAATGCCACGGATTACACGGATTTCACGGATGGGAGTCTGAGGAGAAGCAGGGGTT
>JANRJF010000406.1:0-3985 GCA_033764095.1 Deltaproteobacteria bacterium | reverse complement strand
TCGAGGCGCGAGTAGCGCGCCGCCAGCTCCCAGGCGCCCCAGCCGCTGTCCTCGCCCCAGCCGAAGTCGTGCCGCGGCAGCGGCTTCTCGAAGGCGCCGTAGTCCGGCCGGTAGCGGCGGTTCTCGCCGGTGATGAAGTAGCTGCCGTAGACGTACAGGCCGTCGAACTGCGGGTTGGGGTTGTCCACCTGCGCGACAAAGGCGCGCATGTACTCGGCCTGCGCCGACCACGGCCCGACCACCAGCGCGATCTCCGGGTCGATGATGTCGACGCCGTCGGTGACGATCGAACCGGTGTTGACCAGCGCGACCGGGAACAGGTGCGACTCCGGCCGCTGGCTGAACGAGATCGTCTCGCCGTGGCGGAACTTGTGCGTGTACGAGAAGCCGAGGTGGAGCAGCTTGCGGCCGCCATCCTCGTACCAGGGCAGGCCGGTGAGCCGCGTCGTCACGTTGTACTCGGCGTCGCCGAAGCCGAAGCCGGAGTTGTTGGTCTCGCGGAAGCCGCCAAGCGCATAGGTCAGGCGCTTGTCGAAGAACAGCGGATTGACCATCGCGCCGGTGTTGCGCGACGGCGCGAAGGCGTTCGGCAGGCCGCGCTCCTGGAAGGTGACGAAGTCGTCCGAGGTGATCTCTTCCAGCGAGAACGGCTCCTTGAAGTGGCCGACGCGCACGTACTGCACCACCGGCACGTCCTTCATGCCCATGTACACGTCCTTGAAGGCGGGCGAGCCGTCGGCGAAGTCGTATTCGAACTTGTAGTCGATGATCTTGTAGACCTTGCCGGCCAGGGAGATGCGGGCGCGGCGGAACTCGACGCCGGTCTCGGTCTCGGCGAGGTTGAACTGGTCCTGGATCGGGCCGCTCGGGTCGGAGACGTTCCAGTCGAGCTGGGCGCGCGCGCCGATGTTGAGGGTGAACTTCCCGTCGGCGGTCTCGAGGTTGTAGCCCTCTTTGAAATAGGCGCGCATGGTCTCGCCGACCAGCGTCGGCGTCGGCGCGGCGGCGACCGCGACGGTCGGCGTCGGTGCCACCACCTGCTCCTTCGCCTTGCGCAGGTCCTCCTGCCGCTCCTCCTCGGCGCGCCGCTTCAGCTGCCGATACTGCGGCTCGGTGATCTGCTTGTTCTGGCGCAGGATCTCGAGCAGCTCGTCCACCACTCGCTGGTCCTCAGCGCCGACCCTGCCCGCGGCGGCAATCACGCACACCACCGCCGCGGCACGCACGAAGAGCTTCTTCGCTGCCATTGGAGACCCCCCTGTTGGTCCAAGCAGCGTTGTATTCCACTCATTGTTACAGGCCCGTTACACGTCGGTTACGTCTCGGCTGTGCACCCGGCTGGGTGAATGAGGGAGGGGCCGCGCGTGGCCCCTCCCTCGCACGCGCTTTGGCACGAAGAGAGATAAGGGGGGTCTCCGCCCGCGACGCTGCGCGCCCAGTGACGCTATCCGCGCCAGGTTGCACGGCGGTGACAGCGCAGTGAACATCGAGCGAACTTCGCGCCCGCGCTGTGCAGGGCGCGCCTGAATCGTCACCGCCGCGACACACCGCGGTCACCTTGGCCTGCTACTTCCAGCCGCGGTTGGAGCCACTGGGCGACTGCGGTCGCCCGTCAGCCGGCGTGCGCCTGCGCCGGGGGGAGATGTCCATGCGCACAGCCGTGATGGCCGTGGGGTTGGTGTTGAGCGTCGCAGTCGCGGGACCGGCGCAGGGCGCGACCGTCACCCTGACCGCGTCGGCCGACACCTATCTCCGCGAGGGCGGACCGAATGCCAACGAAGGCGGCGAGACCTTCCTGCGCGTGCGCACCGGCCCCAACCGCACCCTGGTGCGCTTCAGCCAGGCGCAGCTCGCCGCCGCCACCGCCGGTCAGGTGCTGCTCGGCGCCGAGCTGCGCCTGTATGCGACCGCGAGCAACTCGTGGGGGAGCGGGCGGGCGGTCAACGTCCACCGGCTGACCAGCGACTGGAGCGAGCTCGGCGCCACCTGGAACTGCCCGATCGACGCCAACCCGGCGAACAGCAATCCCGACTGTGCCACGCAGTGGAGCGGCGGCGCCGTCGCCGCCGCCGCCACCGACGCGGTGACCCAGACCGACGCAACGCTCGACCAGGACGTCGCCTGGGACGTCACCGCCGACGTCGCCGCCTTCATCGCCGGCACGCCGAACTACGGTTGGATGGTGCGCAAGGACCTGGAGAACCAGAACGGCACCGTCGACTACGTCGCGCGCGACGCGGGCGGCGCCACTGTCCCGCGCCTGGTGCTGCAGGTCGCGCCGCCGACGCCGACCGCCACCGCGACGCGCACCAACACCCCGACCAGCACCGCCACCGCGACCTTCACCGCCACCGCGACGCCGACCGCGACGCTGAATCCGACCGTCACCCTGACCCCGACCGCGACGCGCACCTCCACGCTCACCCCGACCGTCACCAGTACGCCGACGCCCGACCGCAACTGCTCGGCGCAACCGCTGAACGGCTGCAGGCAGCCGCTGGCGGTGAACAAGTCGGTGCTGCTGCTCAAGAACAGCGGCGGCGACCGCGACAAGCTGGTGTGGAAGTGGCTGAAGGGCGAGGCGACCAGCGGCAGCGACTTCGGCGACCCGCTCACCGCCACCATCTATACGCTCTGCATCTACGACCAGAGCGCCGGCGTCCCGGCACTCAAGCTGCAGGCCAAGCTGCCGCCGGCCGGCACCTGCGCCGCGGCGCCGTGCTGGAGCGCCACCGGCAGCGGCTTCAAGTACAGCGACCCGAACCTGGAGACCGACGGCATCAAGTCGGTCTCGCTGCGCAGCGGGCCCGCCGGCAAGGCGAAGATCATCGTCAAGGGCGGCAGGGGATTCCTCGCTACGCCCGATCTGCCGCTGGCGCAGAGCCCGCAGGTCATCGTGCAGCTGAAGAACGACGTCGCCGGCGGCCGCTGCTGGGAGTCGCGCTTCTCGCCGCCGGCGAAGAAGAACGACGCCGGCAGCTTCAAGGACAAGGGCGACGCGCCGCTGCCCACCGCCACCGCCACCGGCACCGCGACGCCGATCGCCAACCCGACCGGCACGGCGACGGCGACGATCACCGCCACCGCGACGATCACGCCGCTCGGACCGACGGCGACCGCCAGCAGCACGCCGACCACCACCGACACGCCACTCGGCGGCGTGCCGACGCCGACTGCGACCGCCACGCTGACCGTCACGCCGTCGTTCACCGCCACGCCGACGCCGGGCGGCGCGACCTGCGGCAACGGCTTCCTCGAGCCGGGCGAGACCTGCGCCTCGTGCGCCGCCGACTGCGTCGTCTCGCCGTGCAGCGCGGTGGCGCCGACGCCGTCATTCACCGTGCTGCTCAACTACCCGTTCGGCTCGCAGCCGACGACCGTGACGGCGCTGATCGGCTATCGCAGCAGCCTGGTCAGCATCCCGGGCAGCGGCAGCGCCACCTCGGTGCGCCAGCGCATCACCTACCCGGCGCCGCCGCCCAACCCGCAGACGCCGAACGATCTCGACTACGCCGTCCGCCTGGTGCTCGGCCGCTCCGCCGGCCTGCCGGAGGGCCTGCTCGCCACCATCCGCTTCGACCGCTGCCAGGGCGCCCCGGCGCCGACCACGCAGGACTTCGCCTGTACGGTCGAGGCGCTCGCCGGCGTCGGCGGCAACATCGAAGGAGGCACCTGTACGATCAGCCTTCCCTGAGACCACGGGCGCCGTCCCCCGCCCGGCGGGGGACGGTCGGGATGGGGGCAGCGAGCGGCGCCCGCCTGGCGCTGACCTTTCGTGCACGACGAACTGTGCTAGTCCTCCGCTCGGCGGAGGTGGTGGATGCGGCGGTGGAAGAGGTAGCCAGGGCGGATATGCGGATCGCGGCTGTCGACGTCGGCAGCAACTCCATTCACATGGTCGTGGCGCAGGTCGAGGCGGACGGGCGGTTCCGCGTCCTCGATCGCGCCAAGGACATGGTGCGCCTCGGCCGCAAGACGCTCAGCA
>JANRJF010000405.1:0-36813 GCA_033764095.1 Deltaproteobacteria bacterium | reverse complement strand
TCCGATCGTCTCGAACCCCGCACCGCCGATGGAGAAGGCCGCCATGGCGCTGTCCGTCGTGCTCGTCGCCGCGCTGGTGCTGGCGCTCGGCGAGCGCCTCGTCTCGCTGCCGTACGCGTTCGCCTTCCTGTTCCCCTGGATATTGGCCCGCGCCGGACTTCGCGGCCTGTACCTGGCCGTGGCGACGGTGGCGATGGTGCTCGTCGTCGGGACGGGGCTCGGCATCGGACCGTTCATCGCCCAGCCGCCGGGCTCGGGCATGCTCTCGCTCTGGCTGTTTCTCGCCGTGGTGGGCAGCGTCAGCCTCACCGGCGGCGGATTGATTGGCGAGCGCGACCACGCGCTCCATCATCAGCGTCGTCTTCTCGCCGAGCTGGACCATCGGGTGAAGAACACCCTCGCCACCATCATCGCGCTCGCCGAACGCAGCGCTGATCACGCCACCGACCTGGAGGACTTTCGCGCCAGGGTCATCGGACGGGTGCGCGCCATCGCCCGCACCCACGAGAGTCTGGCGCGCTCGAATTGGGCACCGATGCGCGTCGGCGACGTGGTCCGCATGACGCTGGCGCCCTTCGCCAGCGTCGGATCCGACCATCTGCTGGCCGACGGCGACGCGGCGACCCTCGCCGCGTCCAAGGTCGGCCCGCTGACGGTGGTGCTGCACGAGCTGGCGACCAACGCGGCGAAGTACGGGGCATGGTCACGGCAGGGCGGCCGGGTCGCCGTCGCCTGGGCGCGTACCGGTGACGCCACGCTGCGCCTCAGTTGGCGCGAGAGCGGCGGTCCCCCGCCCACCGCGGGACGCGTGCCTGGCTATGGACTGCGCCTGATCGAAGGCACCGTCGGCCACGAGCTGGCGGGAGAGGCGCAGCTCGACTTTCGCGGCGACGGGCTGGTCTGCACCCTCCACATCCCGGTCGGATAGCCGCGCGCCGGCCGCGTCATTTCACCATCCCGCCCTCGTCGCGGGTGAGCCGATAGGCGAGCAGGACGGGAATGAAGGTCGCCGCCATCACCACCAGCACGACGACGTTCACCTCGGGCAGCCGCTGGCCGAGGCGGATGGCGCCGAAGATCCACAACGGCAGCGTGTTCTGCGCGCCGGCGGTGAAGGTGGTGACGATCACCTCGTCGAACGACAGGGCGAAGGCGAGCAGCGCGCCGGCGAGCAGGGCGGTGGACATCATCGGCAGCGTGATGCGGCGGAAGGTGCGCCACGGATCGGCGCCGAGGTCCATCGACGCCTCCTCCAGCGATGCCGGCAGGCGGCGCAGACGGGCGATGACGTTGTTGTAGACGATCACGATGCAGAACGTGGCGTGGCCGATGATGATCGTCCACAGCGACAGGCCGACGCCCCAGAAGACGAAGAACGAGTTGAGCGCCATGCCGGTGATGATGCCCGGCAGCGCGATCGGCAGGACGACCAGGAACGAGACGGTCTCCCGGCCGAAGAAGGCGAACTTGTGGACCGCGAGCGCCGCCATCGAGCCGAGCAGCAGCGCCAGCCCGGTGGCGATGACGCTCACCTTCAGCGACAGCGCCAGCGCGGTGCGGATCTCGTCGTTGGCGACGGCGGAGGCGAACCAACGCAACGACAGGCCGGGCGGCGGCCAGGTCTGGATGTTCGAAGCGTTGAAGGCGTAGGCGACGATCAACACGATCGGGGCGAAGAGAAACGCCACCACCAGCCCGACCCAGAGCCGCAACGCCAGCTTCGCCGCACGCGATTCCATGCGCCTCACATCACGTCGAAGGCGCCGAGCCGGCGCGCGATGGCGAGATACAGTCCCATCATCGCCAGCGGCAGGGCGGCGTAGGCGGCGGCGAACGGCACGTTGTTGGCGATGCCGACGTTGGCGTAGACGACGTTGCCGATGAAGTCGGATCCCGGCCCGCCGACCAGCACCGGCGTGATGTAGTCGCCGAGCGTCAGCGAGAAGGTGAAGATCGAGCCCGCCACCACGCCGGGCAGCGCCAGCGGCAGGATGACCCGCCGCAGCGTGCGCGCGGCGCGCGCGCCGAGATCCTGCGAGGCCTCCAGCAGCGACGGCGGGATGCGTTCGATGGCGGCGTAGATCGGCAGGATCATGAACGGCAGCCAGAGATACGAGAAGACCACCCACATCGCCCAGTTGGTGTAGCCGATCGCGACGCCGTCGAAGCCGAGCCCGCGCAGTGTCCAGTTGAGCACGCCGTCGGCGGCGAAGATCAGCCGCCAGGCGTAGACGCGTGCCAGGTACGACGACCACAACGGCACCAGCACCAGCACGAACAGCACGGTGCGCTCGTTCGGGCTGGCGACGCGCACCATGTAGTAGGCGACGGGAAACGCGAGCACGACGTCGGTGAGCGTCACTGCCGCCGCCATCAGGATCGTGCGCAGCGCGATGCGGCGATAGGTCTCGCTGGCGAAGATGGCCTGGAAGTTGGCGAGCGTCCAGGTGCGGTCGATGTCGCCGGTGAAGACGTCGACGGTCCAGAAGGCGGAGACGAACAGCGCCGCCAGCGCCGCCAGGTAGATGAGCACCAGCCAGCCGAGCGGCAGCGCCAGCAGCAGCCCAGCGCCGGCCGACGGCCGCCGCCACAGCGCCGCCCACAGGCGGCGAACGCCGGTCATCGGCGTCGCCGCCCGTGGCGCGACGGGTGCGCTCACCCTTTGATCTCCTGCCACTTCTGCTGCCAGACGTTGTAGCCGGTGCAGTGCTTGGAGCCGTCGCTGCAGGTCGGCTGCGGCGTCTTCCAGAACTTGATCTGCTTGATGTAGGTGCCCGCCTCGTTGAGGTGGTACTTGGCGCACGAGCCCGCCTCGGCCGCGTCCATCGCCGCGCAGGCTTTCAGGTTTGCCGGCGTCTCACCGAAGAACAGCGCCTGCTGCGCCTGCACCGCCGGAGTCGAGACGTAGGCCATGAACTTGTAGGCGCAGTTCGGGTGCTTGGCCTTGCCCGACAGCATCCAGCTGTCGGCCCAGCCGGTCGCCCCCTCCTTCGGGATGGTGTCCTCGACCTTGGCGCAGGCGGCCTTCAGCGTGATCGTCTGATAGGGCCACGCCGCGCCGATCACCGCGTCGCCGTTCTTGAAGAGCTCGATCTCGTCCGAGGCCAGCGCCCAGTACTTCTTGATCAGCGGCTGCTGTTGCTTGAGCAGGGCGACGGCGGCGTCGAGTTGCTTCTCGGTCAGCTCGTAGGGATCCGTGATGCCCAGGCTCGGATCCTTCACGGAGAGGTAGAGCGCCGCGTCGGCAATCTGGATCGGGTTGTCGGGTACGGTGATCTTGCCCTTGTATGCCGGGTCGTAGATCGCCGCCCAGCTGGTCGGCGCCGGGGTCACCTTCTCGGTGTTGTAGAGCAGGACGTTCGGGCCCCACTCGTACGACAGCCCGTAGTGGATGCCGTTGATCGTGTTGTGCGGCGGCGCCTGCAGCTCGGCGACGAAGTTGGCGAAGTCGGGGATGAGTTTGACGTCGATCGGCTGCACGTCGCCGCCGTGGATCAGCCGCAGGCTGGCGTCGCCGGAGGCCGAGACGAGGTCGTACTCGCCGCCGCCGCCCTGGCGCATCAGCGTCACCATCTCGTCCGACGAGCCGGCGTACTTGCGGTTCACCTTGCAGCCGGTCTCCGCTTCGAACGGTTTGATCCAGGCGTCCTCCGCGTACCCTTCCCAGGCGACGATGTTGAGCGCGCCCTCGCCCTTGCCGATCGCCTTGGGGTAGTTCGGTTGCACCGGCGCGGCGAGTGTCGGCGTCGCGCAGCCGACGACGGCCCCGAGCAGTGCACTGGTGATCGCGTGTCGCGAACGTGATGCGGTCATGGCTCCTCCTCTGTGAGAGCGGTCAGGACAGCTCCGTCAGGTGGTCCGGACGCCACGCCACTGCGACGCTGGCGCCGGGGTGGGCGCGCAGCGGCGGCGCCGCGCGATCGAGGTTCTGCCGTACCACCGTGAGTATCGCGCCGTCGCGCAGCGCGACGCGGTAGCGCGTGAACATGCCGACGTAGACCGTGTCGAGCAGCTCGCCGTCCTCGACGTGCAGCTCGGGCTCGGCGAACGCCGCGCGCGCGGCGGCGATGTGGATCTTCTCCGGCCGCAGCAGCAGGCGCTTGCCGTCGCGCGCCAGAATGTTGGATGTGCCGACGAAGCCGGCGACGAACTCGTTCACCGGGCGCTCGTAGATCTCCGCTGGTGTGCCGATCTGCACGATGCGGCCGTGGTTGAAGATGGCGATGCGGTCGCTCATGGTCAGCGCTTCCTCCTGGTCGTGGGTGACGTAGAGGAAGGTGAGGCCGACGGCGCTCTGGATGCGCTTGAGCTCCGACTGCATCTCCTGGCGCAGCTTCAGGTCGAGCGCGCCGAGCGGCTCGTCGAGCAGCAGCACCGCCGGGCGGTTGACGATGGCGCGCGCCAGGCCGACGCGCTGGCGTTGGCCGCCGGAGAGGTGCGCGGGACGGCGCTCGCCGAAGCCCTCCAGCCGCACCATGCGCAGCGCCTCCTGCACGCGCGGCGCGATCTCGGCGCGCGGCACGTTGCGGCACTCCAGTCCGTAGGCGATGTTCGCCGCCACCGTCATGTGCGGGAACAGCGCGTAGTCCTGGAAGACGGTGTTGACGTTGCGCGCGAACGGCGGCAGGCCGGTGACGTCCTGCCCGTCGAGGGCGATGTGGCCGCGGTCGGGCTTCTCGAAGCCGGCGATCAGCCGCAGCGTGGTGGTCTTTCCCGAGCCGGACGGCCCGAGCATGGTGAAGAACTCGCCGCGCGCGATCTCCAGGTCGACGTGGTCCACCGCGACGACGTCGCGGTAGGTCTTGCGCACCGCGTCGATCCGGATGATCGGCGCGTCGGCGCGCGCGGAGTCAGCCGGGGCGTGCTGCGGACCGTCCACCGTCCTGCCTGGCGCTCAGTGCTTGACCATCACGTGGCGGACGACGGTGTAGTCCTCCAGCGCATAGGCGGACATGTCCTTGCCGTAGCCGGACGACTTCATGCCGCCGTGCGGCATCTCGTTCACCAGCATGAAGTGGGTGTTGATCCAGGTGCAGCCGTACTGCAGCCGCGCCGCGGTCGCCATGGCGCGGCCGACGTCGCGCGTCCACACCGACGAGGCGAGCCCGTAGGGCGAGTCGTTCGCCCAGCGCACCGCGTCGTCGGGCTCGCTGAAGCGGGTCACCGAGACCACCGGGCCGAACACCTCGCGCTGCACGATCTCGTCGGCCGCCAGCGCGCCGGCGATCACCGTCGGCTCGTAGTAGAAGCCGTTGCCGGCGCCCGGCTTGCCGCCGGTGACGATCTCGATGTGCGTGGCGGCACGGGCGCGGTCGACGAAGCCGGCGACGCGCGCGCGCTGCTGGTCGCTGATCAGCGGGCCGAGCTCGGTGGCGGCGTCGTCCGGCGCGCCGCGCTTGAGGCTGGCCGCGGCGCTGGCGAGGTCGGCGACGACGCGCTCGTACACCTTGGCGCCGGCGAAGATGCGGCAGGCGGCGGTGCAGTCCTGCCCGGCGTTGTAGTAGCCGAAGGTGCGCACGCCCTCGACCACGGCGGCGATGTCGGCGTCGTCGAAGACGATCACCGGCGCCTTGCCGCCGAGCTCGAGATGGGTGCGCTTGATCGTCTTCGCCGCCGCCTCCAGCACGCTGCGGCCGGTGGCGATGTCGCCGGTGAGCGACACCATGTGCACGCCGGGGTGCGCGACCAACGGCGCGCCGACCGTCTCGCCGCGCCCCAGCACCAGGTTGAACACGCCGCTGGGGAAGAGCTCGTGCATCAGCGCGGCGAGCTTGAGCGTCGTCAACGGCGTCTGCTCGGAGGGTTTCAGCACCACGGTGTTCCCCGCCGCCAGCGCCGGCGCGATCTTCCACGCCGCCATCATCAGCGGGTAGTTCCACGGCGCGATCGAGCCCACCACGCCGACCGGATCGCGCCGCGTCATGCTGGTGAAGCCGGCCAGGTACTCGCCCGCCGCGCTCGCCGGCAGGCAGCGCGCCGCGCCGGCGAAGAAGCGGAAGCAGTCGACGATCGCCGGCAGCTCGTCCTCGCGGGCGCGCGCCAACGGTTTGCCGCAGTTGAGGCTCTCCAACGCCGCGAAGGCGTCGGCGTCGGCTTCGATGCGATCGGCGAGCGCCAGCAACGCCGCGGCGCGCCCGGCCGGCGGCGTGCCGCTCCAGCCGGGAAACGCCTCGCTGGCGGCGGCCACCGCCGCATCGATCTGCGCCGTCGAGGCGGAGGGGATGTCGGCGATGCGGACGCCGGTGGCTGGGTTGAGGATCACCTCGGCGCCGCCGTCACCTGCGACGAAGCGACCACCAACCAGGAGATTGGTCTGCATCTTTCGCCTCCGCGCCGCGAGTACCGCGGATCGGGTGAGAAGTCGATGCGCCGTTGGCAGGGCGGTGCGCGATTGGGCCGGACACAGACGGGCTCGGACCCAGGCTGGGGCTCGGGCTCGGCTCGAGCGGATCAATTGCGCTTCTGATCGCCCCGCGAGTGGGGGCGCGTCATCAATCGCGGTGATCAGCGCAGGCCGCGCGCCAGGAATGTTGATCCGGCCCCGACCCTCGGACCGAGCCCAAACAAGCTCCCCATGCCGCGGCGTCGAGAGTCGTGCTACTGGCTCCGCGGCCCATGCGCAGCTTTATCCAGCGCCATCTCGATCCCGCCAGCCGGCTCGGCGAGGTGCTGTTCGGCCTGATCATGGCGCTCGGCTTCACCGGCGCGGCGCGGCTCGGCTACGAGGCGGCGGACAATCGCACGCTGTTCCTCGCCATCCTCGGCTGCAACGTCGCCTGGGCGATCGTCGACGGGGTGATGTATGCGCTCACCGAGCTGTTCGAGCGCGGTCGGCGGACGCGTCTGGGGCGCGAGGTGCGCGCGGCGCCGAGCCAGGCGGCGGCGCTGCGACTGATCGACGCGGAGCTCGGCGACTGGATGGCGCCGCTGCTGAGCGACGCGGAACGCGCGGCGATCTATCACCACGTGCTCGGCGCGGCGCGCCGATCCGAGCTGCCGCCGGCGCGGGTCCGCAGCGCGGATCTGCTCGGCGCCGCGGCGGTGGCGTTGAGCATCGTCGTCGCGACGCTGCCGATCCTGGTGCCGTTCCTGGTCGTCGCGAACGACGAGCTGGCGGCGCGGCTGTCGAACGGCATCGCACTGCTGATGCTGTTCCTGCTCGGGCACTGGTGGGGCCGGACGGTCGGCGGCCGCCCCTGGTTGGCGGCAGTCGCGCTGACGCTGCTCGGCATGCTGATGGTGGCGATCACCATCCGCCTCGGCGGCTGATTCTTCAGTTCACCGTCACCTGGCTGGCGACGATGCGTTCGCCGCTCTGTCGGCCGCTGACCTCCACCGCCTGGCCGGCGAAGAGATCGCGGCAGGTACCGGTACCGCTGGAGACGAAGATGCGGGTCGTGCTGGTGATCACCACCAACACCCGCAGCCCGCCGCTGTTGACGAAATCGAACTGGCCGCCGCTGCCCTGGCAGTGCGGCGCGCCGATGATGGTGCCGCTGTTCACGCTGATGATGAACACGCCGTCGCCGCAGCCCGCCAGGGCGACGGCGCCCGCCAACGCCAAGCAGCGCAGCAGTCGAGCCATGCACCAGATTGTGACGGCGGGCGAAGTCTGGTGCGAGCGATTTCCTCGCGCGCTCGGGGAACAGCTGAGGGCTGACAGCGGATGGCTGTCAGCCGACCAGGGCTTTCGCAGTCGGCCGCAACGTGGTGAGTTGAGGCATGGCCATCCTGACCATGACGGGACGGGGGCGCGGTCTGGTGCGCGGCGCTGCGCTCGGGCTGCTGGGGCTGGCGTTGAGCGCGGCGCCGGTCGCCGCGGCATCGATCAGTTGTACGATCCGCTACGATCTGGCCGGCTGGTCGGCGTTCTACAAGACGGCGAGCGGCAGCGGCACGATCACCTGCGACAACGGGCAGACCGCGGCGGTGAAGATCACCACCAAGGGCGGCGGGCTCACCGTCGGCCGCTCGAAGGTCACCGACGGGCGCGGGAAGTTCTCGCCGGTGACGGCGATCGACGATCTGTTCGGCGACTACGGTGTCGCCGAAGCGCACGCCGGCGCCGGCACGTCGAAGTCGGCGCAGGTGATGACCAAGGGCACGGTGTCGCTGGAGCTCACCGGCACCGGCAGCGGCGTCGATCTCGGCTTCTCGTTCGGCCGCTTCACCATCGAGCGCGGCTGAGGCGCGTCGCGCCCCAGCCGCGGGATCCGCCGCTCACTTCGGACAGCTGCCCGCCTTCCAGGTGCAGTCGGACGGCTTGCGGCCGTCCTTCAGCTCGGCGCACTGCGCCTTGCAGTCGAACTCGGTGGTGTTGCCGACGCAGGTGAAGCTGCCCACCTCGAGCTTCGGCAGGCAGCAACATCCGGTCGCCGCCCCCGGCGGCTCGCCGGTGGCGGGGGTCATCTTCGGGTCCATCTTGGTGCCGCTGTCGTCGGCCCAGGCGCCCGGCGCGCCGAGCACGCACAGGCCGAGCAGCCCCACCGCCAGCAGCTGCGCCACGCGATGCATCGTCCTCATCGTCCCTCCTCCGTTTCAGCGGCCGTGATGGTGCCGTGTCGGCCGCCGTCTGTCGAGCGGCGATCCGCCGCTGGTCAGCGGCCGCCGCCAAGCCGAAACAGCGCCTCGAACGACGGCAGCGCGCGCAGCAGCGCCGGCAGTTGCTCGCAGATCACCCAGCGCTGCACCTCGCCGATGTCGAGCCGGGCGATGTACTTGTCGCGCTGATCCGCCCACAGCACCAGGCGCGTCGGCCGTCCCGCCTCGGGCTCGGCGGGAAACGACGCGATCCGCTTCCACGCCACGTCCGCCGGCCGCAACTCGCCGTCCTCCTCGCGAATCTCCAGCCAGCCGTCGTGCGTGCCGACGGTGTCGTAGATCCAGGCGTGCGTCTTGTTCGCCACGCCGCTCTCATGCCGGGCGCCGCGGCGAGCCGCAAGGCCGGGCCGTCGCGGCGGGCCGGAGCGGCGACCGGGGAACGGACCGCGGATGCTCCGGCGCCGCCGCGCCGGTGTACCGCGCCGGCATGGGGGAGTCGACGCGGTCGGGGGAATTGCTCTGCCGGCGCCTGATTCGCACGCCGCGGTGCGCCCGACAACGCGAAAACTGACTGCCGTGCATGCATGCCGCCCCCGCCGCGCAGGCCTTCTCGCACAAGCGCCCGGCGCTTCGAATGACTGCCGCGCATGCATGCCGGAATGCATGCGGCGCGGCCGAAAAGCGCGTTGACCGCGGCGCGCACCGCGTGGTTTCGCCGCACAGGGATTCGCGAGCCGGTCGCCGCGCGCGGCCACCACCGCAACCGCAACCGCAACCAAGGGGGGGAGTAGGGCATGACTCGTCGCAGCTCTTCGAGGTGTCTCCGCGTGTTGATCATCGCCGGGCTGGCGTGGGGCGTCGCGCTCGGTACGGCGCGCGCCGCCTGCGATCCGCCGTCGGCGCGCGAATGCGATCCGGTCCCGCATCCGTGGGTGCCGGGTGCGGTGCTGGGCTGCTGTGCGCCCGACTGCACGCTGATCCCGGCCGGCACCGGCACCGCCGCCGAGTGCATCAACGAGGACAACACCTGCCAGCAGGGGCACTGCAAGGACGTCGGCGGCGCGCGCGTCTGCGCGGCCAACAACCAGGGCAACTGGCAGTCGGTCGACGGCAACCCGACCTGTCTGAACCACAACGGCAGCACCGGCGATCAGTGCGCCATCGGCGAGTGCCGCAATCAGAACTGCGACGCCATCAACGACGGCACCTCGGCACCCGACCAGTACGAGGACCGCTGTGCCTCGCCCGACCGCAACCCGACCTACGACTTCGGCGAGTGCAGGGAGAACTACTGCAATCGCACCGGCAGCGGGATCAACGACTTCGAATGCCTGGTGCGCAACCGCAGCGCCGGGTACGACTGCAGCAGCGCCTCCGGCGCGACCTGCACGATCAAGAGCTGCGACGCCAACGGCGATTGCGTGCCGCCGGCGACGGCGCCGTTCACCAAGACCTGCACCGGCAACCTGCCCGAGTGCAAGGAGTGGAAGTGCAATGCCGGCTCGAACGACTGTACGGCGGTGCCGGTGGCGCCGGACACCAGCTGCGACGACAACGACTTCGACTGCAAGGTGAAGCGCTGCAACGGCGTCGCCAAATGCAAGATCGAGTACGTCGCGGTCTCCGGGCAGTGCGACGATCCCTCCGACTGCCGCACCGGCCGCTGCACCACCACGCACAGCTGCGAGAACATCGTCATCAACTCGGCGCTCGCCGGTCAGCCGTGCACCGACGCCAACGCCTGCACCACCGGCACCACCTGCGATTTCAACGGCAACTGCGTGAACAACACCGGCTGCCTGACCGGCAACCACTGCCTGCTGTGCGGCGACAACTCCTGCGCCGACACCGGTCCGAACAGCACCTGCGGGTGTCCGTGAGCGCGACGCGACGGGCGCGCGCCGCAGGGCGCGCGCGCCCGTCGGTCTGCCGGTTGGGGGGACGCGATGTTCGCCGCACTGCTCGACCTGCCGGTTCGCCCGGCTGACGCCTGCATCGCCCTGGCGATCGTCCTGGCGCTGCTCGTCGGCCCGCGCTGGGCGGCGCGCCTCGCCGGCCTGCCGGCAGCGGCGGTGCGCCGCGCGCTGCTCTGGATGGCGGCGGCGGTGATCGTCGGCGCCCGCCTGCACTTCCTGCTCAACTACGGCGCCGCCTACCGCGGCCGCGTCGTCGAGGCGCTGCTGCCCTGGGGAGGCTTCCACATCGGCGGCGGCATCATCGCCCTGGTGCTGATCCTGCCCTGGGTGACGCGGCGCTACGGCCTGCCGCTCGGGCGCTTTGCCGACGCGACCGCGCCGACCGTCGCATTCGGCGTCGCGGTGGCGCGGCTCGGCTGCTTCCTGCAGGGCTGCTGCTTCGGTGCCCAGTGCCCCCCCGAGCACGGCATCCACTTCCCGCCCGGCGCGCCGGCCTATGAGTTCCACCTCCAGCAGGGCTGGATCGGCGCCGCCGCGACGCAGTCGCTGGCGGTCCACCCGCTGCAACTCTACTTCATCGCCGCCGCCCTCGGCGTGCTGGCGGTCTCCTGGTGGCTCTCGGCCCACAAGCGCTGGGACGGCCAGGTGGCGCTGCTGGCCCTGCTGCTGTTCTCCGCCAGCACCGCCGGCCTGGAGGTGCTGCGCGCCGACATCGGCATGCGCGTCTACTGGGGCGCTCTCCCGCAGCTCACCTGGACCGCGTTGGCGATGACCGCCGCCGCCAGTCTCGCGCTGCTCGCCGGCGCGATCGCCCACCGCCGATCCGCGTCGCCCCGCTCCCCCCACGCGGCGTCGCTCGCCGCCCCGCGCTGAGCCCATTCCGGCGGCGGCAATCATCGCCGCCGCGCGCAGTTACCTGTTCGGATGAGGCGCGCCGCAGCGACCGCGCGACAGCCAGTTTTCTCCTTGATTCAACTGTTGGCGGTGCAGTAAGGCTCGCGCAAAAGGCATCACTGTACGGTACTGGCAGGGGGAGCGAGCGGGTCGGGGCGGGCAGTTCGTTGCGGCTCGCGTTTCTGCTGTCGTCGCGTCCTATCATTCAACCACAGCAAGAGGGGGGAAGTATGAGAGTTCGAGTTCTCGGTCTGGCCGCGGCGCTGTTGCTGCTCGCCTCGGGCGCGTTCGCGCACGTCATCGACCCGGCGGTCGACAAGACGAACTACAAGCTGCGCGCCGACATCGCCAAGCAGGTGTCGAAGTACACCTTCTGCCTGGTGAAGGCGGCAACCGGCTGCGAGAAGAAGGGCGCCAACTCGGGTCCCGAGTGCGACCTGGCGACCGGGGCGATCTCGTTTGCGGATCCGAGCGGCAAGGTCCAGCCGAAGTTCGTCGCGGCAATCCAGAAGTGCGACACCAAGATCAACCTGAGCAAGAAGGGCACCGACTACATGGGTATCGGCTGCCCGGGTGACTGCAACACCGGCGCGCCCGGTGCGCAGCCCTGCGCGACGATGGCGGCCTGGCAGGCGACGGTGACCGGAACCGGGACCGGCTCGGCGAAGGCGCAGCTCGGCCTGCTGTCCGGCGGCATCGATCTCGCCTGTGGCATCACGCTGGGCGGCGCGAACACCGATCAGGCGCGCATCGACTGCGCCGAGGACAACGCCAAGGCGCTGAGCAAGTACGCCCAGGGCCTCTTCAAGTGCGAGCAGAAGTGCGAGCTCGACGTGAAGGCGAAGATCGGCAACGGCGGTCTCACCAACGGCAACGAGTGCCAGGTCGACAAGCCGGGCGTCGATCCGGCGTTCGCGACGTGCGCCAGCGCGGCGCTGACCAAGGCGGCGATTCCCGACGCCAACGTCGTCGCCGTGGTGCTGCCGCTGCTCAAGACGGCGGTCAACGATGCGACCGCCGGCCTGTTCAATCGCTTCGATCCGACTGGCGCGGACGACGCCACGCCGTGCGGCACCTGCGGCGACAACCTCCGCGCGGGCGCCGAGGAGTGCGACGGCACTTCGGACGCGGCCTGCCCGGGCTCGTGCGCGACGGACTGCACCTGCCCGTGATCTGATCGACCGGCGCGTCTGACGCGCCAGGGCAACACCGCGGGGCGGTGGCGTGAGCCACCGCCCCGTTTCTTTTCTCGCTACTGCGCCGCCGATGCCTGCGCCGCCGCCGCCGCGCGCAACGCGCGGCTGGTCTGCTGCGTGCCGTCGGGGCTCCAGCCCGGCGGGCCGAAGACGTAGCCGAGCCGCTCGCGCCAGGTGGTGGCGCGGCGCAGATCGCGCGCGATCGCCAGCCATTCGTGGCTGGCGATGACCAGCGGGTTGAAGCTGTCGAGGTTGTGCGTGAGGCCGTAGCGCACCGGCGCGCGCTCCGGCGTGAAGGTGCCGAACAGCTTGTCCCAGACGATGAACATGCCGGCGTGGTTGCGGTCGAGATACTCGGGGTTGGCGCCGTGGTGGACGCGGTGGTGCGAGGCGGTGTTGAGCACCTGCTCCAGCCAGCCGATGCGGTCGATGGTCTCGGTGTGGATCCAGAACTGGTAGAGCGTGTTGATCGCGATCGCCGCCAGAATCATCGCCGGCGGGAAGCCGAGCAGCGCCAGCGGCCACCAGAAGAGTAGGCTGGTGAACGGCGTCGTCCACGACTGGCGCAGCGCGGTCGAGAGGTTGTAGCGCTCGCTGGAGTGGTGGTTGACGTGGGCCGCCCACAGCACGCGCACCTCGTGATGCAGGCGGTGGAACCAGTAGTAGACCAGGTCGGCGAGCACCAGCAGCAGCGCCCAGCTCGCCCACGACGGCGTCAGGTGCCACGGCGCCCAACTCGCCACTGCCGCCAGCAGCGCAAAGTGCACGCCCTTCATCACCAGGTCGAGCGCCACGTTGCCGACGCCCATCGTCAGGCTGGCGGCGGTGTCGCGCCGCTCGTAGCCGCGCCGGCCGAGGCGCGCGACGGCGACACCCTCGACGAGCATCAGCACGAAGAAGGCGGGGATGGCGTAGACGGTGAGGTCGAGCTCCATGACGGATTCCTTCGCTCAGGTCGCCGGCTCGCCGAACGCCTGCGCCGCGATGGTGTAGAGGGTGTCGAGGCGGGTGGATTCGCTCGGACCCGGGAGGCCGAGGCCGCGGGTCGCCGCCATGCCGTTCATCGCGTCGAGGATCAGCGCCAGCGCGGTGTCGAAGCGCGCATCATGCCGCGCCAGGTCGGGAAAGTAGCCGCGCGCCAGCCGGAAGACGTTCGCCTCGTGATGGGCGGCGATCGGCGCCAGGTGGGCGCGCAACTCGGCATCGGTGCGCGCGGCGGTGAAGAGCTCGCCGACGGCGGCGAAGTGGCGGCGGGTGAACATCGACCACAGCAGGTCCACCCCAGCGCGCAGGCGGTCGGCGCGCGGTGACAGGCTGGCGAAGCCGGCCTGATAGTCGGCGGTCATGCGCGCGTACAGATGCTCGACCGCCGCCGCCACCAGCGCCGCGCGGGTGGGGAAGTGGTGCAGCTGCGCGCCACGCGAGACGCCGGCGCGGTCGGCGACCTCGGTGGTCGTGGTGCCGGCGTAGCCGCGCTCGACCAGGCACTCGAGCGCCGCGTCGAGCAGCTTGGCGCGCGTCGTCGCGGTGCGCTCGGCCTGCGTGCGGCGTGCCCGAACGGCCTGTTGCATGCGACGCTTGTAGGCTGACAGAAAGAAACAGTCAAGCCTGATTGTTAGTTGTCCCGGCGACCGCTTGGTCGCAAGTCCGATCAGATCTTGGTGGCGCAAGTCGGCGACCGAGCGTCTTCGACCCGCACTGCGGATTGGCCTCGAGCCCGAGCCTCAGCCCGAGCCCGTCGTATCAATCAGCAGACCTCGACGCGGACTGCGGTCGGGCGCAGGTCGGCGGTGCGCAGCTCGCGCGCTCCACCGACGACGGCGAAGCGTCCGCGCAGGCGGATGTCGGCCGACGACGCGCCGACCATCACCTCGAACTCGCCCGGCTCGACGACGAAGCGCATGCCGGCGTCGAAGAAGGCGAGCTGGCTCGGGTCGAGGCTGAAGGTGACGCGCCGCGCCGCGCCGGGGGCGAGCTCGATGCGCGCGAAGCCGACCAGCTGCTGCACCGGTCGGGTGACGCTGGCGACCTGGTCGCGCACGTAGAGCTGCACCACTTCGACCGCCGCACGCCGGCCGGCGTTGCGCACCGTGCAGGCGATCTCGATCGGCGCGTCGGCGGCGGCCGACTCCGGCGTCACCGCGAGATCGGCGTAGCCGAACTCGGTGTAGGTGAGGCCGTGCCCGAACGGGAACAGCGGCGTCGTCGGCCCGTCGCTGTAGTCGCCGAGCATCTGGCTGCGGCCGCCGCCCGACTTGTGGCCGTAGTAGATCGGCACCTGGCCGACCGTGCGCGGCAGGGTGATCGGCAGTCGACCGGACGGCGCGACGACGCCGAACAGCACGTCGGCCAGCGCGCCGCCGCCCTCCTCGCCGGGCAGCCAGGCTTCGACCAGCGCCGCGGCGCGCGCGGCGATCGCCGGCAGCGCGAAGACGCGGCCGTTGACCAGCACCACGACGGTCGGCGTGCCGCTGTCGAGCACCGCGTCGACCAGCTGCTGCTGCACGCCGGTGAGGCCGAGATCCGAGGCGTCGCGAAACTCGCCGCTGGTGCAGTCGGGCATCAGGCCCGACTTGCCGCCGACGCACACCACCGCCACCGCCGCGGCGCGCGCCGCCTGCACCGCGGCGGCGATGCCGCTGGTGTCGTCGCCGGCGATCGCACAGCCCGGGCTGTAGGTCACCTGCGTGGCCGCCGACACGGCGGCGCGGATGCCGGCCAGCGGCGTGAGCATCGGCACGAAATACGGCCCGGCCTTGAACGCGGCGACGTCGGTGCGCGGCGCGATGTCGCCCGGCGGCGGCGCGCCGGCGCGTTTGTAGATGATCTCCAAGTGCGCCGGGTAGCTGTAGTCGCCCTGCAGCAGGCGTACGTCGTCGGCGGTGGGGCCAATCACCGCGACGCGGTCGATGTCGGCCGGCAGCGGCAGCAGCCCGCCGTCGTTCTTCAGCAGCACGATCGACTGGCGCGACACCTCGCGCGCCAGCTGGCGCTGCGCCGGCGTCTGGTACACCGCCGCGGCGCGCGCGGCGTCGACCAGCGGCTGCTCGAACAGGCCGAGCCCCAGCTTCATGCGCAGCACCCGGCGCACCGAGCGGTCGAGCCAGGCGAGCGGCACCGCGCCGGACTCGACCGCGCCCTCGAGCGGCGCGCCATAGCACTCCAGCGCCGGCAGCTCGACGTCGAGCCCGGCGCCCAGCGCCAGGCGCGCCGCCTCGCCCTTGTCGGCCGCGACGCGGTGGAAGGTCATCAACAGGCGGGTGGTGAAGTAGTCCGCCACCACCACGCCCTCGAAGCCCAGCGCGCCGCGCAGCAGGCCGTCGAGGATCGCCACCGAACCGCCGCACGGCAGGCCGTCCACTTCATTGTAGGCGTTCATCACCGAGGCGAGCCCGGCCTCGCGGATCGCCGCCTCGAACGGGCGGCAGTACACCTCGCGCAGCTCGCGCGCTCCGACGTGCGCCGGGGCGTGGTTGAGGCCGCCCTCCGGCGCGCCATAGGCGAGGAAGTGCTTGCCGGTGGCGACCACGCCGGTGCGCAGATCGTCGCCCTGGATGCCGCGCACGTAGGCGACGCCGAGGCGGCTGGCCAGGTAGGGATCCTCGCCGTAGGTTTCCTCGGTGCGGCCCCAGCGCGGATCGCGCGCGATGTCGAGCACCGGCGCCAGCGTCTGGCGGGCGCCGACCGCCAGCATCTGGGCGCGGATGACGCGTGCGACCTCCTCGATCAGCGTTGGGTTCCAGGTGCTCGCCAGGCCGATCGCCTGCGGGAACTGCGTCGCGTCGCGCGCCGTGAAGCCGGCGGTCGATTCCTCGTGGATGATCGCGGGAATGCCGAGCCGCGTCTCCTCGACCAGGAAACGCTGGATGGCGTTGGCGAACGCCGCGCTCTGCGCCGGCCGCAGCCCGGTCGAGGCGCCGATGCGGGTGATGTGCCCGGTGCCGTGGCGCAGCAGCTCGCGCGCCCGCTCGAGCGAGAAGCGGTCGTCGGCCACCAGGTGCGTCGACCACACGCAACCGAGCTGGGCGCACTTCTCCGCCACCGTCATGCGCGCCAACAGATCTTCGACGCGCGCCTCGATCGACGCGGCCGGGTCGCGATAGGTGTCCGCCATGGCGGCGCTGTGTAGCGTGGAAGCCGTCGGCTGTCAGCTCGCTCCGGCAACGGTGTCGGCGGTGGCCGACACGAGGTCGGCCGGCCCCAGGACTGAGTGGGGTGACGGCCGGTCTGTGGACGCGTGCGCTGCCCAAGAGCGGAGAGCTGAGAGCTGAAAGCCGACAGCTGTCCCTTCACATCCGGCTTCCGAAAGCGACCTCACCTGTGGTTAGGTGGAGCTTCCGCGACAACAACGATTCCGCCGTTTTATTGCATCGATCGGGAGGGGAGCCGCGCCATGGCCAGCGCCGAGTTGCAGATGGTCATCGACCTGCTGAAGGCGGGGCCGATTCCGCGCGACCAGAGCTTCGCCGCGCAGCGCGAAGGGCTCGACAACCTGAGCGCGATGGCGCCGCCGCCGGCCGACGCGAGCTACGAGGAAGTCACCTTCGCCGGGCGGCCGGCGGCGTGGATCCAGGCCGGCGATGCCTCGCCGGCGCGCACGCTGCTCTACCTGCACGGAGGCGGCTACTGCGTCGGCTCGCTGAAGAGCCATCGCGGTCTCGCCACCGATCTGTCGCGCGCCGCCGGCGTGCGCGTGCTGCTGCTCGACTATCGGCTGGCGCCGGAGCATCCGTTCCCCGCCGCGGTGGACGATGCGCTTGCCGCCTATCGCGCCCTGCTGGCGCAGGACGTCGAGGCGCGCCACATCGCCATCGCCGGCGACTCGGCCGGCGGCGGCCTCACCGCCGCGACGCTGCTGGCGCTGCGCGACGCCGGCCTGCCGCGTCCGGCCGCCGGCGTGCTGCTGTCGCCGTGGCTCGACCTGACGCTTTCCGGTGAGTCGATGGACGGCCGCGCGGCGATCGACCCGATGGTGCAGCGCGAGCCATTGCAGCGCATGGCCGACGCCTATCTCGCCGGCGCCGATCCGCGCGCTCCGCTCGCCTCGCCGCTGTTCGCCGACCTGCACGGGCTGCCGCCGCTGCTCATCCAGGTCGGCAGCGCCGAGACGCTGCTCGACGACTCGACCCGCTTCGCCGCGCGCGCCCGCGCCGCCGACGTGTCGGTGCGCCTCGATGTGTGGGACGACATGATCCACGTCTTCAACGCCTTCGCCTTCCTGCTGCCCGAGGCGCGCACCGCCAACCAGCAGATCGGCGCCTTTCTGCGGGAGCGTCTGGCTTGAGGCGACTGGTCACCGTGCTCGTCTGTCTCGGCGCCGCGGTTGCGGCGCAGGCGCAGACGCCGACCCAGACGGCAACCGCGACGCGCACCGCCACGGTGACGCGCACCCGCACTCCCACCTCGGCGACGCAGGCGCTGTTGATCGTCGGCAGCGTGCCGGCCTTGCCGGGTGGCGAGGCGGTGGTGCCGGTGACGCTCGATCCCGGTGCGCAGTCGCCGTTCTTCGCCCGCCTCGACGTCCAGGCCGAGGAGATGTCGGCCGTGCGCTTCCGCCTCAACGGCAGCACGCCGGCGTGCGCGGTGAATCCCGAGATCCAGCCGGTGACGGCGATCTTCTCCTGCCTGCAGGCCTCGGGCGGCGGCTGCCAGCGCGTGCGCGCCATCATCACCCGCCAGGGGCCGGTGCTGCCCGCCGGGCTGCTGTACTCGTGCACCGTCGACGTGGACCCGGCCGCCTCGCTCGGCACCTATCCGCTCGACGCGCTCACCGTGCTGGTCAACGACTCGCTTGGCCAGACGCTGCCGGCCGGTGCCGCCGACGGCGCCGTCGAGGTGGTGAGCGAGGTGCCGTCGTCGCCGACCGCCACCTTCACCCGTACGCCGACCATCACGCCGACGCCGAGCGTCACCGCGACGCCGAGCGACACCGCGACGACGGGCATCACGCCGACGGTCACCGAGACGCGCACCGCGACGCCGACGCGGCCGACCGACACGCCGACCATCACCCCGACCCCGACCGACACGCAGACGCTGACGCCAACCCGTACGCCGACGCGCACCGAGACGCCGCCGCTGTTCGCCTCGCCGACCCCGACCGATTCCGGCGCGACCAATACCGATCCGCTGATCACCGTCACCAACGCGCTCGGCGTACCCGGCGGCCAGGTGAGCGTCGGCGTGACGCTCGATCCGGGCGACCAGGTGGTGATCGGCGCGCGCAACGACCTCCACTTCGACGAGCTGATCCCGGTGCTGCGCAAGGTCGGCGGCGCGCCCGACTGCAGCGTCAACCCCGGCCTCTCCAACCTCGCCCCGCCGACCTTCGAGTGTCAGGACGACGACTGCCGCGTGGTGCGGGCGACCATCTTCCGCACCTTCGGCGCCGACCCGCTGCCCGCGACGCTGCTCTACTCCTGCAAGATCGGCATCTCCGCCTTCGCGGAAACCGACCACAACTACCCGGTGCAGAACCTGCTGGCGACCGCCTTCGGCGCCACCGCGCAGGCGCTCTTCACCACCAGCAACGACGGCGTCGTGCGCGTCGTCGGCATGTTGTCGCCGACCCCGACCCGCACCATCACCCTGACGCCGTCGGTCACCCTGACGCCGAGCCAGACGCCGACGGTCACCTCCACCGCGCCGACCGATACGCCGTCGGTCACCGCCACCAGCACGCCGACGCTCACCCGCACGATCACGCCGACCCGCACGGTCACGCTCACCCCGACCATCACGCCGACGGCGAGCAACTCGCCGACGCCGAGCATCACCCGCACGCAGACCGCGACACGCACCGCGACCGAGACGCGAACGCCGAGCGCGACGCGCACGGTGACGCCGACCGCCAGCGCGACGCGCACCGCCACCGGTACCCGCACGCAGACGGCGACCCGCACCGCCACCGCGACGCGGACCGCGACGCCGCTGATCACCGGGTCGTTGCCGCCCACCGAGACCCGCACGCAGACGCCGACGCGCACCGCCACCGGCACGCCGGAGGACACCGCGACGCGCACCGACACGCCGACCGCCAGCCCGACGTTCACGCGGCCCGACACCCGCACCGCGACGGAGAGCCCGAGCCCGACGCCGACGCGCACGCCGTCGTTCACCACCACGGCGACGCGCACCCGCACCGCTACTGGTACGGCGACCGAGTCGCCGACCGCCAGCGCGACGCCGAGCGATTCGCCGGAGCCGAGCCCCACCGCGACCGCGGTCGCCACCGCGACGCCGAGCGAGACGCCGGAGGCGAGCCTCACGCCGGAACCCAGCCCGACAGCGGAAGCGAGCGCGACGGCGGACGCCAGCCCGACCGCCACCGCCAGCGACACGCCGGAAGCGCCGAGCCCGACGCCGACGGCAACCGACACCGTCGCGCCGACCGCGACCGCACCGCCGTCGCCGACCAACACCGCGCTGCCGAGCCCGACACCGAGCGACACTCCGTCGCCGACGCCGACGCCGGAGCCGTCACCGACCGCGACGGCGGTTGCCTGCATCGGCGACTGCAACGGCGACGGTCAGGTGACGGTGGACGAGCTGATCAACGGCGTCGGCATCGCGCTCGGCACTCAACCGCTCGACGCCTGCCCGGCCTTCGATCGCAACGCCTCCGGCGAGGTCACCATCGACGAGCTCATCCGCGCCGAGCAGTTCGCCCTCGACGGGTGCGAGTGACGCGTTGGTCGAGTGGTGCCGGTTCCCCTTCCGACATCCGCGGGACGGGGAAACGGCCATCGCGCCGGTGGGTGCGATCTGACTGATCACCGCCACGCCGCCGACACCGGCGCGTCGATCTGCAAGGGGGCGCGGCGTGAGCCTCGCAGTCCTGCAAGCTGGTGCGGCGTACCGCCAGCGCGGTGAGTCGGTCGGTCGCAGGGCACGCGCCGTGCTCCCAGTTCCCCGCGATGCTGCAGGCGGGGGGCTCAGCGGACATCCGGGTGGGCTACCGGAGCGCGATGGACCAGCTCATCGCCGAACGGCTGCCGATCGGTTGGGCGGTGTTCCTCGGCATCAACGGCGTCGCCAGCCTGTTCGAATGGCAGTTCTACCCCGAGCGCGCCGCGGCGCTGCTCTGGGGCACGGTCGTCTACACCCTGGTCTGCATCGCCACCCTCGGCCTGACTCGCTGGCGGCCCCGTTCGGCGATGGCCTGCGTGACCTTCAGCAACAACTTTCTCGCCCTCGCCACCTGTCGCTACTACGCCGCGTTCGGCGCCAACGCCGACGTGCTGCTGGTCTGCCTGGTGCTGATCCTCACCGGCGTCGCGCTGATCTACCCGCTCGGCGCGCGCCGGCAACTGGGGCAGAGCGTCGGCGCGATGATCGGCTTTCCGCTCGCCCTGTGGAGCGGCGCCGCGCCGGTGATGCCGCCGCTCTACGGCATGTTTTTCCTCTACGTCGGCGTGGTCATGATCGCGCTCGGCGCCCAGCTGGTGGACGGCCACCGCTTCACCGCCTATGCACACGCCCACGCGGCACAGGCGGCAAACCGCGCCAAGAGCGAGTTTCTCTCCACCGTGTCGCACGAGCTGCGCACGCCGCTGAACGTGATCATGGGCTACACCAGCCTGCTGCTCGATGACGCCCTGCCGCCGGCGCAGGGGCGCGACGCGCTGCGCCGCGTGCACCATCAGTCGATGCAGTTGCTCGACCTCATCCAGGCGATGCTCGACCTCAACAAGGTCGAGGCGGGTGGCGTCGCGGTGAAGGTCGAGGAGTTTCACCTCGGCGACATGCTCGACGGTCTGCGCACCGGTCTGCCGACCGTCTGGTGCAAGCCCAACGTGCAGCTCGAGTGGGTGGCGCCGACGCCGCAGGCGCGCCTGTACACCGATCGCGGCAAGCTGGAGATGATCGTGCGCAACCTGGTGCACAACGCGCTCAAGTTCACCGAGGACGGCCGCGTCGTGGTCACCGCCGACATCCTGCGCGAGCCCGGCCGCGTGTTGTTCACCATCGCCGACACCGGCCCCGGCATCGACGCGCGCGAGCTCGCCTCGCTCTTCGACATGTTCCGCCAGGGCGCGCGCGGCGCCGCCAGCGCCGGCGGCGTCGGTCTCGGCCTGTACATCGTCAAGCGGTTCACCGACGCGTTGGGCGGCGAGGTGCGGGTCGAATCGCAGCCCGGCGCCGGCTCGCGCTTCACGGTGGCGGTGCCGCTCGAAGCGTATCCGTGACGCGCACAGCGGTTACGCGCCGTCGGCTCGTAAGGCGCGACGCCTCGCTTTACGCGCCAGCGTCTTCCTGAGGCGATTACACGGATTCGACGGATTACACGGATACTGCGATCGAAATCCGTTTCACGTTCTTCTCTAGGAAATCTTCTCTCTGATCCGTGAAATCCGTGTAATCCGTGGCCTAGGTCGCTGGCGCGGGACGCGCGACATTGGCAAGACCGCCGGAACAGGTTAGACGCGCCGACATGCGTGTCGTCGCTCTGCTGCTGCTCGTGCTTGTCGCCGTGCCCGGTTGTGCCTCCAAGGAGTCGCCGGCGCCGTCGCAGCCTGCCGTGCCGGTGCCCCTGGCCGATCCACTGGTGCCGTTGAGTGGCACGCAATGGGTGCTGGTCGACGTCGGCGGCACGGCGATGAACGCGGCGCGGACGACGCTGAGTTTCGACGGCGGCCCGAAGGTGAGTGGCAACGGCGGGTGCAACACCTACAGCGGCGGCGTGCGCAATCAGAGCGGCACGATCCTGTTCGGCCCGATCCAGACGACGCGCAAGGCCTGTGCGGCACCGATCATGGCGCAGGAGACGCGCTACTTCGACGTGCTGGTCGGCACGCGCGGCCTCGAGGTCGACGGCAACGCGCTCTACTTCCTCGACATCACCAGCTCGCGCACGGCGCACTTCACCAAGCTGCCCTGACCGCCGCCATGCCGGCGCCGACTTTCCGCGCCGCGCGCCGCGTCGACCTGCCGGCGATCGTCGCGCTGCTCGCCGACGACGCACTCGGCGCGACCCGCGAGCGCGTCGCCGATCCGTTGCCGCCCGGCTACCTCGCCGCCTTCGAGGCAATCGAGGCCGATCCCAACCACGAGCTGCTGGTGGCCTGTCTCGACGATGCCGTGGTCGGCGTGCTGCAGCTGACCTACACGCCGCACCTCGTCCAGCAGGGCGCCTGGCGCGCGACCATCGAAGGCGTGCGGGTCGCGTCGGCGCGGCGTGCGCAGGGCATCGGCGCGGCGCTGTTCGATCAGGCCTTCGCGCGCGCCCGCGCGCGCGGCTGCCGCATCGTGCAGCTCACCACCGACAAGCGCCGGCCGGACGCCCGCCGCTTCTACGAGCGCCTCGGCTTCGTCGCCTCGCACGAGGGCATGAAGCTGACGCTGCCCGACGCCGGCGACGCCTGACGGGCGACGAGTCGCCCGCGGCGTGCCGGCGCGCAGTCCTGGCGCCTACGCCGGCGGCGTGTGCAACTCGTTGAGGAACTCGGTGAGCAGCACCTCGGTGAGCTCGGCGGGCAGGGCGTTGAGGATCTCGTTGATCTCCGCCATGCGCGTCGGCAGCGCGTTGCCGCTGGCGCCGACCATGCCGAGCATCTGTTGCAGCATCTCCGGCGTCACGGCGGCCGGATCGACGCCGGCGAACGCCTCGCGCACCGTCCGGGCGATCTCGCCCGACGGCAGCGTCTTGGCGATCGCGGTGCAGGCGCGCAGGTCCTCGAGGAACGGCTCGACCCATCGGGCGCTCGCCGGGTTCACCGACAGGTGGATGTTCTCCTTGGAGCCGTGGAAGCCGAACTGCGGCTGGATGTACCAGCCGCGCAGCTTCATCTCGTCGATGATGTGGAAGACGTTGACCGTGTCGGAGGTGAACGCGATCAGGTTCATCTGCGGGCGGCCGAGCAGGCGCAGGTCGTCCATCGCGTCGATTGCCGTGACCAGCGCCTGCGTCGCCTCGAGCGCCTGCCTGGCGAGCGCCAGGTAGCCTTCGTCGCCGAGGAAGTTGAGCACCGCCCAGGCGGCGGCGAGCGGGCCGCCCGACTTGGTGCTCTGCACCGTCGGGTTGACCACCGAGTAGCCGGTCCACGTGGCGCAGGTGTAGATCTGGTGCCGTCGCAGGTCCTTGTTGCGGTGCAGGATGACCGACGCGCCCTTGGCGGCGAAGGCGTACTTGTGCAGATCCATCGAGATCGAGGTGACGCCGGGCACGCTGAAGTCGAACGGCGGCACCTCGACGCCGAGGCGGCGGAAGTAGGGCAGCAGGAAGCCGCCCATGCAGGCGTCGACGTGCAGCAGCAGGTCGCGCTCCAACGCCAACGCCCCGAGCGCCTCGATCGGGTCGATGACCCCGTGCGCATACGAGACCGCCGAGCCGACCAGCAGCACGGTGTTGGGCGTGATCGCGGCGCGCATGGCGTCGACGTCGGCCTTGAAGGTCGTGGGGTCGACCGGGACGGTCACCGCCTGCATGTCGAGGTAGTGGCAGGCCTTGTGGAAGGCGGCGTGCGCGGTGACCGGCAGCACCACTTCGCAGCGGCCGAGCCCGGGCCGATGCGCGCGCGCGTAGTCGCGCGCCGTCTTCACCGCCAGGATGATGCTCTCGGTGCCGCCGCTGGTGAAGTTGCCGACCACGCCCGGCGTGCCGTTGAGATGCGCGGCGGCGAGACCGACCAGCGTCGTCTCCAGCTTCAGCATGCTGGGGAACGCGGTGGGGTCGAGGGCGTTCTCCGACAGGTACATCGCGTACGCCTGCTTGATCACCGCCTCGGCGTCGCGCCCCGGGTCGTATACGTAGGCCCAGGTGCGGCCGCTGCGCCAGTCGACGTCGCCGGCGCGGAACGCCTCCAGCTGGCTGAAGACCTCTTCCTTCGGCAGTCCCTTGGTGGGGATCTTCACGCGTGACTCCTTTCAACACCACGACACGACGGCACCACGACACAACGCAACAACGTTGCGTCTCCGTGTCGTCGTGTCGTGGTGGTTTCCGATGCGGCGCGTCGATTGACATGAAGCCCAGCACGCAGCAAGGGCCGTCCAATGCGTCGAATCGTTCTCGCCTTCGTCGCGCTGCTGGTGCTGGCCGTCGGCGGCTGGGTGCTGCGCCTGCTTTGGCTGGGTGGCACGTTCCGCAGCATCGAGCCGCACTTCGCCGGCCGCTGTACGCTGGTCGACGGCCCGGTCGGCGCCGAGGACCTCACCATCGACAGCCGCCGGGGGCGCGCCTACCTGTCGGCGACCGACCGCCGCGCGGCGATGGCCGGTGAGCCGCAGCCGGGCGCCATCTGGGCCTACGACCTCGACCAGCCCGACGCGCGGCCGGTCAATCTGACGCCGGATGCGACGCCCTACTTCCAGCCGCACGGCATCAGCCTGTGGCGCGACCCGGACGGGCACGCCGGGCACGACGTGCTGTTCGTCGTCAATCACCCGGCGCCCGGTCATGGCTGGCCACGGCACACCGTCGAGGTCTACGACGTCGGCGACTCGGCGCTGATCCATCGCGCCACGCTCACCGATCCGCGCCTGGTCATGCCCAACGATCTGGTCGCGGTGGCGGCGGATCGCTTCTACGTCACCAACACGCACCGCCACCCGCCCGGCGCGCTGCAGATGCTGGAGACCTATCTGCAGCTCGCCGGCGCCGAGGTGCTCGCTTATGGGCCAGGTGGGTTCTCGACCGCGATCCCCGACCTGGTCTTCCCGAACGGCATCAACGTCAGCCCCGACGGCCGCACCGTGTACGTCGCCGCGGTGACCGACCGCACCGTGCGCGTCTACGACCGCAATCCGGCGACCGACGTGCTCACCTTCCGCAGCGCGATTCCGATCGCCACCGGCGGCGACAACATCGAAATCGACGACCAGGGCACGCTGTGGATCGGCGCGCATCCGAAGCTGCTCGCGGTGCCGCGCCATCAGAAGGATCCGAGCGCGCCGTCGCCCTCGCAGGTCCTGCGCGTCAGTCCGGACGGCCAGCAGGTCGACGAGATCTACCTCAACGACGGCCAGCCGATCAGCGCCGCCAGCGCCGCCGCCCGGCGCGGCAACCGGCTGCTGATCGGGCAGATCTTCGGCCGCGGCTTCCTCGACTGCGAGATGGTTCAGGAGAAAGGCGTGACCGGTGACCGGTGACCGGTGTGAGACGTCGCCGGTTACTGGTCACCGGGCTTGCCCGGCAATTCGTTGCCTCGATCAGCGCCGCGGCCGAGGCTGTTAGGCTGTTACGCTGTTAGGCTGTTGGCGGGTAGGTCAGACGAACCCGCGCCCCTAACAGCCAGCAGCCTAACAGCCTAATCGGCCGTGCACTTCGCTGCTGAGGCACATTGCCCGGCGAGCCCGATCACTGGTCACGCTGTTCCTCGAACCCGCGCAGCGCCCACGTCGCCACCGGCTCGCCGACGCCGTGCACCGGCGTCGCGGGCATCGGGTCGAGCTGGAAGCGCGGGTCGAGTTGGGAGCGCACGGCGTCGGTGACCAGGATGGCGACATCGTGCGTGCGAGTGAGGCGTTCGACCCGTGCGGCGAGGTTGACGGTGCCGCCGATGACGGTGAACTCGAGCAGCGCCTGGCTGCCGAGGATGCCGGCGACGGCGCTGCCGCGGTGCAGGCCGATGCCGGCGCGCAGCGCCGGCCCGCCGCGCGCGGCGAGCTCGCGGTTGTAGTCGGCCAGCGTGCGCTGCATGGCGAGCGCCGCGTGCGCGGCGTCGTTGGCCTGCCACGGGTTGGGCTCGATGGCGCCGAACAGCGCCATCAGTCCATCGCCGATGAACTTCGCCACGTGACCGCGGTGGTCTTCGAGCACCCGGCTCATACGGCCGAAATAGGCGTTGAGGAGCGCCACCAGTTCCTCGGGCGGCAGCCGCTCGCCGAGCGCGGTGAAGCCGACCAGGTCGGCGAACAGCACCGTCACCTCGCGTCGTTCGGCTTCGACCGGGCGGCTGTGCGCGGCGATGCGGTCGACCACGGCGCTCGGCGCGAAGCGGCCGAAGTCGGTCTGCAGGCGCTGCAGCTCGGCGCTGGCGGCGTCGAGGCGGCGGCGCAGGCGGCGGCGCTCGACCGCGAGCCAGGCCACCGCGACGGTGGCGGCGAGCGCCAGCAGCGCCAGGGCGATGCGCATCAGGCGTGCGGGCGCGCCAGCTCGACGCCGACGCCGAGCCGGCAGAGCGCGTTGGCGAGCGCGGCGGTGCCGATCAGGTCGATGAACTCGGTGCGGGTGAACTGCGCGCGTACGGCACGCGCCTGGCGTTGCAGCGGCGCCGGCTGCGGCCAGATCGAGTCGCGCGCCAACGTCGCCGCGGCGCGCTGGCGCGCGTCGAGCGACGGCGAGGCGAGGTGGGCGAGGGCGGGTTCGACCTCGGTGGCGGGAAACCCATCCGCGCGCAACAGGCGCGTCGCCTCGCGTTCCGACAGCGGGCAGCCGATGCCGCGTGCGACCACCGCGAACACCAGGGCGGTGGTGCGCGGGCCGAGCGACGAGCCGCACCAGCACGCGTCGATGGCCGCGCGCAGGCGCTTGGCCAACGGCACGCCGTCGAAGGCGTTGATCTGCTCGGCGAAGGCGCCCTGCCGTTCGGCGGGGCTGAGCGGCATCGGCTGGCTGACGCGGCGCGGCCCGATGAAGCGGCGCAGCAGCGGGCGCAGCAGCCGCATGGTCGGGCGGGCGAAGAAGCGTTCGATCGATTCGTACGGCAGCGCCGCCAGGGTCGAGGTCCGGTTGAAGAACACGTTGACCGCGGTGAGGGCGGTCAGCTCCTGGATGGCGGCCGCGCTCCAGCCGGCCTCGCGCAGCGGCGCGGCGTCGGCGGCGCGCACCGGCGGGACCGAGCGCGAGACGCGGCGGGCAAACTGCAGCGCGGCGCGGTCCCCGGCCGGCAGCTCGCCGGCGAGCAGGTCGCCCTCCAGGCGCTGAATGCGCGCCTCGGAAAAGCCCATGATGCCGAGCACGCCGCGCGTGGCGCTGAAGCAGTAGCGGCAGGCGCCGTCCTGGCTGACCACCAACGCCACCATCTCGGAGAGGTCGGCGCGGAGGTGCTGCAATTGCAGGTGCCCGATGTCCAGCGCAATCAACGCGTCGGCAAACCACGCCGAGTCGAGAAAATAGCGCGATCCGGGCGGCACCATGCCGAGCGCGCGCCGGACCCGCCGCTCCGTCTCCGGGCTGGGCACCGGCTCGAGCAGGCAGGCTTCCCACTCAATCGAGTCGAGCGCGGACATGCGGGGAAGGCATCAGCGATCAGCCCTCAGCCGTCAGCGCACTCTGCTCAACCGCAGGCTGACCGCTGATCGCTGACGGCTGTTCTTCAGAGCGCCTTCTCGATGGCGCCGGTGATCGCGGCCGACTCCGGCGCTTCGGTGGGCGAGAAGCGGGCCAGCACGGTGCCGTCCTTGCCGACCAGGAACTTGGCGAAGTTCCACTGGATGTCGCCGGCCCCGTCGGGTTGCGTCGCCGCGCCGGTGAGAAAGGCGTAGAGCGGATGGCGGCCGGCGCCGTTCACCTCCAGCTTGGCGAACATCGGGAAGGTGACGCCGAAGCGGGTCTCGCAGAAGGTCTTGATCTGTCCCTCGCTGCCCGGCTCCTGGCCGCCGAACTGGTTGCACGGGAAGCCGAGCACCGCGAAGCCGCGATCCTTGTACTTCTCGTACAGCGACTGCAGCCCGGCGTACTGCGGCGTCAAGCCGCACTGCGACGCGACGTTGACCAGCAGCAGCGCCTTGCCGGCGTAGTCCTTCAACGACTGGCTGCCGCCGTCGATGGTGGTGACGGTGAAATCGTGGATGTTGGCCATGCGCCCGCTCATAGCGCGCCCATGCGCCCTCTCGGAAGAGGTGTGACCTGTGACCAGCGATCGCTGCACGGGGACTCGCACCGGTCACTGGTCACCGGTCACGCCTCGGAGGACGGCCGATTGACCCAAGGCGAGACCGGCAGGTACATCCGCCGGCATGGCCATGGTTGGACTTCGTTACGATCTGCGCGTGCCGCCGTTCGCCGAGACGACGCACGCGGACCAGTACGCCGCCTGTCTCGATCAGTGCGAGTGGGCCGACAAGTTGGGGCTCGACATCGTCGTGCTCTCCGAGCACCACGGCGTCGAGGATGGCTTCATGTGCTCGCCGGTGACGCTGGCGGCGGCGGTCGCCGGCCGGACGCGCGGCATCCAGATCAACATCGCCGCGGTGCTGGCGCCGCTGCACGACCCGGTGCGCCTGGCCGAGCAGATCGCCACGGTCGCGCTGGTCAGTCGCGGCCGCCTCAGCATCGTCGCCGGCCTCGGCTATCGGCCGGAGGAGTTCGAGATGGCCGGGGTCGACCGCAAGAAGCGCGGCACGCTGCTCGAAGAGTGCGTCACGGTGATGCGCCAGGCCTGGCGCGGCGAGCCGTTCGAGTGGCGCGGCCGCACGGTGTGCGTGACGCCGAAGCCGCCGTCCGAGCCGATGGTGTTGATCGGCGGCTCGACCGAGAAGGCGGCCAAGCGCGCCGCCAAGCTGCGCGCCGGCTTCTTCCCGGCCATCGGCGATCCGGCGCTGGCCGAGATCTACACCGCCGAATGCCAACGCCTCGGTTTCCACGGCGGCTTCGTCAGCATGCCGAACGGGCCGGGCTTCGTGCACGTGTCGCACGACCCCGAGCGCGACTGGCAGCGCATCGCGCCGCACGTGCTCTACGACGCCACCACCTACGCCGCCTGGCAGACCCCCGACCAGCGTTCGCAGGTGCATGTCGAGGGCACCACGCTCGACGACGTGAAGCGCAGCGGTGCGTACGTCGTGCTGACGCCGGAGGACACCGTCAAGCTCGCCGAGGACACCGGCCGCGTCATCCTCCACCCGCTGATGGGCGGCATGCCACCGGCGCTCGGCTGGGAGAGCCTGCAGCTGTTCGAGCGCGAGGTGCTGCCGCGCATCAAGGACTGACGCGTGACCAGTGACCAGTGACCGGTGACCGGTAGGAGATCCGCTCGTCAGAGCGGTGCCTCCCCGGTCACTGGTCACCGGTCACCGGTCACGCCTCCCTTCGTCGGAGGCCACGCATGATCGATGTGACCGACCTCGCCCGCCGCGTCGCGGCGCTCGAGGACCTCGAAGCGATCAAGCAGCTCAAGTACCGCTACTGGCGCTTCCTCGACTGCAAGCAGTTCGACGACCTGGCGGCGTTGTTCATTCCCGAGGCGACGACCTGTTACAGCTCGGGCAAGTACGAGTTCAGCGGCCGCGACGCGATCATGGGCTTCCTGCGCGAAGCGCTTGGCCGCGAGCGCGGCTCGGTGACCATCCACCACGGCCATCATCCGGAGATCGCGCTCACCGGGCCGGATACCGCCACCGGCACGTGGGCGCTCTACAACTACATGTTCAACCCGCGCGAGAACCGCGGCATCCGCATCGGCGCCTACTACGAGGACCGCTACGTGCGGCGCGACGGCGCCTGGTTGTTCGCGCACATCGGCTATCGCTACCTCTTCCACGAGGAGTGGAAGCGCGACGACATCGCGAGCCTGCGCGACGTCGGCGCTCAGTGATTCAGGACCTTGGGGAAGATGCCGCTCGACGAGGGGGCGACGGCATTCTGCGCCGCGACCGCGGTCGGCGGCGACGCGGATGACGGCGGCCAGAGCGCCGCGACGGCGAGCGTGCTGACCAGCAACACGGCGAGCCCGGCGAGCAGCAGGCGATGGGTCGGCGTCATGCGCGCTGCTCTACTCCACTCCGGCGCCGGGACACAACGGCGGCGCTCAGCGCTCTGCGGCGAAGAAGGCGGCGATGGCGCGGTCGTGCCAGGGCAGGCGGTGGTCGCGGGCGTGGAAGCCGACGTGGCCGCCGCCGTCGCTGAGCAGTGGGGTGAGGCGCGGTAGCGCCGGCCAGGCGACGCGGCGGTAGGCGTCGGGCGGGATCCAGGGGTCGTCGAGCGCGTGCACGATCAGCGTCGGCGTGCGGATGGCGGGCAGGTAGCGCTCGGCGGAGCTGCGCGCGTAGTAGTCGGCGGCGCCGGCGAAATCGTTGCGCGGCGCAACGAAGCGATCGTCGAACTCGACGATCGAGCGCGCCGTATCGATGGCGCGGCGTTCGTCGGCGGTCAGCTCGGCGCCGGCCGACAGGGCCTCGATCTTCATCGCCCGCAGCAGGTTCCAGTGGTAGACGCGGTTGCGCGGCATGAGGATGCGGCGCGCCGCGGCGGCGAGGTCGATCGGCGCGGAGACCGCGGCCGCGGCCCGGATCGGGAAGCCGTCGGCGTGCTCGGCGAGGAACTTGAGCAGCATGTTGCCGCCCAGCGAGTAGCCGACCAGCAGCACGCCGGAGTCGGTGAGCGAGGGATCGAGCGCCGCCAGTGCGTCGCGCAGATCGGCGGTGCGGCCGGCGTGGTACTGGAAGCGGCACAGCGGGCGCGAGGCGCCGGCGCCGCGCAGGTTGAGGCGCAGCACCGGATGGCCGGCGGCGACCAGCGCCGCGGCGCTGACCTGCATGTAGGGACTGTCCTCGCCGCCCGACAGACCGTGCAGCAGGACGGCCAGCGGCGCGCGCGGCCCGCCCGCCGGCCGTTGCAGCAGTCCGGCCAGGCAGTCGCCCGAGCCGTCGGCGAGCGGCAGCAGCAGGCGCTCGCCGGGCGTCGCCGCCGGACGCGGCGGGCGCAGCATGTTGCGCACGGTCTGCAGATCGGCGCCCAGCCACGGCGGCCGGGCGCGGAACGGCGGCAGCGCGAGCGGGGATACTGGTGGCTGGCTGGTCGTGGTCGGCTCCGTCGCCGGCCATCCGTGATCGGAAACCCGGCGCCGGTCAATGGGTCCCCGGTTCAACCGGTTCGCACGGGCTGCTAGGCTGTCGCCTCATGCGGCTCCGGGACGGCACCCTCGGGCAGCAAGCGCTCTTCGCGGCGTTGGTGGCCGTGTCGCTGCTCGGTGTGGCGATCGCCGTGGTCGACAAGTTCGACCGCCTGGGCACGGCAAACGTCGGCTGGCTGCTCGACGGCCCCTATGCCTCGCCGACCAACGAGGATGCCTCCGAGGCCGGCCTGCGCGGCGGCGGCCTGGTGCTCAGCATCAACGGCCTTCCACTGCCGCCGCACCTGCGCACCGGACACACGACCGGACCGGGCGCGCGCACCGAGCTGGGCAGCACCAACACGCTGGTGTTCCGCTCGGTGCACGGCGGCGTGCGCGAGCTGGTGCTGCCGGTGCGGCCCTGGCAGTGGGGGGATTTCGCCTTCACCATGGGCGCTTCGGACGTCATCGGCGTGTTCTTCCTCGCCGTCGGCGTCGTCACCTTCGTCCTGCGCCCGTACGAGCTCGCCAGCTGGGCGCTGCTGTCGCTGTCCACCTTCGTCAGCGCGACGCTGCTCACCGTCTTCGTCCCGACCGACTCCGGCGGCCACGCGGCGTACTTCCTGTTCTGCGTCGGCGTGGTGATCTACCTGCCGTTCCACACCGCGCTCGCCTTCCCGGTGCCGCACCGCTGGCTGCTCGAGCGGCGCGGCGTGTTGTGGGCGATCTACATCGCCGGCATGGCGCAGGGCGGCGCCAACCTGATCGCCTGGCACCGGCAATACGTCGGCCCGTTCGCGTACACGCGCGCGGTGGGCTCGGCGGTGTTGCTGGCGTCGATTTCGGCGTTGATCGCGCGCAGCGCCGGGCTGGCGCTGCGCGCCAGCGACCCGCTGGTGGCGCAGCGCGCCCGCATCCTGCTCGGCGGCGCGCTGCTCGGCATCGTGCCGTTCGCCGTCGTGCAGTTCACCCGCGAGCTGATCGGCGTGATCGAGATCGACAACCGCTTCCTGATGTGGCCGCTCGCCTTCTTCGTGCTGGCGCTGGCGCGCATCACGCTGCGCCCGGCGCTGCTCAACGCGCGCATCGCGGTACGCCGCGCCGTGCTGTACACCGCCGCGGTGGCGGTGCTGAGCGTCGTCGCGCTGTTCCTGGTCAACATGCGGCCGTACCTGGTCGCGGTGCTGCTCTTCCCGCTGCTGTACTACTGGCCGCGCTTCGACGCGCGCCTGAACCGCGTGCTCTATCCGCAGCGCGCGCGCTTTCCCGAGCTGCTGCGCGGCGTCAGCGACGAGCTCGCCACCGCGCCGTCGGTCGAGGCGGTGCTCGACGCGCTGGCCAGCGCGCCGGCGCGGCTGTGCGACGCCACCAGCGCGGTCGCCTTCCTGCTGCCGCGCGCCACCGGCGGCGGCGAGGTCCGGCGCCGCGTCGGCCTGCCGCCCGACGATCGCCAGCACGGGCTCGACAGCGAGCTGTTGATCCAGATCCTGTGCGCGACCCGCCGCGAGATCCGCCGCGAGCAACTCACCGTCGAGCCGCAGTTCACCCATATTCGCGAGGAGTGCCGCGCCGGCTTCGACCGCCTCGGCGCCGACCTGCTGCTGCCGCTGGTGCACGCGCAACGCGTCATCGGCGGCCTGGCGATCGGCCCGCGCGCCAGCGGCGATCCCTACGAGGCCGACGAGCTCGACGCGCTGGCCAACGTGGCGCAACAGGCCGGCCAGGCGCTGATGCGCGTCGAGGCGACCGAACAGCTGCGCCGCCGCGAGCTGGAGTTCGCCGACCTCAAGCGCTTCTTCCCGCCGCAGATCATCGACCAGGTGATGGCGCGCGGCGGCGCCGCCGAGCTCGGCAACCAGCGCAAGCTGGTCACCGTGCTGTTCGCCGACCTGCGCGGCTTCACCGCCTTCTCCGACAGCGTCGAGCCCGAGGAGGTGATCGCCACGCTGGGCGAGTACCACGCCGCCGTCGGCGCGCGCATCGCCGAGGCCGGCGGCACACTCGAGCATTTCGCCGGCGACGGGTTGATGGTGTTCTTCAACGACCCGGTCGACCAGCCCGACCACATCGAGCGCGCCGCGCGGCTGGCGCTGGCGATGCGCGACGACGTCACCCGCCTGCGCGGGATCTGGACGCGACAGGGCTACATGATCCACATCGGCGTCGGTATCCACACCGGCTACGCCACCTGCGGCTTCATCGGCTACGAGGGCCGCCGCGACTACGCCGTCATCGGCAACGTCACCAATCTCGCCGCTCGCCTCTCCGACGCCGCCGCGCCGGGCGAGATCCTGATCAGCGCGCGCAGCTACGGCGCGCTGGAGCGCGGCTTTCTCGCCGAGCCGCTCGGCGATCTGACCTTCAAGGGCTTCCACCAGCCGCAGCCGGTCTTCCGCCTGATCGGGCCAACCGCAGGCGGTCGGCTCTCGGCCACCGCCGGCTGAGCCCCGGCGGCGTATCGCCGGATCGCTCTCCGACGATAAGCCATCGGCGATCAGCCATAAGCGCTTTTCTCCGCCGCCCATCTTGAACCGATATCAGGATTCATTACTGATAAGGCCTACTCAGCGGCGCCGGTGAGCGGCGCCGACTCGACCGTCCGAAGGAGACCTGACCGATGTTGACCGTTGGAGATCGCCTGCCCGAGTTCACGGTGCAGGGCGTGGTGAGCCGCGAGAAGGGCAAGGAGTTCCGCGCCGTCTCGAACAAGGATTTTCCCGGCAAGTGGCTGGTGCTGTTCTTCTGGCCGAAGGACTTCACGTTCGTCTGCCCGACCGAGATCGCCGAGTTCGGCAAGCGCGCCGGCGACTTCGCCGACCGCGACGCCGTCATCCTCGGCGGCAGCACCGACAACGAGTTCTCGCACCTGGCCTGGCGCCAGGCGCACGAGGATCTGCGCGACCTGCCGTTCCCGATGATCCACGTTCCGCCCGCGCTCGCTGGTCCCGAGGGCCTCGGCATCCTGCACGCGCAGGCCGGCGTGGCGCTGCGCGCGACCTTCATCGTCGACCCGGACGGCATCATCCGTTTCGTCTCGGTCAACGACCTGTCGGTCGGCCGCAACGTCAACGAGGTGCTGCGCACGCTCGACGCGCTGCAGACCGACGAGCTTTGTCCCTGCAACTGGCAGAAGGGCGAGCCCACCCTGAACGTGTGAGGAGGATCGACGTGTCGCTCGACGCTTTGCGCGACTCGCTGCCGGAGGCGGCACGCGACCTGAAGATCGGCCTGCAGAACGTCCTGGCGGCGGAGGCGCTCACCCCGGCGCAACGCTGGGGGTGCGCCGTCGCCAGCGCGTTCGCCGCCCGCAATCCCGGCCTGCGCGACGCTCTGATCGAGGCCGGCCGCGCCGACGGCCTCGACGACGCGACGCTCGACGACGCACGCGCCGCCGCCGCGCTGATGGGGATGAACAACGTCTTCTATCGCGCGCGCCACATGCTGGGCGAGAACTACGAGACCCGGCCGGCGCGCCTGCGCATGCAGCGCGTCGCCAAGCCGGCGGGGCCGAAGCTCGACTTCGAGCTGATGTGCCTGGCGGTCAGCGCCGTCAACGGCTGTGACGTGTGTCTGAAGGCGCACGAGAAGACCGTCACCGCCGGCGGCCTGCCGCCCGATGCCGTCGTCGACGCGCTGCGCATCGCCGCGGTGGTGCACGGCGTCGCCTGCGCGCTGGAGCTGGATTAGGCTGTTCGCTGTTAGGCTGTTGGCTGTTAAGGGGGAGCTCAAGATCTCTTCCCCCTAACAGCGTAACAGCCTAGCAGCCTAACAGCCTCCCACGCGGGTTGAGCACGCGCGCGCCGGCCCCTGCTTTACAATTCGAATCTCGTCTGGCCTGTGACGCGCCATGCCGCGTCCGCCCGCTCGCCCGCAGCCGCTGTTCACGGCCGGTGATGTCGATGGCTTCTTCGGCCTCGCCATCGACAACCTGATCCAGTTCCTCCTCATCCTCGGGCTGTGCACCGGCGTGCTCGGCTTCCCGCTCGCGCTGGTGCTCGAGGTGATCCTGCCCGGCGCGGCGGTGTCGATCCTGATCGGCAACCTGTTCTACGCCTGGCAGGCGCAGCGCCTGAGCGCGGCGTCGCGCCGGCGCGACGTCACCGCGCTGCCCTACGGCATCAACACCGTGTCGCTCTTCGCGCACGTCTTCCTGGTCATGCTGCCGGTCAAGCTCGCCGCCGAGGCGGCCGGCGCGACCGCCGCCGACGCCGCCCGCCTGGCCTGGCAGCTCGGCCTGGCGGCGTGCGTGCTGTCGGGCGTCATCGAGCTTGCCTGCGCGCCGATCGCCGAGCGCGTGCGCCAGTTCGCGCCGCGCGCGGCGCTGCTCTCGACGCTGGCCGGGATCGCGGTGAGCTTCATCGCCATCGACTTCGCCATCAAGACCTTCGCCGCGCCGCTGGTGGCGATGCTGCCGCTCGGCGTCATCCTCACCACCTACTTCGCGCACCTGCCGCTGCCCGGTCACATTCCCGGCGGCGCGCTGGCGCTGGCGCTCGGCAGTCTCGCGGCGTGGGGCCTGAGCGCCGCCGGCATGGCCTCGCCGGTGAACGCCGCGCATCTGCGCGAGGCGGTCGGCACGGTCGGCGTCTACTGGCCGCTGCCGGTGGTCGGCGATCTGCTCGCCGGCCTGACCCATCCGCTGCTGCGCCAGTACCTGGTGCCGGTGGTGCTGCCGATGGGGCTGTTCAACGTGCTCGGCTCGCTGCAGAACATCGAGTCGGCCGACGCCGCCGGCGATCGCTATCCGACGCTGCCCTCGCTCGCCGTCAACGGCGTCGGCTCGGTCGCCGCGGCGCTGTTCGGCTCCTGCTTCCCGACCACCATCTACATCGGCCACCCGGGCTGGAAGGGGCTCGGCGCGCGCTCGGGCTACTCGGTGCTGAACGGCATGTTCTTCACGCTGATCGCGCTCCTCGGTCTCACCGGCCTGATCAACGCGCTGGTGCCGATGGAAGCCGGCATGGCGATCGTCCTGTGGATCGGCATCGTCATCACCGCGCAGGCGTTCCAGGCGACGCCGAGCGCGCACGCCCCGGCGGTGGCGATCGGCCTGTTCCCCGCCATCGCCGGCTGGGGCGTGTTGGTGCTCACCCAGACCCTCAACGCCGCCGGCGCGGTCGGCGGCGATCCCGGCCTCGCCGCGCGCGCCCTGGCGGCGCCGGCGGCGTTCGCGCAGAACGGTCTCAACCTCGACGGCCTGACGGCGCTCTCGCAGGGCTTCATGGTCACGTCGATGGTCTGGTCGGCGCTCAGCGCGGCGTTGATCGACGGCCGCTTCAACCGCGCCGCGGTGTGGGCGCTGATCGGCGGCGTCGCCGCGTTCTTCGGCTTCGTCCATGCCGGCACCCTCACCCCGGCCGGCGGCCTCTACGACATCGGGCTCGCCACCGGCTGGCGCTGGGCGACGGGCTACCTGCTGTGCGCGCTGTTCTTCGTCGTGATGTCGCGCGTGCGTACTCGATGAGCGGGGTGTAGCCCCGGATTACACCGATTTAACGGCCGAAGACCACCTGCGGGAAAACCCTGTTATCCCAGGGGTAAAAACCCACATAC
>JANRJF010000404.1:0-11539 GCA_033764095.1 Deltaproteobacteria bacterium | reverse complement strand
GGTCACCTCGGTCGACCCGCTGCCACCGTTCTCGGAAGGACTGACCATCGACGACGCCAGCGGTGAGATGCTGGTCGTGGTCGACGGCGAGCTCGGCACCGGCACATGCACCACGCCGGCCCAGCAACTGCGCCGCACGCTCGGCAGCGCCGCATCGCCGCCGCCGCGCTGACGCCTACGCCCCGCTGAGGATGGCGATGACCTTCTGCACGCGCTCACCGTGCGTCGTCTCCTCGCGGCCGTTGAGGCGCAGCAGGCGCTGCGCCTCGGGGTCGGGCTCGCGGTCGGCCCAGCGCTGATAGCCGGCATCGCCGTCGAGCTCGCCCTGCACGATGAGCGGCAGCAGCTCGGCTGAAATCGTCTGCGGCAGCGTCAGGGCGTACGGCGCCTGGTCCTCGGCGGTCGGCTCATACGGATGGCCGAGCTTGAGGCCGAGCACGCGGCGCACGCGCTCGGCGTGGCCGCGCTCCTCGCGCCCGTTGCGGCGCAGCAACTCGGCGGCCCGCGGCTCGCCGATGCGGTCGGCGAGCAGGTTGTAGAAGCTCTCGCCCGAGCACTCGACGCGGTACAGCAGCCGCAGCGCGTCGACGTCGAGCTGTTCGATCGCCGCCAGCGCTCCGACGGCGGCAAAGAAGTCGGGATGTGCGTCCATGGGATCCTCCTGCGTCGCGGCGCCTCGATTCGTCAACCCCCGCGCTCACCTCGACCTACGCCGCGTTTCGACGACTGGATGTCCGGCGGTGCTGCCGCACGCGCGGGCGGCCGCGGCGCCCCCCGACAGATCGTGGTGATCCGCCCGCATCTGTGTACATCTGTGGCCACTCTTTTCCCGGGGGGGCGCGCATGCAGCTCGATCTGATCATTCGCGGTGGACAGGTGGTCGACGGCACCGGCCTGCCCGGCTACGCCGCCGACGTCGGCGTGCGCGCCGGGCGCATCGTCAAGATCGGGCGCATCGACGCCGGCGCGACGCGCGTCATCGACGCCGCCGGCCTGACGGTGACGCCGGGCTTCATCGACGTGCACACGCACTACGACGTGCAGCTCGACTGGGACCCGCTGGCGACGCCGTCGTCGTGGCACGGCGCGACGACCGTGCTGGCCGGCAACTGCGGCTTCACGCTGGCGCCGGCGCACGCCGCCGACGTCGACTGGCTGGCCGGCATGCTGAGCCGCGTCGAGGGCATGTCGCGCGCCGCGCTGCGCGAGGGGCTGCGCTTCCGCGGCGGCAGCTTCGCCGACTACTGGCGGCGCTTCGACGGCCGGCTCGGCGTCAACGTCGGCAGCTACGTCGGCCACAGCGCGGTGCGCCGCTACGTGATGGGCGACGACGCCTCGACGCGCCGCGCCACCGCCGCCGAGATCGCCGCCATGCAGGACCTGGTGCGCGCCGCGATGCGCGAGGGCGCGATCGGCTTCTCCACCTCGCAACTCGACATCCACGTCGGCGAGGACGGCCGCGAGGTGCCGTCCAACCACGCCGCGCGCGAGGAGATCGTCGCGCTCAGCGGGGTGCTCGCCGAGTTCGAGCGCGGCGCCCTGGAGATCATTCCGCGCAGCATCGGCGCCGGCTACGACGCGGCCGACCGGCAGATGATCCTCGACATGTACCGCGCCGCCGGCCGGCCGATCGAGCTCAACGTGCTGCTGCCGACGCCCGACAACCCGATGAGCTGGGACCAGACGCTGTCGTTCGCCCGCGAGGCCGCCGCGCAGGGCGTGCGCCTGCACCCGCAGTGCACCACCAACGAGCTCGGCGCGCACCTGAAGCTCGCCGACACCTTCCTGTTCGACGAGCTGCCGACCTGGCGCGCGGCGCTGACCCTCGCCGAGCCGGAACGCTCGCGGCGGCTGCGCGACCCGGCGGTGCGCGCCCAGCTCGCCGCCGAGTTCGACGCCCCCGGCCGTCTCTCCGCCTTCGGCTGGGACGTGCTGGAAGTGGAGGCGACGCGCGACGCGGCGCACGCCGACTGGATCGGCCGGACGGTGGTCGAGCTCGCCGCGGCGCGCGGCGTCACGCCGCTCGACGCCTTCCTCGACTGCTCGCTCGCCGAGGACCTCGAGACGCAGTGGCAGACGCGGCTCAGCGAGATGGCGGTGCAGTTCATCCAACACGTCGTGCGCGCCGGCCTCGGCGAGCCGATCGTCATGGCCGGCTCGAGCGACGGCGGCGCGCACCTCGCCTCGTTCGTCGGCGCCGACTACACCACCCGTCTGCTCACCGACTGGGTGCCCGACCCGCTCAGCTTCGAGCAGGCGATCTGGCGCCTGAGCGGCATGCCCGCCACCGTGCACGCGCTCGCCGACCGCGGCTTCGTCCGCGAGGGCGCCTGGGCCGACCTACTGCTCATCGACCGCGCCGGCCTGCGCGCCGGCCACGCCCGCCTGACGCGCGACTTCCCCGCCAGCAGCGAGCGCTACGTCGTCGACGCCGAGGGCTACGCCGCCGTGATCGTCAACGGCACCGTGCTGCTGGAGAACGGAGTGCACACCGGCGCGCTGCCCGGGCAGGTGCTGCGCGGGTGCTGAGCGGCCCGGAGTACTGCGGGCTCGGGCGCGGGCTCGATGGGTCCGAATCCCTCGCGGCCGAGCCCGAGCCCGTCCCGTCACTCATTCGACCACCCGCCAGACACTGGCGAACCACGGCTGCTGGGCGCGCGGCAGGCCGGCCGGGCGGAAGTAGTGCGCGACCTCGGTGAAGCCGGCCGCGGTGCAGTAGCGACGCCAGGTGTCGGGGTGGTGGTAGGCGCCGTAGCGGCTGGCGCTCCAGCCCTCCTGGTCGGGCCCGTGCGGGTTGGAGCTGAACAGCACGCCGCGCGGCTTGAGCGTCGCGCGCAGCTCGCCCAGCACGCGCGGCAGCTCCTGGCTGGGAACGTGGAACAGCGAGGCGTTGGCGAAGACGCCATCGAAGCGCGCCGGCGGCAGGTCGAGGGCGAGGAAGCTCTGCGTCCACACCTCGCAGCCGCTGTGGGCGCGCGCCATCGCCGCGAAGCGCGGCGCGCCGTCGAGCCCGATCGCGACGTGCCCGCGGTCGCGCAAGGCGGCGAGATCGCGGCCCGGCCCGCAGCCGAAATCGAGGATGGTGAACGGCGGCTCCGCCTCGATCGCGTCGAGCAGCGCGTCGATGTTCTGCCGCACGTCGTGGTCGCGCGTGCCCAGCCAGAAGCCGTCGGCGTTGTCGTCGTAGTGCGCCAGCGTGCGCCGCGCCAGCCGGTCGAGGTCGTCCGCGTTCAAGGTCATGCCGTCTGACTGTTAGCCCTGATCGAACAAAAGATCTCACCGCGGAGACGCGGAGGCGCAGAGACCGCGGGCTCGATATGGAGGCGCCGCGTGCGCACGGGTCTTCACCGTAGATGAGTTTGCACCCGGCGGCGAGGCTGGCGCCGGTCCGCTCCGCGTCTCGCCGTCTCCGCGGTGCAGTCTTTCGCCCCCCTCCCCGGTCCCCCCGCCGACGGCACCCCCTTGCCCTGCCCGGAGCGAAGTGGTTCAGATCGCGGCGTCGTGCAATCCGTTCCTGCCGCGGCGCGCCGCTCGCTCGATCCGTACCCGAGCGGCTGGTACGTGCTGGCGTTCGCGCGCGAGCTGCCGCCGGGCGGCGTGCTGACGCGCTGGCTGGGCGGCCGCGAGCTGGTGCTGTTCCGCACCGCGTCCGGTCGGATCGGCGCCATCGACGCCTACTGCCCGCATCTCGGCGGCCACCTCGGGCGCGGCGGTCGCGTCGAGGGCGAAACGCTGCGCTGCCCCTTCCACGGCTTCCGCTTCGACGGCGGCGGCCGCTGCGTCGCCACCGGCTACGACAGCAAGCCGCCGCCGAATGCCTCGACGCGCAGCGTCGAGGTGCGCGAGGTCAACGAGATGCTGCTCGCGTATCACGACGTCGACGGCCGCCCGCCCACCTGGGAGGTACCGCCGGTCGACGCGCGCGACTGGAGCCGCCCGTACTTCCGCCGCTTCGAGCTCGAGGCCCACCCGCAGGAGACCACCGAGAACAGCGTCGACCTCGGCCACTTCGCGCACGTGCACGGCTATCGCGACGTGCGCATGCTGCGCGACGTCATCGTCGACGGCCCCTACCTGAGCACGTCGTACGCGGCGTTCCGCCCCATGCCGCTGATCGGCCGCTGGGTGGAGTTCGACTTCCAGTTCGAGACGCGCATCCACGGGCTCGGCTACTCGATGGTCGAGGTCACCGTGCGCGGCTTCGACATCCGCGCCCGCCTGTGGGTGCTGCCATCGCCGATCGACGGCGAGCGCATCCAGCTCTACCTCGCCGCCAGCGGCAGCGGCCGCGACGACGTGCACCGGCTGCTGCGCCTGCTGCCGGCGCGCCTGCGCGCCAACGCCGTCGGCATCGGCCTGCTCGTCGCGCTCGCCTACGACGCGCAGCAGGATTTCGACATCTGGCAGCACAAGCGCTACGTCCACCCGCCGGCGCTGGCGCTCGGCGACGGACCGATCGGCAAGTACCGCACCTGGGCCGCGCAGTTCTACGCGCAGCCCGCCGCGCGCAGCGTCGCGACGCGCTGAAGGCGCCGCGCGCACAGGAGCAAGGGCCAACCACCAGGGCACCAAGACACCAAGCAGACCTCGGAAGCTTGGTGCCTACGGCTCGCAGGCGGTCGCCTACCCGGTGGTGGGCGTGGTGAAATCCTCAGCACGTGAAAGGCAGGCGACCGCCCGCGCCGTGGCGCCGGCGCCGGCGGGTCTGCCATATCGGCGCCATGCACGAGCATCCCAACGCGGCGCGTCTGCGCGCGCTGTTCGACGCCTTTCGCAACGCCGACCTGGCGACCGTCGTCGACGTCATCGCCGAGGACGCGGTCTGGCACTTCCCCGGCCGCGACGGCCAACTGGCCGGGTCGCACCGCGGCCGCGACGCCATCCTGCAGTTCCTGCTGCGCGTCCAGTCGCTGACCGGCGGATCCTTCCATCTCGAGCTCATCGACGTGGTCGCCAACGACGCGCGCGCCATCGCCCTCTTCCGCGGCCACGGCGCACGCGAGGGCCGCACCCTCGACAACCCGACCTGCCTGCACGTCCGCCTGCGCGACGGCCGCGCCGTCGAGCTCTGGGAGTTCGTCTGGGATCTCTACGCGGTCGACGAGTTCTGGCGCTGAGATCCTGGCTATTTCCCCTCGAAACGGGTCGGGCGCTTTTCACGCCCGGCGGCGAAGCCCTCGACCAGGTCGTCGGAGACGAAGCCCACCGCGGCGTTGAGCGCTTCGAAGTCGAGCGCCTCGTCGAGCCCGCGGTTGGCGTGGCGGTCGACGGTGCGCTTCACCGCCTGCACCGCCAGCGGCGCGTTGGCGGCGATCTCGCGCGCCAGCGCCGTCGCCGCCTCGACCAGCTGCTCGGCCGGATACACCTCCTGCACGACGCCGAGCTGCAGCGCGCGCGCCGCATCGATGCGGCGGCCGGTGAGGGTCAGCCACTTCGCCCATGACGGACCGATCTCCTGCGCCAGGCGCAGGTCGAGCCCGCAGTCGATGGCGACGCCGATCTTCACCTCCGGGCAAGCGAACTGCGTCCCCTCGGCGGCGAGGCGGATGTCCGACAGCATGGCGATCTCGAAACCGGCGCCGAGACAGTAGCCGTGGATCGCCGCGATGATGGGTTGCGCAATGCCCTCGATGAAGCGCGTGCGCCGGTGCGAGCCGCGGTAGCGCTGGTAGTAACTCATCACCTTCTCGGCCGGGCTGCGCCCGGAGATGCGGTCGCGCACATCGGGCTTGAGGTCGATGCCCGAACAGAACGCGCGTCCCGCACCGCGCAGCAGCACGACGCGCACATCGGGGTCGGCGGCGATGCGCTCGAAGCGCTGGAAGAGCGCCATGCCCATCTCCCAGCTCCACGCGTTCAGCCGCTCGGGCCGGTTCAGGGTGACGAACGCGACGTGGTCCTGCACGTCGAGCAGGACTGCGTCGTCGAGATCGGCGGTGGCGTCGCTCATGTGAACCCTCGGAGAGGAAGGCTGTTAGGCTGCTAGGCTGTTACGCTGTTAGGGGTGGAAAAGAAGTCGATCCCCACTGCTTCCCGTAACGGGGTCAAAGTTTTTTTCCTCCCCTAACAGCCAACAGCCTAACAGCCTAACAGCCTTCTTCTCCTGACAGCCTTCTTCCGCGCGTTGACCGCAGCGGCTGCGCAATGCCAGCGTGCCGCAATGGGCGTTCCCGATCCTCCCGCGCTCGGCACCGCGATGCTGCCGGCCGGCACCTACGCCGGCGAGGTGGTGATGATCACCGGCGGCGGCACCGGGCTGGGCAAGGCGATGGCGGTCGAGTTCGGCCGGCTCGGCGCGGCGGTGGCGATCGTCAGCCGCGACGAGGCGCACCGTGCGCGCGGCGTCGAGGCGGTGCAGTCCGTCGGCGCGCAGGCCGTCGGCGTGGCGATGGACGTGCGGCAGCCGGAGTCGATCGCGGCGGCGTTCGACGCGGTCGAGCAGCAGCTCGGGGCGGTGGGCGTCCTGATCAACAACGCCGCCGGCAACTTTCCGATCGCCGCCGAGGACCTCAGCCCGAACGGCTGGCGCTCGGTCACCGACATCGTGCTCAACGGCACCTTCAACTGCTCGCACGAGTTTGCCGCGCGCCGCATCGCCGCCGGGCGGCCCGGCGCGATCCTCAACATCGGCGCCACCTACGCCTGGACCGGCGGACCCGGCGCGGCGCACTCCGCCGCGGCGAAGGCCGGCGTGGTCAACCTGACCATGACGCTGGCGGTCGAGTGGGGCGAGCACGGCATCCGCGTCAACTGCCTGTGCCCCGGCATGTTCCCGCACGACGACATGTCGGCGCACATGCGCGCCAACCGGCCGGAAGGCTACAGCGAAGCCGGCAGGACCATCCCCGCCGGCCGCGTCGGCCAACCGCACGAGCTCGGCTGGGCCGCCACCTACCTGTGCTCGCCGTTCGCCGTCTATGTCAGCGGCCACAGCTTCGTCATCGACGGCGCCAACTGGCAGCGCCGCGGCCTGAAGATGCCCGAGGTTGTGCCGATCAAACAGCAGGTCCCGCGGCGGCGCCCGGCCTAGAGCGATCGCGGGGCACGGATTACACGGATTGCATTTGAGGATTACACGGATACGGCGATCGACTCAGTTTGATCTCTTTTCTCTTTTTTCTTTTCTCTTCTTTCCGTGGCCATCCGTGTAATCCGTGGCCTGAGTCCAACGCGGCGAGCCGAAGCGCTGCATTCGACGCGACTCCGCGCATCGGGCCGCCTCAGCTCGTCTCCAGGTCCCCGAGAATCTCCTCGATCTGTTCCAGCGCGCTGCGCAGGTCCTCGGCGATCTCGCGCGCCAGGTCGTCGGGCTCGGGCAGGTTCTCCGCGTCGAGCAGGCTTTCGTCCTTGAGCCAGAAGAGGTCGAGGCTGCACTTGTCGCGGTTGACCAGCTCCTCGTAGTCGTACGAGCGCCAGCGGCCGTCGGGCGTCGCCTCGCTCCAGGTCGCGGTGCGGTCGGCATGCGCGCCGGGCTTGTACAGCCCGACGAACTCGTCCAGGTCGGCGCGGCGCAGCGGGTTGGTCTTCAGGGTGAAGTGCTGGTTGGTGCGCAGGTCGTAGACCCACAGTTTGCGCGTCCACGCATCGGGGCTGGCCGGCTTGCGGTCGAAGAACAGCACGTTGGCCTTGACGCCCTGGGCGTAGAAGATGCCGGTCGGCAGGCGGAGCAGCGTGTGCACGTCGCACTCGGCGAGCAGCTTGCGGCGCACCGTCTCGCCGGCGCCGCCCTCGAACAGCACGTTGTCCGGCACCACCACCGCGGCGCGGCCGTGGATCTGCAGCAGCGACTTCACGTGCTGCACGAAGTTGAGCTGTTTGTTGGTGGTCGTCGCCCAGAAGTCCTCGCGCTCGTAGGTGATGCTCTCGCGCTCGGTGTCGCCGTCGTCGGCGACCACCAGGATGCTCGACTTGCGCCCGAACGGCGGGTTGGTGAGCACGACGTCGAAGCGCTCGCCGCCGAGCTGGCGCAGCGCGTCGTCGGTGCGCACCGGCAGCGCCGCCTCGATCTCGGCGTCGGCCTGCTCGGGCGCCGTGCCGGCGGCGATCTTCTCGGCGCGGATGGCGTCGAGCTCCTGCGCCGTCGGGCCGACGTTGTGCAGCAGCAGGTTCATGGCGCACAGCCGCGTCACCCCCTGCACGATCTCGACACCGCGCAGCGCATCGAGACGGAGATGCTCGCGCTGCTCCTGGGTCAGCGCGCTGCCGTCGCGCGTCAGCCAGGTGTGCGCGGCGAGCAGGAAGCCGCCGGTGCCGCAGGCCGGGTCGACGATCGCCTCGCCGGGACGCGGCGCGACGCAGGCGACAATGGCGTCGATCAGCGCGCGCGGCGTGAAGTACTGGCCGGCGCCCGACTTGGTGTCCTGCGCGTTCTTCTCCAGCAGGCCCTCGTAGGCGTCGCCCTTGATGTCGGCGCCGAGCATCACCCACTGCTCGCGGTCGATCAGGTCGCTGACCAGCCGCTTCAGCTTGGCCGGGTCCTGGATCTTGTTCTGCGACTTGCGGAAGACCAGGCCGAGCAGTCCGTGCTGCCGGCCGAGGTGCTCCAGCAGCATGCGGTAGTGGTGCTCCAGCTCGGCGCCGTCGCGCGCCGTCAGGCTCGGCCAGTCGTAGCCCTCGGGCACCGGCGACGGCCGTCGCCACGGCGGCCGCGTCTGCTCGTCGGCCATCTTGAGGAAGAGCAGATAGGTGAGCTGCTCCAGGTAATCGCCGTACGACAGCCCGTCGTCGCGCAGCACGTTGCAGTACGACCACAGCTTGTTGACGATGCGGCTGGCGTCGGCGCTCATGCGGAGCTCGACTAGTAGGTCCGCACGGTCAGGCCGGGTACGCGCTCGAAATGCTTGCGGATCTCGACGCTGGCGAGCGCCGCCAGCAAGGTCGTCGCGGGACCCGCCGAGGCGCGCCGGCTCTCGCGCAGCAGGTCGACGAGGAACGACGTGTCCGCGTGAATCACCACCGGACGCGTCGTGGACGGCTGTGTCGGCGCGCCGTCACCTGCGCGTCGATGGCGTCGAGCGGCGGCTCGGAGAGGCGGGTACGGCGGACGAGCGCGAGCATGTCGGCGCCGGTCAGCGAGCGACCGAGGCGTTGCTTGATCGTCTGCGAGAAGGATTCCCCCGGTCGCTTGCAGCGCGAGAGAATCTCGTAGGCTTCGAGGTCGATGGTGATCGTCTTCACCGCCATGCACTGACCATGCACTTGCCGCCGCCGCGTGGTCAACAGCGCAGGCAGCAGGTTGCCGCGCTCCCCGGTCAGCGCAACTGCGACAGTTGGTTGAAGCGTTCGAGCACCATGGCCGCGCGCGCCTGGCTGGCCGGGTCGCCGCTGAGGTGCGCGGCGATCGAATCGCGGAAGCTCCGCAACGCCAGCAGTCGCGCGCACTCCGCCGCGAGATACTGGCGCAACTCGTCGGGGAATGCGGCTGCCTCGTCGAGCAGCTCGGCGCGACCGTCGACCACCGTGACGACGTCCTCCAGGTCGGCGCTCGCGGTATAGTCGTCCGCGCCGCGGTCGCGAAACGCCTCCAACTTGGTAGCGACGAACACCGGCGCGGCGATCAGCCGGATCGTGCAATCGGCGGCCAGCGACACCTCGCACGCCGTCTCCAACGCGAGCGGGAACCAGCGGTTGGTGAAGCCGAGCACGGCGGTCGACGGCATGACGTCCACCGTGATGTCGCGCCAGGCCCAGCGACAGGTTGGGCCGTCGCGATCGTGAACGAAGCCGATATCGCGCAGGGTCTGCTCGAGCCGGTGATAGTCCGCCAGCGAGGTGATCGCGGCGACGACATCGACGTCGCGCGTCGGACGAATGTCCTGCGCCTGCGCCGAGGTGACCAGCAGGCCGGTCGCGCAGCCGCCGACGAAGGTCAGCCGCGGATCGATGCCGTCCAGTGCCCGCGCCACGGCGACCAGGATGGCGCGGTTCGCCGCACTGGCCGCCTTCATCCGATGCGCTCGCGCAGCATCTGAGTCGCCAGCTCGCGCTCGCGCGCCCGACCGATGCGCAACGCGTCGAACAGCGCCAGCAGGGCGTAGAGGTCGGCGTCCGCCGCCGCCGCCAGCGGCAGCGACGCGTAGAGCGGCGCCAGCGCCAGGCCGCGCACGGGGCCCTGCGGATGCGGCCACACCGGCGGGCTCTGGTCGGCGGACACCACCTGCAGGCTGAGCGGCGGCACGGCATAGGCGGTCGGAAAGCCGATGGTCACGCCGCCGCGCAGCGGCGGATACGCATACGGCGCACCGGAGACCGCGAACGCCGCCAGCGCCGGCGCCGCGATGCGCACCGCCCCGTCCTCGCCAATCGCCAGCCGCGCCGCGATCAGCCGCCGCACCGCGCTGTGCGCCTCGAATTTCGACAGGTGCATCGCCGCCGCCAGTTCGGCGTAGGTGAACCGCGCCTCGCCCAGCCCAACCAGCTTCAAGGCGACGGCGAAGTCCTGCGGCTTCAACACCCACTGCCGCTGCCCCGCCCTGCTCGGCGGCTTCTTCCGGCTCGCCAACATGCCCCATGTTCTTAGTTTGCGAACCGAGAACAGGCAAGCCAACTATTGGACTGTGCTTAATAAGCGATTATGAATCGGATGCTTGTGAGGCCGTTCTCTGTTTGCAAACCGAGAACAGTGCACGGGGAAAGGTTTTGAAGCGAATCAGTTGGCGGCTTGATTGCGCGCCGGCTCCGAATCCCCGCTGCCGTCGCTCGGGACCAGCCTGCCCTCGAAGGCGCGCTTCAGCACCGCCTGCCGCAGCCGCGCACAGCGCGCCAGGTTGGTATCGAGCGCCGCATCGAGCGCGTCGAGCACCGACAGCCGGCGGTCGACCTCCGCGACGATGCGGTGCTGCTCGGCGAGGGGTGGCAACCAAACCGGTGAACGACGAAGGTCATCAAAACTAAGATGAGGTCGTCCCTGACCGTAGATGTACTGGTCCCAGATCCGGAGCAATGGGTCGCTACTGAGCCAAAGCTCGACGAACCCCGACACCGCGGTTTCTGCCGGCCGGATGAGCGCCACGCTCTGGCAGACGTAATGTCGGTCGAGGTCGACTGGTACGCGACAAGCTTCGCCCGTATTGGCCCCGACAATAGTAACCAGCAAGTCCCCTCGCTGAACCAGGCTGCGAACGCAGGCGGGATCATCCTCGGGAGGGTCGACCATCTGACACATCGAGAGGTCCAGACGGCGGCGCCTGACATTCTGCGCGAGTAAGAAGACCCCCTTCCCTCGACCATAGTGCGGAGACCAATCGCGGGACCCGCTCGTGATTTTGGTCGCGAGGCCGTCGAGGGAGCATGACGTCCACCCCTCCGGCAGAAGAGGGGGTCGGTCTCCGTCAGGCGCAACCGGCTCCTTGTACTTGCCGCGGGCGCCGCTGGCGGACCAGGCGGCTTTGCGCTCGGTGAGGATGCGCGCGAGCAGCGTCGAGGCGGGCTCGTAGTCGCGGCCCTCGGCGCGGGCGAGCGCGGCCTCGGTGGGCACCAGGCGGCCCTCGACGGCGGCCTTGAGCACGCTCGCGCGGGCGCGCTTCACGTTGGCCTTGGC
>JANRJF010000403.1:0-22265 GCA_033764095.1 Deltaproteobacteria bacterium | reverse complement strand
TACATCACCGCCTCGGTGAGCGGCTGGGCGACGATCGAGGGCAGCATGACGATCAGGGCGCCGAGCACCGACCAGTAGGTCAGGAAGCTGAGCAGGAAGATCACCGCGAAGATGAGCGGCACGTTGACCCGGTACGACCAGTCCACTTCCTCGATCTGCGCCGCCAGGATGCCGAACAGGCCGCCGGCGAGGCGGTAGCGCACCGGGTCGTCGGGGCTGGTCTGGGTGGCGATGTAGGTCTTGGCGCGCTCGATCGCGTCCTTGATCGTGGCGTGGTCGTAGTTCTTGTAGAAGACCGTGATCGTCGCGTTGGTGAAGTCTGGCGAGAAGAAGCGGTCGAGCTCGCCGCGGCGCGTCCCGGCGGTGACCATGAAGAACAGCTGGCCGACGTGGTCGTTGCGCGTCGGCAGCATCTCCCACTTCGGGTCGCCCTCGTGGAAGACGCGGAAGATGGTCTTCAGCATCGTCGTGGCGGTCACCGAGCCGCCGGCGCCGGTGCCCTGTTCCATGTAGCGCTGGAACTGGTCGAGCTGGTCGAGCACCGCCGCGTCCTTGATCGCGCCCGGCTTCTTGCCCTCGGCGATGATCACCAACGGGCTGTTGCCGACGAAGTACTTGTTCGCCGTGGCGGTGGCGACGTTGTACGGGTGGTCGGGGTAGAGCAGCGCCATGCCCGGCGAGGTGTCGCCGGTCTTGAGCTGGTGGGCGAAGTAGACGCCGAACACCATGGTGGCGACGAACAGCGCCACCACCGCGTAGCGCATGTTGCCGATCGCCAGCGTCACCAGGCGGCGGCCGACGGCGTTGGCCAGGCGGCTGAAGGCGTTGCCGGTGTTGTGGAACTTCGGCGGCCGCACGAAGCTCAGGATGATCGGGTGCAGCGTCACCACGCTGATGAAGATCGAGACGATCCAGAAGGCCGAGACGAAGGCGAGCTTCTGCATCAGCGGGATGGTGGCGACCGCGATGGTCATGATCGCCAGGCCGTCGGCGATGATCGACACCATCGCCGGGGCGTAGAGGCTGACGTAGGAGCGGATGATGGCGGTGTGCTTGTCGCCGCAGCGGAAGAACTCCTCGTGGTAGCGCTCCATCGACTGCACCGAGTGGCTCAGGGTGCGGGCGGTGATGAGCACGAACACGACGATCACCAACGGGTCGAGGCTGAAGCCGAACAGGCCGGCAAAGCCCAGGCCCCAGACGGCGCTGAGCAGCGCGGAGAAGGTCGGGATGACCAGCCCCTGGATGGTGCGGAAGTAGAACCACAGCAGCAGCACCATCAGCGCCAGGGTGCCGCCGAGGAACCACACCATGGTGCCGACCGCTTCGTTGAAGTAGGCGAACAGGATCGGCGGACCGGAGACGTAGATCTTCACCTTGCCGGTGGCTTCCTCGCGCGCGACGATCTCCTGGATGTGCTGCCACATGCCGGCGAGATCGAAGTACTCCTCCCAGAAGCCGGCGATGATCTGCGTCGCCTTGTCGTCCTGCGAGACGAGGAAGCCGCGTACGCCCTCGGTGGTGTCGACCTTGCGGCGGAAGAACTCGAGATCCTCCTTGTCCTCCGGCAGGCGCGGATAGGTGAGCGGCACGGTCTTCAGGCCGGCGCCGGTGGTCAGCGTCGTCTTGATCTTCGGGTGGGTGATCGACATCACCTGCTCGCCGTTCACGCCCGGCACGTGGTGCAGGAGCTCGACGGTGATGCGGTCGACGGTCTTGATGACCTCGGGATCGCTGAACAGGTCGCCGTTCTTCGCCTCGATCGTCATGAGCAGCACGTTCGAGGTGCCGAACATCTTGCGGTACTTCTGGTAGACCTCGATGTACGGGTGCTTGGGCGGGTACAGGTCGAAGAAGTTGGTGAAGATGGTCAGCTTGGCGCCGATGAACCAGAGGAAGAAGCCGGTGATGCCGAGCACCACCAGCGACACCGGCACGCGCTGCCGGAGCAGGAAGCGCAGATACGCTTCAATGTAGCGTCTCGGCAGCACGCGCCCCCCCGTCTGGTTGTTCGATGCGGCCCTCGACGATGCGCAGGCGCTCGCCTCCGGCGCCGACGATCGCGCCGTTGCGCCCGGGGCCGACCGAGAGGGCGCGGAACCACTTCGGGCCGCGGCGATCGCCGCCGGCGCGTCGCGTCCAGGTCTGCCCACCGTCGGTGCTGAGGAACACCGCGCCGATCTCGCCCACCGCGATGCCCAGATCGCCGACCACCTGCACGGCGTACAGGCTGGGGTTCTCGTAGGCCGAGCTGAAGCCGACCTGCTCGAGCTCGCGCACCTCGGTCGAGCCGTTGATCACCTGCCAGTGCTGGCCGCCGTCGCTGGTGCGCAGGATCAGCGCGTCGATGCAGACCGCCCAGCCGTGCTGGACGTCGTTGAAGCTGATGCCGTACAGCGTCTTGTCGAGGCCGATGTCCTGCCGGGTCCAGGTGGCGCCGCCGTCCTGCGTCGCCAGGATGGTGCCCAGCTCACCGGCGATCCAGGCGTGGCTGGTGTCGACCATCGACACGTCGTTGAGGATCACGTCGTCGGGCAGCGAGCGGTTCACCCAGGTCGCGCCGCCGTCGCTGGTGGACAGGATCACACCCCAATCGCCGGCGATGATGCCGTGCTGCGCGTCGGCAAAGTCGACGCTGAACAGATGCTTTTCCGGTCCGATGCCGCTCGGCTGCGGCACCCAGGTCTCGCCGCCGTCCTGCGTGTGCAGGATCAGGCCGGAGCGCCCGACCACCCAGCCGCGCTTGGCGTCGACGAAGTCGACGTCGTAGAGCTGCTGCGTCGTCTTCGACACCTGCGGCTGCCAGGTGCGGCCGCCGTCGGTGGTGTGGAAGATGCTGCCGAAGGCGCCGACGGCCCAGCCCTCGTGCGGCGCGATGAACTTGGTGCCGTAGAGGTTGTCCTTCAGCACCGCGCTCTGCGGCGCGGGCGCGGCGCTCGCCGCCACGGCAAGCCACATCGCCCCGATCAGCGCAACGCCGCCGATGCGCAGCGCTGCTCGCGCCTGTGCCCCGAATCCTCGCACTAGAAAATTGTCCCGCAGAGAAAGGCGCGCGGCTTATAGAGCGTTTGATTGAATCGTGTCAAATCGCGACGCGCGGCCGACTTGCGCGCGACGATAGTGGGTCGGCGCGGGCAGTTGCAACGTCCTTTCGCGTCCGCTTGACGGTCGCCCGCGGCGCCCGTGTATAGCCCCCATGCGGCTGGCTCCGACGGCGCTGCGCGAGCAGGATCGCCTCCGCTGGCATGCGAGCGGCGCCTGGGGGACGGCGTCGCTCGCCGCCGGCTTCGCCGCCACCGCGGCGCGCCAGCCGGCGGCCGAGGCGCTGGTCGATGCCGCGACGCGCCTCAGCTTCGCCGAGTGGGACCGCCGCGCCGCGGCGCTCGCCGCCGGCTTGCGTCAGCTCGGCGTCGGCGCGGGCGACGTGGTCGCCTACCAGCTGCCGAACTGGTGGGAGGCGGCGGTGGTCTTTCTCGCCGCGCTGCGGCTCGGCGCGGTGGTCAATCCGGTGCTGCCGATCTTTCGCGCCCACGAGCTGCGCTTCATCCTGGCGCAGTCCGGAGCCGCGGCCCTGGTCATCCCCGGCGAGTTCCGCGGCTGCGACTACCGCGCGCTGATCGCGCCGCTGCGCGACGCGCTGCCCGCCCTGCGCCATGTCCTCGTGGCGCGCGACGCGGCGCCGGCCGGCATGGTGCCGTTCGCTCCGCTGCTGGCGACGCCGCCGGGCGAGCTGCCGGCGGTCGACGCCGACGCCCTGGCGATGCTGATGTATACCTCCGGCACCACCGCCGAGCCGAAGGGCGTGCTGCACACGCACAACACGCTGCGCGCCGAAGTGGCGAGCCTGGCGCGCATCCACGCGCTGACCGCGGCCGACCGTACCCTGATGCCGTCGCCGCTCACCCACATCTCCGGCGTCATCCACGCCATCTGCACGCCGGCGCTGCTCGGCACCAGTGCGGTGCTGATGGAGCGCTGGGAGCCGGGCGCCGCGCTCGGGCTGATCGCGCGCGAGCGCGTGACGTACATGGTCGGCGCCCCCACGTTCCTGCAGGAGCTCGCCGACCACCGCGACCGCGCCGCGCACGACCTCGCGTCGCTGCGCCTGTTCTCGTGCGGCGGCGCGGCGGTGTCCCCCGATCTGATTCGCCGGGCGCGCGCCGCGCTCGGCTGTGTCGCCAAGCGCGTCTACGGCGCCACCGAGTTTCCCACCATCACCACCACCGATGCCGCCGACGCCGAGACGATGGGGATCGAGACCGAGGGGCGCGTCATCGCACCGGCCGAGCTGCGCATCGTCGACCCCGACGGCGCGGCGCTGCCGCCCGGCGCCGAGGGCGAGGTGCAGGCGCGCGGACCGGACTGCTGCGTCGGCTACGCCGACCCGGCGCTCAACATCGATGCCTTTACCCTCGACGGCTGGTTCCGCACCGGCGACCTCGGCAGCGTCGATACCGACGGCTACCTGCGCATCAGCGGCCGTCTCAAGGACATCGTCATCCGCAAGGGCGAGAAGTTCAGCGTGCGCGAGCTGGAGGAGGCGATCGCCCGCCACCCCGCGGTCGCGGCGGCGGCGGTGATCGCTCTGCCCGATCCGGCCAGCGGCGAGCGCGCCTGCGCGGTGGTGACGCTGCGCCCGGGCGCGGCGTTGACCCTGCCCGAGCTCTCGACCTTCCTGCTCGCCGCCGGCCTGGCGCGCCAGAAGCTCCCCGAGCAACTGGAAGTGGTCGCTGCGCTGCCGCACACCGACAGCGGCAAGCTGCACCGCGCCGCGCTGCGCGCCCGCTTTGCCGGCTGAGAACCCTCCTCCGCTGACGCGGGGGAAGGAACAGAGCCAGGACGGCCTGTCGCACCGAGCCGGCCAGGTCCGATTCCTTCCCCCGCGCAGCGGGGGAAGGTCAGGATGGGGGTCCGAACTGATTCGCTCGGCAAGGTCGCTCATGGCGTATGGCTCGGATCGCCAACCGGCAATCCGACCATACGCCACAAGCCATCTGCTCACTGGTTGTTGACGATCAGCTCGACGCGGCGGTTCTGCGCGCGCCCCTCGGCGGTCTCGTTGCTCGCCACCGGGTTCGACATGCCGAAGCCCTGCGCCGTCATGCGGCTGGCGGAGACACCCTGCTTGACCAGGAACTCGCGCACCGCGTCGGCACGGCGCACCGACAGGCGCTGGTTGTACTCCTTGCTGCCGATGCTGTCGGTGTAGCCGTTCACCTGGACGGTCACCTCGCCCGCTTCCTTCAGCGCGCGCGCCGCCTCCTCGAGGATCGGCACCGCATCCGGGCGGATGTTCGCCTTGTCGAAGTCGAAGTTCACGCCGCGCAGGACGAGCTTCTTCTTCACCGGCGGTGCCGGCGGCGGCGGCGGGGGCGGCGGCGGGGGCGGGGGCGGGGGCTCCTCGGCGGCGAGGAAGCGCTGCCGCACTTCCAGACCGGTGGTGACGAAGTTGGTGCGCTGGTTGTCGGCCCCGGTGTAGGGCCGGATGGTCGCCTGGTCGTAGCGGGCGAACAGGCCCAGCGCGCCGCCGCGCCACAACTCGTAGTTGAGGCCGCCGCTCAGGCCGAAGCCGTTGCCGTTGTCGTGCTCGCGCGGCCCGCTGGTCGACCAGTAGTAGCCGCCGACGGCGCCGAAGTAGATCTCGGCCTTCTCGTCGTTGAGCGAGAAGCGCGCGCCGCCATGCGCCGAGGTGATCGTCGGCGTGCCGCCGCCGGCGTTGTTCTCGGTGAAGCCGACGAACTGGCCCTGGATGATCGGCGTGATGGTGAAGCCGGTGCCGTCGCCAATCTGCCAGCCGATGAACGGGGCAAGCGAGCCGCCCGGGTCGGCCGACTTCTTGAAATCGGAGACCGGCAGCGCCGCGCCGACGTCCACCCCGACCACCGGACCGCCGCTGATGATCTGGTGCTTGATGTCGTCGATGAGCTGCGCCGTTCCCGACTGCGCCGCCAGCAGCACCCCCAATGCCACCAGCCACCGCACTGCGTTCCTCGGCATCGAACCCCCCGCGAGAAAGTTGCGCGCTTCTAGCGTTTCGCCGCTGGCGCTGTAAAGCGTGCGGCGCGAGGTGTTGACGCGACGCGCCCCGGCGGAGAGAGAGGAGCGATGGCGTCGCGTGCGCGAGAGCGCCCCACACCGCCGTCTGGACGGCGACCGATCGTGCTGCTGGTGCTCGGCGCCGCCGCCGGCGCGCTCGCGGCTGCCGCCGGACTCACCGCGCCGAGCGCGACGCGCTTGCCGGCCGGCGTGATCGCGCTGGTGAACCAGCAGCCGATCCGCGAGGAGGACTACGCGCGCGCGCTCGACGCGGTCGCCGCCGACCGCCGCGGCCCGCTGCGCGAGGAGGACCGCCAGCACGTGCTCGATCGCCTGGTCGAGGAGGAGCTGCTGGTGCAACGCGGCCTCGAGCTCGGCCTGGCGCGCGACGACCGGCGCGTGCGCGCCGATCTCACCCAGACGGTGATCGACGGCATCGTCAGCCAGACCGCCGACCGCGAGCCGACCGACGCCGAGCTGCAGGCATTCTACGACCAGCAGCGCGATTTCTTCGCCGGCCCCGGCCGCCTGCAGGTGCGGCAGGTGTTCGTGCGCGTCACGGCGGCAAGCGATCCCGCCGCGCTGGCGCGCGCCGCGCAGGCGGCGCAACGGCTGCGCGCCGGCGAAGACCTCGCCGCGGTGCAGGCGGCGCTCGGCGATCCGCCGCTGTCGCCGCTGCCCGATACCGCGCTGCCGCCCGCCAAGCTGCGCGACTATCTCGGCCCGACCGCGCTGCGCGCGGCGTTGGAGCTGGAGCCCGGCGAGGTCAGCGATCCGGTCCGCTCCGGCACCGGCTACCACGTGCTGCAGCTGGTCGATCGGCAGCGCGAGGCGGCGCCGGAGCTGGCCGACATCCGCGACCAGGTGGCCAACGAGTGGCGCCGCCGCAGCGGCGAGCAGGCGTTGCGCCAGTACCTCGACGAGCTGCGCGCATCGTCCACCGTCGTGCTGCCGGAACGCCTGCCGTGAGTCGCGCCGCCGCGGTGCGTGCGCTGCTGCTGTCGCTCGGCTTGGCGGTGCCGGCGCTGGCGCACGACCGCACCGTCTCCTACTCGACCATCGAGCTCGCCGGCCCGCGCGCGCGCATCACGCTGCGCATGTCGGCGCTCGACGTCTCGCGCCTGCCGTGGACGGCGGGTCGCGGCGCCGAGATCGACGCTCGGCTCGGCGCCTACTTCGCCGAGCACCTGACGCTCAGCGCCGACGGCGCGCCCTGTCCGGTGACGCGCGCGCCGCAGCGCCAGCCGGGCGGCGACGACCGCGTCGCGTACACCTGGGAGGCGACCTGTCCGACGCCGCGCGCCCTGCAGGTGCGCACGACGCTCTTGCAGCCCGAGGCCCCCTCGCACCTGCACTTCGTCCGCCTGCTGCACGGCGGTGGGCCGGCCACCGAGCGTGTGCTCAGCGAGGCGGCGCCGCTGTGGACGCTCGGCGACGTGAGCGCGCCGGCGCCGGTCGGCACCACCTTTGTCGATTTCGTCCGCCTCGGCGTCGAGCACATCCTCTCCGGCACCGATCATCTCGTCTTCCTGCTCGGGCTGCTGCTGCTCGGTGGCACGCTGCGCGATCTGGTGCGCATCGTCACCGGCTTCACCGTCGCCCACTCGATCACGCTGGCGCTGGCCGTCTTTGGCCTGGCGCGTCCCCCGAGCGGCGCCATCGAGGCGCTGATCGGCCTGTCGATCGCCCTGGTCGCGGCCGAGAACCTGTGGTTGGCGAGCGGCCGCCGGCCGGCGGTGCGCTACGCCATCGCCCTGGCGCTGCTGGCGTTGGCGGCTGCTGCCACGCGTGGTCGCGGCGGCGTGCCGGCGTTGACCCTGGCGGGGTTGGCGCTGTTCGCCGTCTGCTATCTCGGCCTGCTGGCGCGGGTGGCGCGCCCGGCGCCGCTGCGTGCCGCGGTCGCCTTCGTCTTCGGCCTGGTGCACGGCTTCGGCTTCGCCGGCGTGCTGCTGGAGGCGGCGCTGCCCAGCGAGCGCCTGGCGCGCGCGCTGTTCGGTTTCAACCTCGGCGTCGAGCTCGGCCAGGTCGCCTGCGTGCTGCTGCTCTGGCCGTTGTTGCAGGCAGCCTTCCGGGTCGGCGAGGGCCGCCTGCAGCGCCCGCTGGTCGAGTACGGCTCGGCGGCGATCCTCGCCGTCGGCGTCTTCTGGTTCGTCAGCCGCTCGTACGGCTGAGGCGGCATCGCGGCGTCGGCGGCGACGCGCCGATGACGCGGCATGTCATGCGATCTTCACCGCCGCGCCACCTGCCTGTCACCTGACGCGGCTACACTCGGCGTCGATGCTGGGATCAAACCTCGCTTTTGCCGCCCCCGATCTGATCACGTCGGCGCTCGAGCCACTGGTTCCCGGGCGCACGGCACGGCCGGCTGAACGCCTGATGCTGGCGGTGTTCGAGCAGGCCCGCGCCGATCTGGCGCTGCCGCACGGCGCCGTGGCGCGCCAGGACGCGCGCCGCTGGATGCAGAGCGACGACGACGAGTGGCCGCTCGCCTTCGTTCGCATCTGCCGCCACTTCGGCATCGACCCCGACGCCGCCCGCGCCGCGCTGCTCGGCTGATCCACAGAAAACACCGAGGGCCACAGAGACCACGGAGGCGCGCATCACGAGATGGAGGCCCCCGTGTTCATCGGTGGTCCTCCGTGTTCATCTGTGGAAAGCACTTCGACTCACCCGAAGGCGCCGAGCTCGATCAGCGCGTCGTCCACCTCGTGGGCGCCGATGCGACGCAGACAGTCGTAGTGCCCGAAACGGCAGGTGCGCTGCAGACAGGGGCTGCACTCCAGCTGGTGGTAGAGGACGCGCGTGCGCGGGCCGAGCGGCGCGGTGCGGGTCGGGTTGGTGGAGCCGAAGAGGCCGACGGTGGGAATGCCGAGCGCGCCGGCGACGTGCATCGAGCCCGAGTCGTTGCCGGCGAAGCCGGCACAGCGCGCCAACAGCGCCAGCGCCTCGCCGATGCCGGTCTCGCCGGCGGCGACCAGCGCGCCGTGGCGCGTGCCGGCGGCGATCTGCTCGCAGCGGGCGCGCTCGTTCGGCGCGCCAACCAGCACGCACTCGGCGCCGTGGCGCTCCGCCAGGCGGTCGGCGAGCTCGACCCAGCGCGCCGCCGGCCATTCCTTCGCCGGGCCGTAGGCGGCCGCGGCGGCGAGCGCCACCAGCGGACCGCGCCGCCGCCGGTGCGCCGCCAGCCAGCCGTCGATGCTCGTCCGGTGGCGCGGCTCGACGTCGAGTGCGCAGTCGGCCGGATCGCCGACGCTGCCGACGGCGAGCTGCATCAACGTCAGGTAGTCGAAGACCTGGTGGCGCTGCATCAGGTCGGGGCCGCGCCGCGGCGCATGGGTGAGCAGCGCGCCGCGCGCGTCGTCGCGGTAGCCGACCCGGCGCGGGATACGCGCCAGCGCCGGCCACAGCGCCGACTCGAAGCTGCGCGGCAGCAGTACGGCCAGCTCGAAGCGGCGCGCGCGCAGCGCCGCGACGATGCGGCGCCGATCGAGCACGCCGGGAATGCCGCGGCGGATGCGATAGGGGATGACCTCGTCGATCCAGCGCGCGCCGTCGAAGAAGCCGGCGAGCTCCTGACGGATCAGCACCGCCAGATGGGCGTGCGGCAGCGCGCGGCGCGCGGCACGCAGCGCCGGCACGGTCATCACCAGGTCGCCGAGCCAGTTGACCTCGCGCACCAGGACGCGCGCCGCCGCCGGCAGACGCGGCGCCCCGCTGCGGCGCGCCGCCGAGGGCTCGGTCACGGCGCGGCGCGGAAGAGCAGGACGCCGCTGGCGACCCGCTTGCCCTCCGCCTCGGCGCGCACCCGCACGCGGGCGATGGCGTCGTCGCACGCCTCCGGCGCCGCCTCCAGCCACAGATGCTGGCCGGGCTCGCTGAAGGCGCGGACCTTGAAATCGCGCAGGCCGGCGATCGCGACCGCGGTCGCGTCGACGCCGAGCATCTGCGCCGCGACGCCGGCGGCGAGCTGTCCCTGCGCGTCGGCGAGCAGCGTGGCCGGATACACGGCGCGGCGCGGGAAGTGGTCGGCGAAGAACGGCGCGTCGGTCGGGACGCTCAACGCGGCGCGCCGCACGCCGTCCTGCAGCGGCTCGACCGCTCCCAGGACGCCGCGCGGCAGCCGCCCGCGTTCGCGCCGCGGCGCGCCGCCGGCGCACAGCGCGGCGCAGCGCTGCCGCATCACCTCGGGGTCGTCGAACAGCTCCAGCGGCAGCAGCGGGCCGACGCTGCGGTGCAGCTCGGCGACCATCGTTTCGCCGCAGTGGGCGCGGCCGGAATACAAGATCGCACGCGAGTCGAGCCGCTCGATGCGCGCCTCCAGCGTCAGCAGACCGCCGCGCGCGCAGGCGCCGTTGTCGCCGATCCACAGGTCGGCCACCAGTGCCGCCACCGGGCGGCTGCGGAAGTCGGTGCGCCGCATGGCAATCCAGCCGGCCAGTTGGCCGATTGCCTCGATCACCAACCAGGCGGGCAGCGGGTCGTCGCTCTGGCGCAGGTCGAACTGCCCGCGTGCCGTGTCGGCGTCGAGCGCGTCGATCCGATCGACGAAGAGAAAGGACATGACCGGCTGATTGGATTAGCGGCGGGGCGGTGCTGTCGCAAGGCATGTGGCGCGGCGCCCGGGCGTATTGCAACGGCGCCGTCCACCCCGATAGACGCGAGCATGCTTCGCCACGCGCTGCCGCTCGTGCTGCTGCTCGCCGCCGGCGTGGCGCGCGCCGACCCGGTCGAGGTGCAGATCGGCAGCGCCAGCGGCACGCCCGGCGGCCTGGTGGCGATTGGCGTGCGGCTCGACCCGAAGGACCAGACGGTGGTCGGCGGCGGCAACGACATCGAGTTCGACCCGCCGACGGCGCTGCACACGCGCGCCGACGGCTCCTTCGACTGCGCCGCCAACTCGTCGCTGGCGCCGCTGCTACCGCCCAGCTTCACCTGCGTCTCGGCGCCGCCCGGGCCGTGTACGCGCGTACGCGGGCTGGTCTTCCGCCCGGTCGGCGCCGATCCACTCCCCGGCGGGCTGCTCTACACCTGCGTCTTCGCCATCGACCCCAACACCCCGCCGGGCGCGCTGCTGCCGTTGCGCGTGCGCGCGCCGCGCGCCACCGGTCCGGTCGGCCGCGCCCTGGCGGCGCACGGCGAGAGCGGCGCGATCACCGTGCTGGTGCCGACCCCGACCGCGACGCCGTCGGACACGCCGATTCCCACCGCCACGCCGACCGCCTCGCCGAGCCAGACGCCGACCACCACGCTGACGCGTACCGCGACGGTGACGCGCACCCCGACGCGCACGCCGCGCACCCCGGTGCCGACCGCGACGCGCACGGTGACGCAGACGCCGACGGCGACGCCGGTGATCGGTCTGCGCCTGAACGCCGGTGCGGCGGCGCCGGGCGGGTCGATGCGCCTGGCGATCGAGCTGGTCGACCGCTCGGCGCGCGCCAGCGGGGTGAGCGCCGACGTCCTGCTTCCCGATGCGGTGGTCGACGTGCGCGCGGTTGCCGCTGGCTGTGTGCTCGACGCGCGCCTGACGCATCACGCGCTCAGCGCGGCGGCAGTGGGCGATCCGCCGCCCGGCCCCGAGCTGCGCCGCCTGCGCCTGGTGATCTCCGAACAGACCCTGCCGCCGCGGACACTCGGCGACGGTCCGCTGCTGACCTGTCAGGCGCTGCTGCGCGACGACGCGCCGGCCGGCAGCTACGCGCTGCCGCTGGAACGGCTGTTCGCCGGCGACGTCGACGGCACGCTGCTGCTCGGCGTCGGCGGGGCCGGCGGCGTGCTGGTCGTCGATCCCAGCGCCTCGACGCCGACCGCCACTGGCAGTGCCACGGCAACGCCGACGCGTAGCGCGCGTCCGACCGGCAGCGCGACGGCGAGTCGCACCGCGCCGCCCAGTGCGACGCCGTCACCCAGCCCGAGCCGGGCGCCGAGCGCGACGGCGCCGCCGCCGCCCAGTGCGTCGGCGAGCCCGTCGAGCACGCCGACCACGACGCCGACGCGCGGCGTCGTCGTCGACTGTCCGGGCGACTGCAACGGTGATGGCGCGACTGCGATCGACGAGCTGGTACAGGCGATCAGCATCGCCAACGGCGATCAGCCGACCAGCCGCTGTCCGCGGCTCGATCTGAACAGCGACGGAGCGGTGAGTATCAGCGAGGTCGTGGTCGCCGTGGCCGGCGCGCTCGGCGGCTGCGCGTCGTGAGCGCCGGCGCGGCTCACTTGGTCGACAGGCAGTCGCGCATGAAGGTCTTGCGCTCCTCGCCCTTCAGCGCCTTCGCCTGCGCCTGCGCGTTACAGGACTTCAAGCGCACCTGCTGGGCGCTGCCGCTCTCTTTCGAGAGGCACTCCGACATGAAGTGCTTGCGCTCGTCACCCGACAGCTGCAGCGCGCTCGCTTCGTCGTTGCACACCTGCATCTTCATCTGTTGACCGGTCTCGGCCAGCGCGCCGGTCGCGCTCAGCCCCAGGGCGCACAGACCCAGGAACGCCGTCGTCAGCTTGTGCATGGTTGGCACGCCTCCCGCTGCGCCCCGGCTAGCAGAGGGCCGCGCCGTCGCGCCACCGTGAATGCACGGCAGCGTCGTTCGCCCCGGCCGGCTACCCGGGCACGGGTTGCGGGCGAGCGGCGCGGTCCTCGAACACCGACCAGGTAGCCGGCCGACCTCGTGTCGGCCCAGCGTCGCGCAGCGACGCTGCCGTGTGCGGTCGTGCGGTCGCGATCAGCTCTGCGCGCGGTCAGCTCTTCGGCGGCAGCGAGAAGCGCTGACCGTCCTCGCCGACGATGACCTCGCCGCTGTACACGTCGCTGACGCCGTCGAGGAACATCGAGCGCATGATCGCGTTGCGCGGGCCGGGGACGACGTGGGTCAGCACCAGCGTCGGCACGCCGGCATCGCGCGCCAGCTCCGCCGCCTCGACCGGGCTGGTGTGGTAGTTGAGCGTGTCGTGCGCCATCTTGCCGAGGCGCGGCTGGCCGACGCGGCCGGCGACCTCGGAGATGCGGCCCATCATCTCGCGGTTGAGCGCCTCGTGGATGAGGATGTCGGCGCCCTTGGCGTGCGTCGCGACGCCGACGCTCTTGCCGGTGTCACCGCTGATCACGACGCTGCGGCCGTTGTAATCGAAGCGGTAGCCGACCGCCGGGGTGACCGGATCGTGGTGGACGCGGAACATGGTGACCTTCAGGCCATTGCGATCGAACACCACCGCGTCGGCGTCCTGCGCCTCGCCGAGCGGCACGTCGTGCCCCACCGCCGGCGCGGCGGCGCGCGGCATGTACTCCTCGCCGTGGTGCAGGGTGCGGTAGTCGGCGTCGAAGCTGTAGGCCTGGTCGAAGCCATCGACGACCTTGGTCGTCCCGGCGGGGCCGTAGATGTCGAGCGGCTGCGTGCGGCCGGAGATCCAGCTCTGCGTGATCGCCTCGCCGAGGTCACCGATGTGATCGGAGTGGAAGTGCGTCAGCAGCACGGCGCTCAGCGCGCCGGTCGGCACACCGGAGAGGTCGAGCGATTCCCACGCTCCCGGTCCGACGTCCACCAGCACCACCTGTCCGCCGGCGACGATCGCCGTGCAGGGACCGGCGCGGTCCTTGTCCGGCAACGGTGAGCCGGTGCCGCACAGGACCACCTGCAGGTCGGGCTTGGTCAGCATGCTCTGGTCGGCGCGGTTGACGCCCTGCTCGATCTGTCGGTCGAGAATGCGGTCGCAGCCGGCGGCGGTGCACAGCGCGAGCACCAGGCCGACTGCAACGCGTTGCGTGGTGAGGTTCAGCATGGGGGTCCTTTCAGGACGGGCTGACGTGTGGACGTGCCGAGGTGCTGACGTGGGTGGCTCGAAACGTGCCTCCGCCTTGATGGTCTTCACGTCAGCACGTCCACACGTCAGCACGTCCACACGCTTCACGCCGGCGCATCGACCAGCAGCTTCTCGGCGCGGCCGGCGGGTAGATGGTCGTAGAGGTCGGCGATCAGGTCGGACTTGATGGTGCGGTGCTGCGGATCGTCCCACAGGTTGTTCCACTGCCGCGGGTCGTCCTTGAGATTGTAGAGCTCGCCCTCGCTGCCGTCGTAGTGGACGCCGCAGGGGGTGGTCACCCAGGCGCCGAGGGTGCGCTCGAGGCCGGTCGGCTGGCCGTCGGTGCTCGCCTCGTAGCGGGTCAGCAGCCAGCCGTCGCGGTGCACGATGGTGCGCAGGTGCATGCCGTGGCTGGGGAACTGGCTGTCCCACTCGCACAGCACGCGTTCGCGGCTGCCGTCCTCGCTGGTCGGCAGCGGCGCGCCTTCCATCCAGCTCGGCACGTCGACGCCGGCGATGGCGCAGAAGGTCGGCGCCAGGTCGACCTGGCCGACCGGCTGGGTGATCTCGGCCGGCGTCACGCCGGCGCTCGGCGCCGGGCGCCAGAGCATCGGCAGGCGCATCAACGCGTCGACGTGGAACGGGCCCTTGTAGATGAAGCCGAAGTCGCCCTGCAGCTCGCCGTGATCGGTGGTGAACAGCACGTCGGTGTCGGGCGCCCAGCCGCGCGCCACGATGCGTTGCCAGACGCGGCCGCAGGCGTCGTCGATCAGCTCGTTCATGACGTGCACCTTGCCGTTGATCTCGCGGATCTGCTCGTGCGTCAGCTGGCCGACGCGGAAGTTCGGCGGCCCGCCCTCGGCGTTCTGCCAGCGGCCCTCGTAGTAGGCGAGCCAGTGCGCCGGCTTGCGCGCCAGGATGGCGCGCGCCGCCGCGTCGTCGCGCGGCAGCCCGTCGGGCAGCGGCAGGTCGCGCCACGGCACCCGGTGCAGCTCGGAGGCGGGCGGATCCCACGGATGGTGCGGATCGGGGAAGCTCATCCACACGAACCAGTCGTCGGCGGCGTCGAGCGAGTCGAGGAACTCGATGGTGCGGTCGGCGACCCAGTCGGTGTGGTACCAGCCGCGCGGGATCGGATTGTTCTTGGTCTCCGGCGCGCCGGTGTCGCCGCCGCCGTTGGCGTCGAGCAGCGGCGCGAAGCTCTCCAGGTGCTCGGGATGGTTGTCCCTGAGCCAGCGGCCGTAGTGGCCGACCGGGCGGCCGAGGAAGGCGGCGATGTGGGTCGCGTGCACGGCGCGCTCGAAGCCGCGCCACGGCCCGAAGTCGCCGCGGCGCTGGCGCGCGTTCTCGGCGAACTTGAGCTGCGGGTCCATGTTCGGTTCGAAGTGCGCCTTGCCGCACAGCGCGGTGCGGTAGCCGGCGCGCTCGGCCAGGTAGGCGGCGACGCTCGGCGCGTCGACCGGCAGCGCGACGCCGTTGGCGACGACGCCGTGCGTGCGCACGTACTGGCCGGTCAACATGGTCGAACGCGCCGGCATGCAGACCGTGTTCTGGTTGTACGCGCGCCGGTAGTTGAGCCCATCGCGCGCCCAGGCGTCGGCGACCGGCGTGCGGGCGAACCGCCCGCCGGTGCAGCCGAGCGCGTCGTGGCGCTGCTGGTCGGTGGTGATGAAGAGGATCTTGCGTCCCATCGTGCGCCTCCGGGCTTGCCAGGCGATCGCTCGTCGACTACGACATTTTGCACTGTGAGTGCAAGAACAAAGTCCGCCGTCCCGCCGCCCGGCGACCGGCGCCGGGCGCGCAGCGCGACGACGCGCGCCAAGGTGGTCGAGGCGATGCTGGCGCTGCTCGAGGCCGGCGAGCCGCAGCCGACCGCGCCGCGCATCGCGGCGCATGCCGGCGTGTCGTTGCGCTCGGTGTTCCAGCACTTCGACGATCTCGAGGCCCTGTTCGCCGCCGCCGCGGCGCGCCAGGGCGAGCGTCTGACGCCGCTGGTCGCGCCGCTGCCGGTCGCCGGCACGGTCGCGACGCGCGCCGCGGCGCTCGCCGCACAGCGCGCGCGCGTCTACGAGGCGATCGCGCCGGTGCGCCGCGCGGCGCTGCTGCAGGAGCCGCATTCGCGCGCCATCGCGCGCCACCTCGACGCCTTCCGCGCCGCGATGCGCGACGACGTGGCGCGCCTCTTCGCTGCCGAGCTGCAACGGCTGCCGGCGGCTGAGCGGCGCGAGGTGCACGCCGGCCTGGCCGTGGCGGTGAGCTTCTCGACCTGGAATTCGCTGCGCCGCCACCAGGGGCTCGGCGTCGGCGCGGCGCGCGGCGTCGTCGCGCGCACGCTGCGCGCGTTGTTGGGCTGACGACCGATGCGGCGCGCCGCTACGGCGATGACCAGCGGAGGAGCTGCGCCTGTCCCGGGGCGAGCGGAAAGACCAGGCCGGGGTCCTCGCGCCAGCGCGAATCGGCGGCGTCGAGCGCCTGCGGCGGGTCGGCGCCGGCGCGCAGGCGCAGCGTCGCCACCACCGGCTCGCGGTAGTCGCGGTTGACCAGCAGCGCGGCGAGGCCGCCGCGGCCGTCGCCGAACAGCCCGACGGTGATCGGGCCGCCGTCGATGCCGGCCAGCGGGCCGATCGGCAACGGCGTGGCGACCTCCCCCTGCGCATCGGCGACGGCGAGCGAGCGCCAGCCCCGCAAGGCGCTGCCGATGGCGCGGGCGCGGGCGTTGATGCGCGCCGCTTCGCCGTAGTGGCGGGTGGGCTGTCCGTTCTCGATCAGCCCGTGGTGGAAGTCCCAGTCGGCCGGCGCTGGGGTCCAGTAGGCGAAGTAGGACACGCCGCGCGCGCCGTAGGCGATGGCGTGGAAGACCTGCCAGGCGAGCTCGGCCTCGGTGGGATCGCGGTAGGGGCCGTGCGGCATGGCGAGGACGATCCACAGGAAGGGCAGGTCGGCGCGCAGGGCGGCGTCGCGCAGCGCGGCGAGGTTGGCGAAGAAGGTCGAGCGATCGCGCGTGTGGCCGAACGGGTAGTGGTCGACGCTGAGCAGTTGCGGCCGCGCCTCGGCGACGAACTGCGCCAGGTAGGCGTCGTACGAGTCGCTGCCGAGCAGCGGCGGCGGAATGTAGATGGGCAGCAGGTTGACGTAGGCGAGGCGTGCGGGGTCGGCGGCACGCAGCGCGCCGACCACGGCGGCGACGCCGGCGAAGCGTTCGGCCGGCGGCTCGTCGGCGACGACGTAGCCGTCGAGTGCCGGCGCAGCGCCGTAGTCCGCGACCACGGCCGGCGCGACGTCGGTCGCCGCGAGCGCGCCGGCGGCGGCTTCGTAGAGGCGGTGGTCGGCGACCCAGACGCGCAGGTCGTGGCGCGCCGCGGCCGCCAGGACGCGGCGGTTCGCCGCGACCGTGAAGTCGCCCTCGCAGGGGGCGCCGACGGTGGTGAAGCCGGCGGCGGCGATCTCGGCGAGGCGCGCGTCGTCGAGCTGATCGAGCGGCGGCGCGCACCAGAAGGTGATGAGGAACGGCGGCGGCTCCCAAACCGGCGGCGCCGCGGACCGGCTGGCGCCGCAGCCGGCCAGCACGAGGAGCGCGGCGAGCAGAACTGCCGCGGATCGCGTCGCCGCGCGGCGTCTCACGCCGCCAATCTAGTGCAGCGGCGCGGGTGGGGGAAATGCGCGCGGCCGCGGCGGGTCAGTACACCATGCCGCCGGAGGCGCTGTCGTAGAGGAACGTCTTCTGGCCGCCGGTGGTGTAGGCGGTGCCGGTGAAGGTCGGCTGCGCGCCGTTCGCGGCGACCATGGTGATGGTCACGGTGTCCGACAGACGGAAGTCCGGCAGCTGGCTCACGCAGCTGCTGTTGGTGCAGTCGAGGTAGTCGCCGGTGGCGACGAAGTAGGCCTCCTCGGCGTTGGCGGCGTTGCGCAGGTCGGATTTGGCGCGCGCGTCGAAGGCGGTCTGTCGGTAGCTGAGGAACTGCGGGATGGCGATGGCGCCGAGGATGGCGATGATCGCGATCACGAGCAGAAGCTCGAGCAGCGTGAAGCCGCGTTCGGTTCTGAGCTGCGCGCCGCCCGGACGGCTTCGAATCACTCCCACGACAGTCCTCCCTCTGACGTTGAGCCCAGAGTAGCGGACAACAACAAGCGTGCCACTGGAGTTTTGCACTGGCCGACCGGCGGTGGCTCATCCGCGCGGACAGGATTGCACCGAGCCGCCCGAGTTCTGCGGCACCTGCGCAGCGCGCCGGCATGGCGGTGACGATGCCCCGTCGGCGAGCCACGCGAGATGCGCGCCCTGCCATGCGCCGCGCTGTGGCATCGCTCACTGCGGCGCACGATGCGGCGGCTCCGGCGGGGTGGTCAAAACTCGGCCGCCGCCGCGGTCCGCGATCGATCCGCCCGCCGTCGCGCGCCGCCCGGTCGACGCCGGCCGCGCGGCATGGCGATTGGCGCCCCTCAGTACGGGGCAGGGCGCGGCGCGCGCGGCGGCGCGATCACCGCACAGCAGGTGCCGCGAGCGTTCTGCGTCACCAGCGCATCGAGGGCGCAGCGCGCGCAGCAGTCGCGGGCCGCCAGGCGGACGCAGAGGCCGCGCTGGCGGCCGCCGCACGCGGCACAGCGGCTGGCGCACGACTGCCGACTCCAGACCAGCAGCCAGTGCTGCGCGCCGAGCCGCATGCGCACCGCGCCGCGCCGGCGCGCCACGCCGTGCAGGTGCTCGGCGACCAGCTCGCGCTCGTAGGGCGTGCCGGCCGGCAGCACCAGCGCCGCACCCGCCTCCCGACGATCAGCCCGCATCACAGGTAGAAGAGGAACAGCCGCTGGAATCCCTGCTGGCGGAAGGCGGTCGGCGCGTCCTTCCAGAAGTTGGGCTCGCCGTAGGCGGGGTGTTCGCAGACGCAACGGGCGCAGCTCGGGCACATCTTCGACGGCGCCTCGCCGGCGTGCGCGCACCAGACGGCGGCGAACAGGTCGAACTCGCGCTGACAGAGCGGACACGGAACATAGTGGCTGGCGACCCTAGCGCGAGGCGGTGACGGCGGCATGAGCGGTGGATGAAGAATCGGTGATCGGTGCGCTGTATCGACCAGGGACGCGCGCGACCGGGCATTTGCTGCGGCAGGCGACGCGCGTGCATCGCCATCCCTCGCGCGCGCCGGTTTGCTGCCCCCGGCGTCCGGTGTAGGGGTGGCGGTCATGTCGTCGCATCGCCTCGCCGTGGCGGCGCTGCGTGCCCTGCCGCAGCACGCGATGTCGCGCGCCGCCGGTTGGCTGGCGAGTCGGCGGCTGCCGGCGGCGCTGCGCGGGCCGGCGGTGCGCGCCTTCGGCCGCGCCGTCGGCGTCGACTTCAGCGAGGTGCGCGATCCGCTCGACCGCTTCGCCAGCCTGCAGGAGTTCTTCACCCGCGCGCTGCGCGACGGGGCGCGGCCGATCGACCCGGCGCCGGAGGCGTTCGTCTCGCCCTGCGACGGCAGCTGGGGCGCGGCGGGAGTGGTCGAGCGCGGGCAGCTGCTGCAGGTGAAGGGGCGGCCGTACCGCCTCGCGGCGTTGCTCGGCGACGACGCGGCGGCGCGCGCCTTCGAGGGCGGTGCCTTCGCGACGCTGTATCTGTCGCCGCGCGACTATCATCGCTTCCACACGCCGTGCGCGGCGCGGGTGACGCGCGCCACCTATCTGCCCGGCGCGCTGTGGCCAGTGAACCGCATCGGCGTCGAGGGGGTCGATGGGCTGTTTGCGGTCAACGAGCGCATCGCCGCCTTCTTCTCGCGCGACGGGCGCAGCGAGGCGTTCTGCCTGGTCGCGGTGGGTGCCACCATGGTCGGCAAGATCCGCCTCACCTTCGATGAGCTGACCACCAACCTGCCGCACGTCGCGGTGACGCGCCGCGCCTACGCCGACCTCCACTTCGCCAAGGGCGAGGAATGGGGCCGCTTCGAGTTCGGCTCGACCATCGTGCTGGTCGCCGCGCCCGGCGCGCTGGCGCTCGACGTCCGCCCGCCGGGCACGCCGGTGCGACTCGGCGCGCGCATCGGCACGCTGCTCGGCGAGCGTTAGGCGCGCGCGAGGATCACCGCGCTGGTCGGCACGCTGGTCGAGCTGGTGACCAGCACGTGCTCGACGCGCGCCAGTTGGCAGGTCGAGGTGCCGCGCAGCTGGCGCACGGCTTCGATCAGGTGGTTCATGCCCTGCACGTAGCCCTCCGAGAGCGAGCCGCCGTGCGTGTTCACCGGCAGGCGGCCGCTCGGCCACTGCAGATTGCCGTCGGCGGCGAAGCGGCCGCCGTCGCCGCGCGGACAGAAGCCGTAGGCTTCGAGGGCGAAGAGCACGAAGGGGGTGAAGGAGTCGTAGAGCTGCGCGCAGTCGATGTCGTCGGGGCCGAGGCCGGCCTGGCGATACAGGGACGCGGCGGCGGCGACGCCGGTCGATTCGAGCGGGAAGGGCTTGTGCCAGTCGAGCATGCGGCCGGCCTGCGCGCCGCTGCCCTGGGTCGCGGCGCGCACCAGTGCCGGTGGACGGGCGGTGTCGCGGGCGCGGTCGCTGCGCGTCAGCACCAGCGCCGCTGCCGCGTCGGTCTCCAGGCAGCAGTCGAGCAGGCGCAGCGGGTCGCTCACCAGGCGCGACGCCTGGTGGTCGGCAAGCGTGATCGGCGTGCGCTTCTGCGCCAGCGGGTTGTGCGCCGCGTGCGCGCGGCAGGCGACCGCGATGGCGCCGAGCTGCGCGCTGGTGCTGCCGTACTCGTGCATGTGACGGCGCATCAGCAGCGCAACCTGGTCGTGCGGGCGCAGCAGGCCGTACGGCGCGGCGAACTGCGCGTCGCCGTCGATCTGCTGGCCGCGCTGCGCCCACGGCCGGCCGCCGGAGGCGCGCTTGCGCACGCGCCAGATCGCCACCGTGTCGGCGAGCCCGGCGTCGATCGCCGCCGCGGCGTGCGCCACCATGCCGCAGGTGGCGCCGCCGCCGTACGGCGCCTGGGAGAACCAGCGCAGGTTGGGGATGCCGAGGGCGCGCGCGACGGCGTGCTCCTCGGTGGCCTCCATGGCGTTCTTCACCAGGCCGTCGAGATCGCGCGCCGTCAGGCCCGCGTCGGCGAGCGCGGCGCTGATCGCCGCCACCGCCAGCCCCAGCTCGCTCGCCGGCAGGTGCGCCGCGTGCGGCGTCTGGTGGATGCCGACGATCGCGGCCCGCATGGCGAAAAGATCGGGGTTAGGGGTTACGGGGTTGGGGGTTGGGGATTCTGATTCCGAACCCCAACCCCTAACCCCCAGCCCCCTATTCGAGGCCGTACAGCTCGGTGCAGTTGCGCGCCAGCATGCGCTCGCGCTCCTCGGCGGCGACGCCGTGGAACTGCTCGTCGATCACCTTGCGCGAGTACGGCCAGTCGGCGCCGTGGTGCGGGTAGTCGGTCGACCACATCATGTTGCGCACGCCGACCGAGTGGCGGTTGGCGACGCCGTAGTGGTCGATCATGAAGGTCGCCATCCAGTTGCGCTTCCAGTACTCGCTCGGCTGGTGCTTGAGCTTGCTCTTCGCCCAGTTGCGGTTGCGCCAGTAGCGGTCGTCCATCTGCTCGAGGAAGTACGGCACCCAGCCGGCGCCGCACTCGACGCCGACCATCTTCAGCTTCGGGAACTTGTCGAACAGCCCCCAGAAGATGGTCTCGCCGACGATCACCGGCATGGTGGTGAGGCCAGCGGCGCTGAAACCGGTGAGCGCCGCCTCGCCCTTGCGCGCGATGCTGCCGATCTGCTCGCGCTGCTGGCCCTTGTGCACCAGGCTGATGTGCACGCTGACCGGCGTGTTGGTCTTCTCCGCCTCGGCGAAGAACGGATCGCAATCGTCGTCGAGGAAGGGCTTGCCCGACGGCCAGCTGGAGATCACCACGCCGCGCAGGCCCATGGCGCGGGCGCGCTTCATCTCGGCCACCGCCGTCTCGATGCCCAGGTTGGGGATCTGCCCCTGGCCGACGAAGTGCTTCGGCGCCTTGCCGACGAAGTCCTTGGCGAGCCAGTCGTTGTAGGCCTGCACGCCGGCGATGTGAAACTCCTTGTCGTCGTCGAGCATGAAGTGCCGCATGGTGCGCTGCGGCGGATAGATGACCTCGAGCTGCAGGCCGTCCTCCTCCATCTCTTTGACGCGCGCCGTTGCCTCGAAGCAGCCCTGGTTGATGGTCTCGTAGCGCGAGCCGCCCCAGCGCAGATCGTCGTAGCTCTGGCCCTTGGTCTTGGTGACCAGGCCGATGGTCATCGGCTTGCCGCCGTCGTGGAAGTCCCACGCATCGCCGCCTTCATCGTCCTTGGTGAGCTGCGGCGCGCGCTTGCGGAACTCCGGCGACAACCACTTCTCCCACAGGTCGGGCGGCTCGATGATGTGCGAGTCGGCGGACACGATGTCGTACTGCATGAGGGAACCTCCTCTTGGCTAACGAGTGTTAGCCTGACGCGTAACAGAGCCGG